>JBCBPQ010000043.1:0-38904 GCA_039820645.1 Cyanobacteria bacterium J06633_8 | reverse complement strand
TAGGTCTTATTATAGGGAGCATCCCAGTTATGCGTCAAAATAAGCAAAATTGCTTAGCCCCAGGCATAAAGCCTTCGGGCTTTTTACAAAATAAGGATGCTTCCTTTTTTATAGTCGGTTGTTATTAGTTAATAATAATCAACGACTTAGTTAAAATAATCTACTAGCGAATATATTCTTTAAGAACGCTATTACGATTGGGGTGACGCAACTTACGAAGTGCTTTTGCTTCAATTTGACGAATGCGTTCCCGTGTTACGTTAAAAATTTGTCCAATCTCTTCAAGAGTTTTCATACGACCATCATCTAAGCCATAGCGCAATCTGAGAACATCGCGTTCGCGAGGGCTGAGACTATCTAAAACTTTTTCGAGGTCTTCCCGTAGTAAACTCTTAGAAACTTGGTCTTCTGGTGTTTCGCCATCGGACTCTATAAAGTCACCCAAACGGGAATCTTCTTCTTTACCGATAGGAGTTTCTAAAGAAATTGGTAGCTGAGCGGATTTAGCAATAAATCTCAGCTTTTCAATAGTCATTTCCATGCGAGTAGCTATTTCTTCCTCGGTGGGTTTACGTCCCATTTCCTGAGAAAGTAGCTTGGTAGTTTTCTTAATGCGAGAGATGGTTTCGTATAGGTGAACTGGTAGACGAATCGTCCGAGACTGATCGGCGATCGCACGAGTAATAGCCTGACGAATCCACCATGTAGCGTAGGTAGAAAACTTATAACCTTTTTCGTGGTCAAACTTTTCAGCAGCGCGAATCAAACCAAGGCTACCTTCCTGAATTAAATCTTGGAAAGATAAACCCCGATTCATGTATTTCTTAGCAATCGAAACTACAAGGCGCAGGTTAGATTGAACCATTTTGTCTTTCGCCCTACGTCCGACATGAAGGCGATAACGGAATTTTTGCAGAGGCAATTGTACCGCTTCTGCCCACTCGCTTTCTTGGGGTTGGCGTTCTAACTGCTGCACAAGTCTGTCGCCAACTCTTTCTAATTCGAGCAAATCGGCAATTTTACGTGCGAGTTCAATTTCTTCATCTGCTCTTAGAAGACGAATTCTACCGATTTCCTGTAAATACAAGCGAATCGAATCTTCGGTGTAATGCTTTTTCTTGGCTTGTGTCCGACGACGACCTTTAACAGCTTTTCCAGCTTTTACCGCGTCATCGGCTCCAGCTTCTACAAATTCTCCTTCTTCGCCGTCATTTATTAAATCTTCTTCTTCTTCTTCGTCATCTATTAAGATTTCTAACTCCATCTCGGGCTGATTTATCACTCCTAGTGATGGTTGATAAATATTTTCGAGTACGTTGTTAGCCTGGTTCATGCCGCGTTCCTCATGCTCCTTGCAGAATCAATTACTTCGGGTGGTGTTTTTCCGACAATACAGCTGTTTGCTAGACAGCGATACAAACGTTTCTATGAATCAAAGGGCAATAGCCCACTTTTCAACAAACTTAGCGGAAGTTTTTGCATTGTTACAGTTTCCTGCGTGCATCGACTATCCATCTTTAACTTTCATTTAAACAACAAACTGCTTATCCTATGCAGGAAGTCCACAAGTTGCGTAAATAAATTCATCAATGATTTCCGGGAAACTTCCGGCGTTGTGAAAAGTAAACACCATGATTAATGTCGTTACTTAAAACTTCTGACTTACTCTTTTTAGAAAAATTCAACTTTCTGCGAATCATCGCCCCTCATTACATATAAAGTAATATGAATTGGGTAAGATTTTCCAGAAAGACTGTTCCGATTGTAGCCTGTTTCACAGAAATTGCACTATGCATCACATGGCATTTATAAAGTTATAAACCGGATTACCGTCTGTTTTAGCAAAAACATATTGAAGATTTTAGGCATATTGTGTAATTTTTTCCCAAACCTTATTTAATTACACTGACATTCTTCAGCGACAAGAACTTAGACACATCTACAGCCTTTTAACACTTAGTGCTATCAGTAACATTAGTTGTTTCTATTACTTTTCTGTTAGCAATCTTGATTGAACGTAAGGAGATAATCTTAGTAAAGATTGCCATAGATGCATCTTTATTGCCATCTTCTTTAGCAAACAGACAATGTAGATACAGTGCCAGGAAAAGCATTGCAATCTCTGCCCAAAAATAATAGCGGTAAGATGTAATCGTAACTCACGATACTTATACCTTCTATCCTTATTTTTAGGCTGAAAATATAGACAATTTCCAGTATCGCTTAGACAAGTTGAAAAAATTGGGGAGACTTTTTCAAAACTGTTTCTACTCGAATAGAAGATACTCGTTGTGTTTGGGGAGACTATCCCAAATTACAAAGTCCTCCAATTTTTTACACAGATAATTTACTTCTCTGTATCTAAGCAACCTGGTTGATTAAATCTATTTGCTTATAACTACACCTTAGCGCACCATTTAAATTTCAGCCTTAAGAATCTTGACAAATTTTTGGACTTTGATACATAGATTTTGTAATCAAAATCATTTGAGTCAGAATGCCTTTCTATATCGACTCACCATTTAATTAGCAGCAACATGAGGTAAAACAAATACAAATAAAGTTCATCACCATACTTCTTTACACAAAAAAGCATAGTTTTAAACGCTGTATATCAAATTCCTGGAGAGACTATTTTAATCAGATAGGAATTTGAACTCAGTAATATATACTCAATTTTTATCAAGCCGGTGATACATTTACAAAAAATCATAAATGTGATGTGCTGGATATTCTGTTCAATTTTCACCTTATGTCTTCCGGAAGATTGACAAATTTACTTTTTAGCTTACTAGTTTATGGTTTAAATCAATTATATGGTGGATTCAAATTATCAAGTCACGTTCCGGGAACCCTAAAGAATGGGGCATATGACTCTAACCTTAGAAAAAGGGGCAGGCTTTAAAACAAGTTAACTCGTGAAGATCGGCATCTATCTATAATAAGCCTGCCCCAATTTCAATACGGTAATTATAAGGCTTCCCGTCCTGGCGAGCCTCCCCAGAACGGACGAGTCCCTAGGCTTTAACCCGAGGGGTTCAACTGTTCGCTAAAAATCTGGGAAATCCTAGAAATTTGGGCGAGATTTACTCGTAAAATCTATGACGTTTTGACATCATCTCGCCCAAATTTCCACCCCAACGAGCTAATTTGGACTCCTACAAGCTAGTGTGGTAAAGGATTTCCCAGATTTTTATAGATTTAAGGTAGCGGCTTGTAAAAAAGCCCGCCACGGAGTCCCCAAGAGATTTTTTTGCGGAAATTGTAGTTCAATCAAGTTACATATCGTAGTTTTTCTTATATCATAAGTATAAAATAAAACTATTATACTTCAAGCAATAAAGCTTTGATATTTTTTCTAGATAATTTTATTTTGACGAGGCTTCAGTTTACAGACATAAAAAAGCAATCAGTAATTTAAAGCTATGTTAGCTGTTTACTGATTGCTAATAATAAATAATTTAAAGTTTAAATACCAAAAGCATTAGATATCTAAATCTGTAAGGTCTAGTTTAGAACTGTGAGTTTCGATAAACTCGCGACGAGGTGCAACCCTGTCACCCATCAAAATTGTAAAAATTCTATCGGCTTCTGCTGCATCTTCAATTTCTACTCTTTTTAAAGTTCGGCTTTCAGGATTCATGGTAGTGTCCCAGAGTTGAGTCGCCATCATTTCACCTAAACCCTTAAATCGTTGGATGGTGTACTTGGCGTTTTGGGGCATTTCGTTGGTAATCAAGTTTTGTAATTCTCGATCGCTATAGCAATAGTAGTGATTGCGTCCCCGTTCTACTTTGTATAATGGCGGACAAGCGATGTAGATGAAACCCTCTTGAACTAAAGCTTTTTGGTATCTGTAGAAGAAAGTCAACAATAAAGTTCTGATATGTGCCCCATCAACGTCAGCATCTGTCATGATAACGATGCGATGGTATCGAAGTTGGGATGCATCAAATTCTTCACCTTTAACACCCAAGCCCAATGCAGTAATTAGGGATTGAATTTCGTTATTTTTGTAGATTTTGCTATCGTCGGTTTTCTCAATGTTGAGAATTTTACCGCGTAAAGGAAGAATTGCTTGGAAGCGTCTGTCACGCCCTTGTTTGGCACTGTTATGGACAAATACCCCACTTGCTAAAGCAAAGTTATGAGTATGAGGAACTTCAATATCGTAAACATCCACACCTTGTTCCAAAGGCTCAACTTTTACTATACGGTGGTTGTAGTTAGCAACTGCTAACATCGCTTTGTTAGCATCACCTTCAAAATACCGCTCGCAGAATTTATCAAAGCGTAGCAAAGACTTATCGTTTGTTTGCAAGCGCAATTCTTTATAAGCATCTAAGTCAATGTTTCCTTGCTCAACTTCAATTTGCTTGAGAACTGCAATAGTTTTACGATAATAAGTCTTGTTGAGTAGTTGTTTAACTGTTGCTAGACGATGTTGCCCATCTATTATTTCAACTGATTCAGATTTTTCTAATTCGTTTGCGAATAACCAAGAATCGGAACGAGGATTCCAAACCATCTCGTAACCATCAATAGTAATTTTTGGTTCGCTTGAATCAGATAGTTTACGATATAGCGGCATTAAAGAATCATCGGAAGTTAACGATGCAGCTTGTTTATAACTGCCGTCGCGCAGCATAAAACGATGATCTGGAGTACAGACAATTTTTTCCCCGTTATCTAAAGTTACTTGAATAACTTCAGCATTTTTCTTGGTTATCCGAGGATTGATAATACGTTCGATGCCAACAGTACCGTCATGGCGAATTGTATAGCAGAAATGCTCTTTACCAATGGCTTGTTCGGCAACAATTTGTTTGAAAGAAAGGGAACGTCCGTCAGCCAATGCTACAAGTGTATCGCCATCAAAACAACCCCCCGCTGAATCTCCTTCTACAAGGAAGATTTCGGATTCGGCTGGGTCGCGAGAAGAACAGTCTGCTAATTTGCCAGGTAATGGCGAAGATTCTAATACAGATTTACGACGTACTAATTCTCGTGCATGACGAGCAGCTTCTGCGGCTTTAAATGCCTGAATCGCTTTATCTAAAATGTTATCAACAACATTGGGATGAAATTCTAAATACTCGCTGAGAACTTCTCCCACCAAGGAATCTACAATTCCGCGAACTTCGGTGTTACCTAACTTTGTTTTAGTTTGTCCTTCAAATTCCGGCTCGGGTACCTTTACCGAAATAACTGCCGTCAAACCTTCGCGCACGTGTTCGCCGCTGAGATTAGATTCGTTTTCCTTAATTTTGTTACGTTTGCGAGCAACACTATTTAAAGTACGAGTCAGAACTGTTTTTAAACCTTCAAGGTGTGTACCACCATCAACAGTACGAATATTGTTGGCAAAACCAAGCAAGTTATCGGAATAAGCGTCAGTACTCCACTGCAACGCTACTTCCACTTGTACGTCATTACGTTCGCCTTGAACAAAAATAATTTCATCATGGAGCGACTGCTTGTCGCTATTCATATAAGCTACATATTCTTTAATTCCGCCCTTATATTCATAAATCTCAACCCGTGGTGCATCGCTTTTGAGCAATTCCAAACGGTTATCTGTAAACGAAATTTTAACACCTGCATTCAGGTATGCTAACTCCCGCAGACGACTAGCTAAAGTCGTATAGTCAAACTCTGTGGTGGTAGTAAAAATTTGTGGATCTGGCTTAAAGCTAACCCTAGTTCCAGTGAGAGCTTCTTTCGTAGGGGCAACTGCTAACTCAGCAACAGCATTACCGCGCTCGTAGCGTTGAGTATGAACTTTATTATTCCGCCAAATAGTAACTTCCAACCACTCGGAAAGGGCATTTACAACAGAAACACCTACACCGTGCAATCCTCCAGAAACTTTATAACCGCCGCCGCCAAATTTACCTCCGGCGTGCAATACAGTTAACACAGTCTCCAGCGCCGATTTTCCGGTTTGAGGATGTATATCGGTAGGAATACCGCGACCATCATCTGTTACAGTACAAGAACCATCGGCGTTAAGCTCCACCTCAATATGGGTGCAGTAACCCGCCAAAGCTTCATCAATAGAATTATCTACCACCTCATAAACCAGGTGGTGCAGTCCTCTCGGACCAGTAGTACCGATGTACATCCCCGGTCGTTTCCGAACGGGTTCGAGACCTTCCAGAACTTGAATCTGCCCGGCATCGTAACTGCTCGTCATGAAAATCTCCTGATTATTGGGGCTGAGGTCGCCTAAAAAAGCTCAAAACTCAAAAACACTCCCAGATTCTAACACAAAAGCCTTATAGGGGAATATAGAGCTATTAGAAGTGAAGTTTATGCCTCTGGTTATGCCCAATCATGATAATGGTATTAATCGGAAATTTTGTTTCTAGGTAAGACTGTGAGTCGGCTCTATGACTGGGAATGAAGGCTTTGACAACCGAAAAACCGGGCTATAAAAAAACTATTAGATAGAAGATTATAAATTAAAACTTAAAAGTTACAAATTATTTCTTTTTGCTTTCAGGCAGATAGTTTTAGGTCTTAGATTGAAGTTTGGGTCATGGTAAATAAAGAATTGGCAATAGTTGGAGAAAATCTAGGGTCTAATTTTAATAACCAAACCTGGAGAAAGTATAGATAAAATCGATGACAAAGTTAATTGTAATTTGTGGTGCTACAGCAACTGGTAAATCTGGGTTAGCTTTGGCTTTAGCTCAACGCTGTGGTTCCATAATTATTAGTGCCGATTCCCGCCAAGTATATCGAGAGTTCAACATTGGTACCGCCAAGCCAACTATTGCCGAACAAAAGTTAGTACCGCATTATTTAATTGATGTATGCGATCCAAATAACACTATGACGGTTGCTGATTATCAACAACAAGCACAAGAGATTGTAGCAGGTAAAAGCTTAAAAGATATTCTCTACCGAAGCACTCAACCCAATCCCCCCATATTCTTGGTTGGTGGTACTGGGCTGTATCTTAAATCAATCGTGCGCGGAATGAAAATTCCTAGAGTAGCACCCCAAACAGAATTGCGATCACAACTTAGCAGCATCGGTCAAACTCAACTCTACGCTATGTTACAACAAGTAGACTGTGTTGCGGCACAAAAAATTCATCCCCACGATTCTGTCCGGACTTTGAGGGCGTTAGAAGTATTTTATATCACAGGTACTCCGATTTCCGATTTACAAGGAGAAAATCCACCGAATTATCCAATTCTTCAAATTGGTTTGGATTGTGATGTTGCTCACTTGGATAGTCGTATTGCGCGCAGAACCGAGAGTATGGTAAAAGATGGTTTTGTTGAGGAAGTAGAATATCTCTGTCAGAAATATGGCAAAGATTTACCTTTACTCAATACTTTAGGGTATCAAGAAATCAAGGAGTATTTAGCTGGAGATATTTCTTTGGATGAAGCAAAAGAATTGACTATTTTACATACACGTCAATTTGCAAAACGTCAGCGCACTTGGTTTAGAAAAGATTCCCTAATTGAATGGTTTGACACTAAATCCCCTGATTTATTAGAGGAAGTTTGGTTGCGAATTCAAAAGTTTATCATTAATGACAATGTCGGTGATTCTACTCCAGTAAAATTTTAATTAATCTAAGCTATGCATTGCTTTAATGCCAATGAATAGTAGCGATAAAAATGATATTACTAGCATGTAATTAAATGCATAAACGAGGCTTATTTTCTAGTTCTTTTAGAGGTAAAAATAGTAGAATGAATTACAATATTAATAGGATATTACTGATAATTTCTACAAGCTTAAATATTTTATTTTTATTATTTGGTATTTTGATTATTTCCCGAAAAGGTGGATTATTTTATGTAAAAAACAAAATTTCAACTATAGGCAAGAAAAATATTCAAACAGATTTGAATATCAACTCATATTACAAGCATAAGAAGAGTCAGTTTGAAATACTTCCAATTTCCAATGATTATATTGTCTTTTTAGGAGATAGTATAACCGATGAAGGCGAATGGGTAGAGTTATTAGGAAATAGCAATATAGTTAATCGAGGAATTTCTGGCGATACTACGCGAAGAATATTGAATCGTCTGGACGCAATTGTCAATACAAAGCCAAAGCAGATTTTTATAATGGTTGGCATTAATGATTTTATGAATGAGAAAAAATCAATTGAAGAAGTATTAAGTCAATATAAAAATATTTTAGAAGAATTACAAGCTCAAATTCCACAAACACAAGTATTTATTCAAAGTGTGTTACCGATAAATAATAAATTAACCTATATTTATGAAGATAACAATAAGGTAATTAAATTAAATTCTAAATTACAAAAACTAGCAGCAGAATTCAATTATCAATATATAGATGTATTTTCTTTTTTAGTAGATGCTGAGAATCAATTAGATGCAAGATATACCACAGACGGTTTACATTTAAATGGTAAAGCTTATTTAATTTGGAAGGATGTGGTTAAGAAATATGTTGCTTTGACGTTTTCCTCTGTCTACAAGCAAGAGAATTCACTTTATAACTAAAATTTTACACTCTTTATAAAAGAAGGAAGTACCACCGTAGGAAGAAGGTTGGCAGGGGGGAAATGTAGAAATACGCCCTGTCTCTACAATGTGTCTGGATTAATCCCCATTTCTCGCAGTTTTTCGGCTAGCTGGGCGGCACGTTGTTCTGCTGTTGAAGCACGTTCGTCTCCTGTCGGTAAAACGGTACCATCTTGGTAACACCAACGTAGCCAAGAGTCTTGTCTGGCCTCAAATTCACCTTCCCATAAAGTTAAACCTAATCCAACTTGTTCTAACCAGGTTTCTGAAGTTTGATAATAGCGCATTCCCCGTAATTCATAGATACGTAGGTTTTCTTCACTAAGTTGCTTGGTGGGGTCATATACGATATAGTAACTTGCTCTCATATGCTCGTATATTCTTAGTTTTTCTCCTAATTCGTCCCCAATTTTGTTAGAAACAATTTCAATTGCAACTTCAGGTGGTTTACCAAAGCGCCAAACCATATAACATCGATTTTGTTTTTCCCACCAGTTTTGTGGGACTTGAGCATTTAAGCTGAGGAAAACATCCGGTACTATAGCTGGTTTTAAATCCGTATAATAAATACCGACATTGGATTCTGCAAGGAATGGTTGTTTTTGTAAAGAACTATAAAGAGAACCAACTAAAAGTCGTTGTTGTTTAGCAGATGCAAAGTTATCCACAGGTGTATCATCTTCAGTGACTAGCTGATTGGCATCTGGGATATAGAAGCCATCATCATTATCAATCAAAACTTGCTTGGTCATAATAGATTATCTAATAATAATGGTTTATATAATCTACTTTAAACGATTGATATCTATTTGATGGAGGAACAAGAAGATACGTAGGATGTGATTTTTTTGTATAAAATACATTATTATCCTCATGCAGCGTTCATTTGTTTACCTTGATAAAGACAATAACTTTTTAGAATATTGAGCTAGCCTGATTGTATTTGCTCTTAAATTATTCCGAACAATTTTGTAGTCGGTATTCCATCTTTTATGCGCTCCTAATAAGGAGAATTTATAATCTAAATCTCCTCTAAGCAAATCATAATTTTGAAACTGGTTTTCAATCGCTTTTTTGATACTAAATGCCATCATCACTCTGCCGGGTGATAATTTAGAATATTCGGGATTAAAACCAGTCATTTGCCCATAAACAACTTTTTTGTTGTTGTCAACATAGATTCCAGTACCGGCTACTGGTGTTGTTTTATCCCACAAAATATCTATCCACAGTGAATTGCTTTTTGCACATTGTCGAAAAACATTGCGATAGGTGTTTAAAACTGAATCGGGCTGTTTTCCCCATTTAATCTGCCAGAGTTCAAATAAGACTTCAATTTGATTTTCAAGATTATCATCTGCAATATTGGTGAATTTGAAGTCGCTATTCTGTTCTACTTTTTTTAATGCACTGCGTAAATTTTTGCGAGGTTTCCGACTAATAAAGTTTTGTAAGTATTCTTCCCATTCCTCAGGTAAAGGAATATAAGGGCAGGCTATACCTGGATTGCTCGTAAGTTGAAAATCCCTTTGAGAAAAGTGTTTGACGAAAATATCTAATCTGGAGTCTTGTATATCTTTGATATGAAAAACATCCCACTGTAAATTTTGACGAATATACAATGCAAAATTTTTAATTGCATCCTCTTCATACTTTGGAGAACAGAGAAATCCTGTATAGTCTGCTATGGGGTGAGCGCAAGTTTGTAATGCTCTATAAACGTTGAGATTAGCCCATTGTAGAGAACGTATTGCTAGGGGAAAAAAAGCAATATAGGGTGAATTGGGCTTAGGTTTGATAGCTAGTATAAACCAGTCGTGTGGAGCTACTTCCAACCATCCACGCAACCAAGACCATGATAAAAATATTTGAGTGTAAGAGTCTGAAATGTAGACATTATTCCAATTATTTTCTAATTTATCAAACTGTTGAATACTATTAATAATTTCTACTTGCATTTTGGTAATAAAAGGGATTTAGTGTTGACAAAAGTAAAATTGATAGCTGAAATAAAAATGATTATGCTCTATTTTAAGCAAATATTACTAGTTTCTTGGTATTTGATATTTACAGCGTTTTAATGTCGAATTTGTAAGGAAATAATTACCGAATTACCGATTGCGATTCTAATAATATATGATTCGCTGCCAGGAACTAACTGACTTTAGACAAAATTTAAATATAGATGGGATTTTCATTCAAAATTTAAATTTTATATATTCAATGATAAAGACATCGATAAATATATTAGCTTATTAGATTTTCCCGATAAAAATATTAAGTTAGTTGATTACATATAGATAATGTATAAATAATGTTTTTTATTTTTTTAGATAAATTTAGCGGTGAAAAAGTAAAACAGTGTTTATACTAACAAATGTTTATTTTCTTTTTTGAAGATTATTAATTACTTTTTTATCCCTGTAAAAAAAATATTTTTGATGATGAGTATTTGTATCTTAAAATACTAAGGATAAATAAGTATCCTAGATATTTAACTTGAAGTAACGTAATTGCTCTTAAAGAAAATGAAAGCTATGGGTAAGACTTACAACTTCTGTAAAAATAGTAAGAAGACTTATAAATAAAACCATTGCATCCCACACCGGACAATAAACCATGCTTACTGAAGAAAAATCTCGAAAAATTGACTGGAAACCTATCATCAAAGAACTTGAAGCGGTTTTAGGTAAAAAAGGCGTGATACAGCGTCGTGAGGAACTAATTACTTATGAATGCGATGGTTTAGCTAGTTACCGTCAACGTCCGGATTTGGCAGTTTTACCAAAAACCACAGAACAAGTTGCTGAGGTGGTGAAGATATGTAATAAATATTCGGTTCCTTTTCTTGCTAGAGGCTCTGGTACGGGTTTATCTGGCGGTGCTTTGCCGATTCAGGGATGCCTATTGATAGTCACTTCACTGATGCGGCAGATACTTAATGTTGATTTAGATAATCAGCGGGTTGTAGTGCAGCCTGGAGTTATTAATAATTGGGTGACTCAAACGGTGAGCGGTGCCGGTTTTTACTACGCTCCGGATCCTTCTAGTCAAATTATTTGTTCTATCGGGGGTAACGTTGCAGAAAATTCCGGTGGGGTGCATTGTTTGAAGTACGGTGTTACTACAAATCACGTTTTAGGGTTAAAAGTTGTCACGGCAAATGGTGACATTGTTGATTTGGGGGGACAAATTCAAGAAATGCCCGGTTACGATTTGACGGGTATATTTGTAGGCTCGGAAGGCACCCTGGGAATTGCCACAGAGATAACTTTGCGAATTCTCAAAAGTGCGGAATCTATTTGCGTGCTGTTGGCAGATTTTACTAGCGTGGAAGCAGCAGGAGCAACGGTTTCCGATATTATCAGCGCTGGAATTATCCCTGGTGGTATGGAAATGATGGACAATATGAGTATTAATGCGGTGGAAGATGTAACTGCAATGAACTGTTACCCCCGCGATGCTGTAGCTATTTTGCTGGTTGAAATCGATGGTTTGGATGTAGAGGTGAACACTAATAAGCAACGGGTTATCGAAATTTGTAAGCGAAATGGTGCCCGTAATGTCACTTCTGCGAGCGACTCCGAAACCCGGCTAAAATTATGGAAAGGAAGAAAAGCAGCATTTGCGGCTGCGGGGCATTTAAGTCCAGATTATTACGTGCAGGATGGGGTAATTCCTCGGACGCAGTTGCCTTATGTTTTACAAGAAATTGAAGCACTAAGCGAGAAATTCGGTTATAAAATTGCCAACGTATTTCATGCAGGTGACGGTAATTTACATCCGCTAATTCTGTTTGATAATTCTATTCCCGGTGAATTAGAGAAAGTTGAAGAAGTTGGTGGAGAAATTCTGAAACTATGTGTAAAAGTTGGGGGCAGTATTTCTGGAGAACATGGTATTGGTGCGGATAAGAAATGTTATATGCCGGATATGTTTTCTGCTGCGGATTTAGAAACAATGCAGTGGGTTAAGCAGGTTTTTAATAGTAAAGGGTTGGCGAATCCTGAAAAGATTTTCCCTACTCCTCGTACCTGTGGAGAAGCTGCAAGAGCCATGAGCGAGAAAAGGTTTAAAGATGTAGAGAGATTTTGATTCGGGAATACCGGTATAAAAAATAGTTAATTCGGACTTATGTAAAATTCTCAGTTTTTGGGGATTATTTATAAGTCCTTTTTGTGTTTTAATTCAGTTACAAATAATACATTTAATAAGTGATTGTGACTTAAAATACATTTATCGTTAGATCGTAGGAATATAATAAAAATTAGTTATATATACTTGGACGGCAAGTTTAGAATATTCAATCTCATTAAAATATAGATATTGAGAATTAAAACTGCATATTTTTTTTAAATCAACGTAATAGCCTTTATTCATATCTTGCACCTGGAGGAGAAACCGGGTTTCTTTGTGCTTGTTGAGAATGTTGCAAGATATGTTTTTAGGAACAAGATTATCGAGAATAGTTCTAAATGTATATAAGGTAAGAATAGTATAGAAGATTTAAACAGCGAAGCAATCTGTATTTCAATTTATCTATAACCTTGCAGATTTTCTAGTTGTTGGAAGCAGCAAAATCCCTGGCATTCATCCTTTAATTCATATCTTGCTCTTAAATGAAAAGCGAGAATATCTGCGAATTTTGGAATAAAAAACGATATTTATCCGTAAAAATATTGTTCTGAAGAGATTAAAAGATAATGGTGCAATTATTTGAGATATTTTTTTGATTTACTGCAATTATGCAGAAGTAGTATGTTTTAAAACCTATATAAAAAATAGTATTTAGCTCTAACCAAAATTAAAGATGATTAGCTATGGCATTACAACTACACGGTTGGTTTTATGAAAAACTGCAAGCAGCTCTTTTGAGTGCTTATCCTACATCCGCAATGTTGGAACAGTTTGTGTTATTTAACTTAGATAAAAATTTGAATGAAAAAATTGGTGGTGGCAATTTATCTGAGCAAATTTTTCAGTTAATTCAGTTAGAAAAGTCTTGTGGTGAAATATGCATCCGAAAACTGATTGATAAAGCTTATGAAGATAAATCATCAAACGAACAAATTCAAGTTGTTAAAGGCTTATTTGAAAAAACCCAGAAACAGATTGAATTCAATCTAATATTAAACGATGATGTTGATGAAGTTAGCAATTATCAGGTAGAATATATTGCTGAAGAACTAAGTCAAATTTTGCAAGATCCATGTCTTAATAAAATCGGATTTGACAGCAGAAATATTTGTTTGAGAAGTTCGGAAGAAGGTTTGGAAACCTTTAAGACTCAGTTTTATTCAGGAGAGTTGACGGAAGTTTTTGACTTTACCATTAAAGCTTTAGAAAATGCTGATGGTGAAAAATTGGTTGAAGGTATTTATATACCATCTATCCCTATCGAGCAACGGATTAATCAACTTCGCGAGCTTTTATTAGAAAAGAAATGGAAAGAAGCAGACGAAGAGACATCTATTATCTTACTTCAAGCCGCAGCACAAGAAGAAAGAGGCTGGTTGCAACCAGAAGATATAGAAAACATTGACTGTAATATCCTTTTAAAAATAGACGATATGTGGATGGATAGCAGTCAAAATTACTTCGGATTGAGCGCTCAAAAGTTTATTTGGGAGCAACTCCAGGAAAAACTAGAAAGCAATATGAGGAATACAGAAAAACAATGTGAATTTGCAAAACAATTACAGTGGTGCGTGCGAGTAAAAGGCGAAATATGGGATTATATTTCTAAGAGTCAAATAGTCTGGGGTTGTGATAAACAAATACGAGAATATCGAGGATATCTTCCCACACCTCCACCTGCTGTAACAGGTGATAACGTGATTAAGGTTTGTTTTACCCTTGCTCTTGTGGAAAGACTTGCTAAATATCAACAGCAATCAATGAATTAAATTTATAAATGATTATGAGTGAAATATTTCTAGGGCGTACCCAAGAAATTGAGAAATTTACTCAAGCTATAGATTCTTTGACGATTCCAGAAGTTTCTTATCAACCATATATTTTTCTTTATTACGGAAATTCTGGTATTGGAAAAACCACTTTACTAAAAAAGCTGAAAGAAGTTGCAGAAGATAGATTAAAAGGTAATCTAAATACTATATTCTTAGATTGGGAAAAAGAATCTTATCGCATTTATGATGCACAATCACGGGAGGAGATTCAGCCTACTACCCTGTTGGAAGTAATTTATCAGTCATTTTGTCGAGCAGGTAAAGAAAATTATGTTGAAGTTTCTATGCGAGAAATATATCAACGAAATCAACATCCGGATGCTTATAAAGCTCTGAAAAGATATCCCGATTACGATAATAATGAAAAACAATCAAAATATGACGGATTGAATACGGAAGAATACTATAATTTATTTTTTGCAGAAATAGAATCCAATGACAATAATTAATAATTAATATGTTCAATAAAAAGGCGCTTATCATTTAGTAAATAATTATGAATGAAGAAGACAGCTTCAAAATTTATATAGAAAATTTTATTCAAGAATTTGATGATGATATTAGAAAAGGAGAATTTAAATACTATGATTTTTCTCGTTCTTTTGAAGAAAAACCAGATTTTGTTAAACCAGTTGTACATTTCCAGAACTCCGAAGGCACTCAATCGTCTGAATTAGAGACTATTTTTAAATACAAAGAACAGCGTCTTTTATTACTTGGAGAACCAGGTGCTGGTAAAACAGTTTTGTTACGCATGTTTGCCAATAAATTTGCTAAAAATATAGACGCTGAAAATTCACAATCGATTTTACCTTTATTTGCTCCAATCCGTAGATGGGATGGAAAAGAAGATATTCTGAGTTGGTTAATCAATCAGGCTAAATATATTTATTCGCAAATCAATCCCAGATTTTTAGAAGAAAAAATAAAAGCTCAGCAGGTTCTATTTCTCTTAGATGGATTAGATGAATTACCTGCAAAAGATTGTAGTATTAAAGATCCAAATGCGAAACAGCGCGATTATCGCATAGATTTTATGCACAAATTTGCTGATTTTGAATCTACATACGGATGTAATCCCACAATTATAACTTGCCGCAATCGAGATTATGAAAGAATAATTACTAGGGAAGGTGGCGAAAAACTGAATTTAAATGGTGCAGTAATTCTTAAGCAGTTAAACAACAAAGAAATTAAAGATTTTCTAGAATATAATTTTGGTAAAGATAGCAAATTTTTTCGTAATCTTTGGAGCATATTAATTCAGAATATGGCTTTACGAAAGATGGTTCGGACACCATTCTTATTAGCAGTGTTAGTATCGCCATATATAAGCAATTACAGACAAAATAAACATGAGTTAGAACAGTTAGCTAGTATAAATAGTACTCAAGAATTGTTAGACAATTTTATCTGCAAAAGTTATCAAAGAGAACATGATAAGCAAAATTATCTTACTGCAATCGCTTTTTCATTAGAAGAACTTAAACAGATATTAGGACAAATTTCTGTCTTAGTCATGAGTGATGAGCATCCAGATGATAATTACATTCTTCCAGATATTTTTAACAAGCTTTTACCCCAGGAAAAGATAGAAGATTTTCTGAGTTTATGTCAAAATCTATATTTGTTGATTAAAAGTGTGAATACCGAACAAGTTACTTATCGGTTTTCTCATTTATTACTGCGCGAATATTTTGCTTTTTTTTACACCGATAAATTTTTAAATAATGATTTAGATGAAAAATCAATTGCTGCTAATTCACATAAATTAATCGGCAAAGAAAAAGTTGCGATCGCGCTGGGGAAATTAAACAAATTACGAGCTACTAATTTATTAATTGATTTACTCAGAGACTCAGATAGAGATGTACGTTACGAAGCAGCAAAGTCATTAGGTGAATTAAAAGCTGGTGTTTATTTTCGAGGTTATAAACAAGATTTTTCCGAACCTTATCTTATAAGTACCCCCCTAAGTAAATTTGAAAAGAAAAGCGTTAATACATCACTGCCAGAATTACCAAAACCATCCTTAAAAGAAGAAGAAAATGTATCTCCTGCAAAAGAAGTTATAACTAGCGAGCCAATTATTTCTCCAACACCACAGCCAGAGCATACACCAAGTTCGCCAACTGTAGTAAATCCTCCTAATGATTCTCCTACGTTCCAAGAGATACTTAAATCTGACAGTAATTTATTATTAATACCAATTACTCAAAAAATAGTTTTTATTTTTGCAGGCATATTCTGCTTTTTACTAGTACTTATCGGCTTTTTATTGGGGTTATTAGTTATGAACTAATGTTATCAAAAACCCCTACTCTATAAGACTGTGGCTTGATTAATATACCCACATCCTCGAAGGATGTGGGTTAAAGCTTATTCTTTGATTGGGATGCTGCCAAGGCAAAGAGGATATTGACGAATTATCCTCTCTTATCACCATTTATTTAATTGGCGTTGCTGAATCATGAGATGATTTAGTTATACTTTGAAGGTCATATTAATAGTTTCAGACACTAATTCATCCCGCATTTATGCAACGCCATTTAATTAACTTCAACTAACTCAATATCAAAAGTTAATTGTTGTCCTGCTAAAGGATGATTGGCATCTAGGGTAACTTTAGAATCCGAGACATCTGTAACGATAACTGGAATTACTTGACCGTTGTTTTGAGAAATCTGTAATTGTTGACCAACTGCAACTGATAAATCTGTGGGTATTTGCTCTTTCTCAACAGTTATAACGAGTTCTTCACGTTGAGGACCGTAAGCTTGATCTACAGGAATAGTAGCAGTTTTGGACTCTCCGGGAGCCATGCCGACTATCGCTTCATCAAATCCAGGAATTACATTTCCCGAACCAAGGGAGAACTGTAAAGGTTCGCGTTCGGCAGAGGAATCAAAAACAGTACCATCATCCAACTTGCCCGTGTAGTGAACTTTTACGTTGTCACCAGCTTTAGCTTGTGTCATGTCTTTTCTCCTTTTACATTCTTAATACTTTACTTTGGAAATCGCTTTTATCTGCTCCGACCTACTTTTTTAAGCGAAATACAACAATTTACTAACGCTTTTTTCACCCAAATCTATTTAATCAAAGCCTGCAACTCTAAAGTTTCTAATGGCTAACCCGCTTATACTCTATACCTTCTTACAAATAATAACGAATGAAAATTTGGCATTTTATAGGCCAAACCAGCTAAATACACTTTCCCAACATTAGTACCTACAATCAGAATTATCTAAATATTTTCGATTTTGTTTAGATTTGCACTATAAAAGGTAACTGGGAATTGGGAATATAGCAATCCTATATGAGTCTTGAGAAAGATAGGTGTGAGAAACCGGGTTTTTCCGAAAAACCCGGTTTCTCACATCTCACAAATGATTTAGGAATGCTGTAGTTAAGAGTTAAAAGTAAACTAAATTTTTTTATCAATTACTTAATCGTCCATATTTCAATCGTTACTTGCAACTTTATTGAGCAAAAATATGTAACCCTAAATATTTTGATAGCTCTTCGCAAACTTTAATTCCCCGAACGCTGTTACCACGAGAATCCAAAGGGGGAGAAAAAACTGCGATTCCCATTTGATTGGGTACTACACCAATTATTCCTCCACCAACTCCACTTTTTGCAGGAAATCCAACTTTATATACCCATTCTCCAGCAAAATCATACATTCCACAGGTATACATAACGCTGAGCAAGTCTTTAATAAAAATAGAATTGATGGCTCGTTCTTTAGTTGCCGGATTTACGCCATTATTAGCTAAAGTTGCTCCCATCAATGCTAAATCTCGACAGTTAATAATTACGCTGCATTGCTGGAGATATAAATGCAAAGTTTGGCTGATATCTCCTGAAATCATGCCAAAATTTCGCAACAAATATGATATTGCCCAATTGCGATCCCCACTATTTTGTTCGGATACAAGTGTGGGTGTATCCACAAAAACTCTACGTCCTATATAGCGGCGGTACATTTCTAATATTCGGTTAAGTTTATGACCAGGACCTGCTCCTTCTATTAAACTTGTAGTGGCAATCGCTCCGGTATTCACCATACTGTTGTAAGGTCGTTTGGATTTCGATTTCACTTTAATGATGGAGTTGTAAGCCTTTCCGCTTGGTTCGACATCAACTTTGGTTAAAACGTAATCTCTTCCTTTGTCTTCAAGTGCTAATCCGTAAGCAAAAACTTTTGATATTGACTGAATTAAAAATGATTCTTCCCAATCTCCTACGCAGTAAACTTGTCCGTCTACAGTAGCGATGCAGATAGCAAACCAATCGGGATTAACATCTACTAAATCAGGTTCGCTGACATAGGATTTTCCATCTTTCAAAGGCAAATATTTGCAGTGTAATTCCCGTAAAAATGCAATTAAAGATTTGGATGCTATATTATCTTCAATCTTTATATCTGATTGAGTTCGTTTTTGCGGACTTGTTGCGTCAACAAAATGGATTTTCTGCTGTGATTGTGGGATAAATTCCTTATTATCTCTATTAAAAATATGTAATCCAAATTTTTCAGAAAGTGCTTCAAAAACTTTGACTCCCCTCCAACTTTTTCTACGCTCATCCAGGGGAGGAGAAAATACCGCTATCCCCATTTGATTGGGAACAACTCCGATAATTGCACCCGATAAACCACTTTTTGCCGGTAAACCAACTTTGTATGCCCACTGACCTGAAAATTCATACAGACCGCAGGTATACATAATACTCAATATATTTTTGACATATTTTTTATCTATGGCTTGCTCTCTGGTTATCGGATTTAAACCATTGTTGGCTAAAGTCGCCGCCGTCACTGCTAAATCATGACAGTTAACTTTCAAAGCGCATTGTTGAAAATACAGACTAATAATGTCATCAATATTGCCTTCGATTAAATCAAAATAGAGCATGATGTAGGCAATCGCCCGGTTAAGATGATCGCTGGTTTTCTTCGAGTGAAATACTGCTGAATCAATAGATACATTCCTACCTGTATATCGTCGAAACATCTCAAGCAAGCGATTGAAACGCTCTCGTGTATCCGAACCTTTGATTAAACTTGTAGCGACAATTGCACCAGCATTAACCATTGGGTTGTAATGCCGTCGAGATATTTCCTCCGCCTCCATTATCGAGTTGAAAGCTTCTCCAGTCGGTTCTACACCAATACGCTCGAGAACATAATCCTTTCCCCAATCTTCCAAAGCTAATCCATAGACAAAAGGTTTAGAAATTGACTGAATACTAAACTTCTGTCTAGTATCACCGATGTCAAAAACTTTACTATCTACCCCAACCGCACAAATTCCAAACCAATCCGGATTGGCTTTAGCCAACTCCGGTATATTCTGTGCAACAGTACCTTGATTCAGGGGTCGATAAAAGTAATATAAATCTTCAAGAAAACTCGTCAACCCTGGAGTGATTCCTCTATCGGAAGCATTTAACTGTAGAAAATTCTTGATATCGGTCATATGGTAATTAGAAAAGTTGCACCATAGGTTAGTTTCAACTATTTCTAGCATGATTCGGAGTATCTAAGCTTACAAAGTTTTAAAAATATACTTATTAAAAATAACTCTTAGCTACTCGCTGCTAAGCTGCTACGCATTTAACTTATATATTCGTTTGGCATTGATTAATGGCTATAACTCTTGTCCCTTCTTCCTTCTTGCAAGAGTGTTGTGCATTTTTAATGCACGACAGCTTAACTAATTGGGACTTTGATAAAGTTATCGCATACACTCAATATTCAATACTGATAAATAAAAAGCGCTAACCATTATAAAATCCCGGTTAACGCTTATTTTTATGTTCAAGGATTTTATATCAGCTATCCTCGTTTAAAACTTAAAGGTCTCTGAAGTCATTGACCTCATTAAAATTTATTTATGTAAACTATGATTTAGATTCTCATCAAGTTGGTAAAGTATTGCAACATTTAATAATTTCTTAAGATTTAAGCCTTAATATTTTCTTTAGATTGTTTAACCCGCCTGCATGATATTTAGTAGCATTCGAGGTATATATCTGAGGTATATATCTAAGTTTGTTGAGACATTCAGCGTGGGTTGGTGATAAAAATGAAATATTTTATTTAGATTTGGAATGATAAAGCTATGTTGGGACTCAGAGAACGAGCAGTTACAATGCGCCATGTGTGGTCGGTGATTGAAGAAACCGAAACAAAGACAATTTTAAGTTTGAATGATACAGACTTGATTGGACAGTTGCTCGGCAAGCTAGAAAGCAGGAACCTGCTGAACGGCGAGCAGATAAAAGAAATGAGTATATATATTAGTTCGCGAGTGCCATTAATTCGGGATCTAGCTCACTCGCGCATGGTATGTAATTCTTAATATTTAACGAATTGTACAAATGGCTTTGCTTTTTGGTTATTTCCCCGCAGCTGCTAGAACGGGCATCAGATATTTTGTCAGAGTGAAAGCATCTACACCTAATTGAGTTCGTTCTTGGGCAGCTAAAATGCCTGCTTGAGCGTGCCACCACGCAGCAGTTGCAACCATTTTTTCTACAGCTAAATTTCGCGATACCGCTTGCGCCATTAACCCCCCGAGTAATCCAGCTAACACATCGCCACTACCTCCACGAGCTAGCGCTGGGGTGCTTTGAGGATTGATCCAAACGCAACCTTGATGATTTGCAATGGCAGTTCTTGAAGCTTTTAGCAGAACAATTGCACTAGATTGTTTCGCGGCTTCTTGTACTGCCAATATTTTATTTTTATGAATATTTTCGATATTGGGGAATAAACGTTTAAATTCGCCAGCATGTGGGGTAAGTATCGTTGATGCTTGGCGTTTTTGTAAAGTTTCCAGTGTTCCTATATTCGCGAGAATATTTAAACCATCAGCATCTAAAAGTAAATCTTGAGAACAATCTAATATTTTCCGTACAATTGAATCCGCATCTACAGTTATACCAGGACCGCAAGCTATAGCATCAAAGCTATTTAAATCTTTATTGCCAGGTAATTTTAGTTCAGCGATCGCGCCGCTTTCAGTTTCCGGGCAGCCAATAATCATCGCTTCGGGCAAATGTGAAACCATTGTGAGAACTAGAGACTGCGGCACAGCAATAGAAAGCAATCCCACACCAGAAGCACGGGCTCCCAAAGCAGTTAATATTGCACCTCCCAAATAACGACGAGAACCGCAAACCAGCAGTAAATGACCTTCTTTATATTTGTGAGTAAGTTGTTGACGGGGTAAAGGTAGACTTGAAAGTGCAATCGCTGTAGTGATGCGTTTGATTTTAGGAAATTCCCCTAGTACAGCTTGCACATCTGTATATTGAATATCAAAATCGATTAATTCAGCTTCACCGATATATTCTAAAGCTTGGTCTTCGAGTAAACCTAATTTCCATAAACCCAGACACAAAGTATGGGTTGCACGAATTCCTACCCCTAGAATTTCTCCCGTATCCGTATGTAAACCAGAAGGTAAATCAATGCTAATAATTGGTTTATTCCATTGATTAACTTGATTAATAGCACCTGCAATCGGTTCGGTAATATCTCTTTCCAAACCGAAACCAAATAAACCATCAATAAAAAAATCGCAATCTTGCAGTGGTTCAATGGATTCATAGCAAGGAATATCCAAACTACGGACAAATTGTAAATGCTGCGAAGTTAGTTCCTTAAGTTTGGAAATCGGACAATAAACCTTTACCATTAAACCGCGAAAATGCAACTCGCGAGCAACGACTAAGGCATCACCTCCATTATGCCCCGGACCTGCCAGGATTCCGACAGAAGGGGTAGAATAATTCACCTTCTCCCCTTGTAGGATAATCTCTTCAACTCGACGAGTAATCAGTCCTGCGACTTTTTCCATCAAAGCAGCTACAGGCATTCCTGCTGCAAAAATACGCCCTTCAATATCGCGCATTTGGGCTGCGGTAACTGCGACTTGGGAAATTAATTCTCGGTTATCAAACATTAATCAGTGAGCAGTACCATGACAGTGAACAGTGAACAGTTAAAATTTTAGCTTTTCCCAATTCCCAATTCCCAATTTCTACTTGCCGTAATAAACTCTAGCGTTCTTTAATCCCAAAGAGCGTAAATAATAGTTCCATACTTCTGCTTCTAAACGCCCGCTAAAAGGTCCAACTGCTATGTGATGGCCTCTGGGGGATTTTCTTCTTTGATAGTAAAGGGAGTTTCCGACTGCACTTTGCCTAATTTTATTTTCGATTTGAGATAGTTTTTTATACCTTCCTGGAATCGCAACGTAATAATATTTTTTCCCTTGGCTATTATTATCTATAGGACGAGTGGGATCGTTGGGAATACTGGGTATTTATGTTACAGGATTCTGGCTTTCGATACGGGGGTTGAAACCTCTACGCTGCAATAATTGAGCCATTTCCTGAGCGTTGTTTAAGCGATTGAAACTTCCAACTTGAATAACAGAAGGTCTTTGAGGAGGTATAAAAGCATCAGAAGCAACCGAGCGTACTTGTTGTAGATATCCAGAGTAAACGTTATCTATAATCACTAAGTAACTTGCGTAATTTGATGAATAACTGGCGAAATTCTGATTGTTTGAAATGAATGGGGATACAAAATCTGCTTCAGGGTTGTACCTTTGGGAAGCATACCCTGGTGGTAGCTGTGCGACTATTTGAGATTTACCAGGAGTTTTGGCTTGTATCGGTGTCATTGAAACAAGCCCTAAGAAAACCGCTGATAAAGGATATATAAATAAACCAGGCAGAATAAGGCTATGTTTTAGATTAAACATAGTGGTACTCACGTAATTTAGGATTAACGATTTTGGGAAAAATTGAGGAGGCAAATTTTAGCTTGCTCAAACTTTCCCGCACCAGATTTTAAATCGTTCCTATGAATAACCAAGGTAGCCTGGATTATAGTCTTGTAAAGAATTTAATGTTTTAGATTATTAATTGAATGTAGGATTTTTTTCAGTAGATTATCCCATTTAATTAAGATAATTTTTGCTCCAAAATCTACATCACTTTCCGTAATAAACTCTAGCGTTGTTTAATCCCAAAGAGCGTATATAATAATTCCACTGTTCGGCTTGTAAACGTCCAGAAAAAGGTCCGACTGCAACATGAGGTCCTCTGGGAGCTTTTCTTACAGCAACTCCGACGTTTTGTCCTCCAGCACTTTGCCTAATTTGGTTTTCAATTTGAAATAATTTATCAGGTTTATCTGGAATCGCCACATAATAATATTTCATTCTTTTTTGGCTTCTATTATTATTTCTGGCAATAGGATCGGATACACCCCCGGTATTAGAATAATCCCCACCGTAAGAATTAGCGATTTCTCTTCCAGTAGTGCGACTGTAGATACGAGAACCAATACTATAAGCTTGTAACTGTCTAATTCTTTCTTCAGCATTATCTAAACGTCTGAACACTCCTGCTTGGATAACAGAACGTCCTATAAAGTCACCTGCAAAAGCAGTAGGTTCCACAAGACGTACTCGTTCAAGCAATCCAGAATCCGTGTTATCTACAATTACCAAGTAGCTTTCGGAATTTGGATTGTATTGAGAATTAAAATCGAATTCACTTTGAGCGTATTGTGTTTGTGCTAGTTTTTGAGGTGTGTTAGGAGTTTTGGCTTCTGCTGGTGTAATGGGAATAAACGTTAGACAGCTTCCTAGCAATGAATAGGCAATTAAAGAAGGTGGAATTAAGTTGGGAAGTTTATTAAGCATGGCAGTACTGGTTAAATTTGAGATTTGAGATTTTAGATTATTCTTATGAGTTGACTATTGAGTCAGGATTAAATGACCCCAGATTTCGGATTTAAAATTTTAAATTTTAATTTATCTCTCTGAAATTAAAAATGTATATTTGGTTACGTTTTGTCAAGAATAATCTCGAAAGTTAAATTAGCGAAGTAAATCATAGTAGCAATCAAAGGGTGTTAACTTAGAAATAACAGCCTAGCAAGTTATACGGATATGGAAAAAGTCGTAGTAGGTCTTTCCGGTGGCGTTGATAGCTCTGCC
Source organism: Cyanobacteria bacterium J06633_8 (assembly GCA_039820645.1). Classification (GTDB taxonomy): domain Bacteria; phylum Cyanobacteriota; class Cyanobacteriia; order Cyanobacteriales; family Nostocaceae; genus Rivularia. Next base: position 14,379 of record JBCBPQ010000043.1, on the reverse strand, counting down.
GTAGCTGCAATTTTGCACCATCAGGGCTATGAAGTAATTGGTCTTACCCTTTGGCTGATGAAGGGTAAAGGTCAATGTTGCTCTGAAGGTATGGTTGACGCTGCTCATATCTGCGAACAACTGGGCGTTCCCCATCACATTGTTGATATCCGAGATGTCTTTCAAACCAATATTGTTGATTATCTGGTAACTGGTTACAGTGCTGGTGTTACGCCCTTACCTTGTTCGCAATGCAATAAAACTGTAAAGTTCGGTCCCATGCTGGAATATGCGCGGGAAAAGTTGGGAAGTAATAAAATAGCTACGGGGCATTACGCTCGGATAAAATACAACCAAACAAGCGAACGTTACGAACTTCTGCGTGCATTCGATCGCAACAAAGACCAGACATATTTTTTATACGATTTGTCTCAGGAATTACTCGGTGGTTCTATCTTTCCATTAGGAGAAGTAGAAAAATCCGAAACCCGTCGTATTGCTGCCGAATATAAGCTGCAAACAGCCGATAAACCAGAAAGTCAAGATTTATGTTTGGTAGAAAGTAATGGCTCCATGCGGGCTTTTTTAGATAAATATTTGGCTCCTAAAAAAGGCGAAATTGTAGACGCTGAAGGTAAAGTGTTGGGAGAACATGATGGCGTGCATCACTACACCATCGGACAGCGTAAAGGATTGGGAATTGCTGCCCCACAACCTTTGTATGTAATTGGTTTGGATGCAGGAGCAAACCGGGTAATCGTTGGCGATCGCACTACAGCAACAAACCCAGAATGTAATGTAGCGCGAGTTAATTGGGTATCAATCGCCGAACCTACTAGTCCGATTCGTGCAGAAGTACAAATTCGCTACCGTTCAAAACCAGTACCCGTCACCGTAATTCCTTTAGAAAACTCTCGCATCAGAATCGTATTTGACGAACCCCAATTTAGCATTACCCCCGGACAAGCAGCCGTATGGTACGACGGCGAAAAAGTCCTCGGTGGTGGAATAATTGAACGGTTTTAACAGTTAACAGTGAACAGTGAACAGTGAACAGTGAACAGTGAACAGTGAACAGTGAACAGTTAATCTTATTAAGAAATCTGGTTTTGATTAATCAGGTTTCTTTTTTCTACAACCCATTATTTAAACTAAAGATAGGTCTAATTTGGCTATCCTTCATCACATCTATCGGGCAATTTACTTGGTTAATTTTGTCAAGTTCCCTTAACAATAGTGTAGTGAGTTTACCATATAGTTAAGCAATACTTGACAAATTGTGCCTAATTTATCCAAATATGGCGATAAATTAGCATTGTTAACTGCTCATTGTTAACTGCTCACTGTTAACTGCTCACTATTAACTGCTCACTGTTAACTGCTCACTGCTCACTGAAAAAAAAGACCCGATTTCTATGAGAAATCGAGTACACTTGAGAGTATTTCTAGGGAGATTGATAACGTTGTAAAAAAGTTAGTTCTTAGATTAAGTTAGTTGGAACGATAAATTGCTTTTTTTTGCTCCTTAGCGACTTGCATTATTTCATCAATTTGAGTTTCTTGCTCTTGGGAAAGATTTAAGTTAGCTACAGCAGAACGCATTTTTTTTCCGTCTTCTACAGCGCTTTGGAATTCTCCTTGTTGTTGCGGTGTTAAGACTTCTTCTACTTGAGAACGAGCATTGTTTTTAACTTGTTCTACTTTATTCCGTTGTGCTTGAGTTAAATTTTTCTTGTCTCCACAAGCGTTTGCAGCTAAAGGAAGTGCAAGAGTAAAAATAGTAGATGCAGCCAAGATTGGCATTAATTTAGACTTCATTTTAAATGCCTCAAATCTTTCTTTTGAGCTTGATTATTTTTAGTATGATTTAACAATATGACATGAATATGACAGAACAAGTTGAATGTTTAATTATTATCAACGCCGATAACTGTAGCTAACCTCACATCTTGCGCCACTGCGAGAAACCCGGTTTCTTTATGATTTCACAACGAGATATTCATCCTTTCACAAATAGAAACCGGGTTTCTTTGAGCGAAATTATAATGTTTTACTTAAGGGTTAAGGTTTTGTAGACACGTAAATCTCTTGTCTTTGAAAAGTTCATTTCAATTTCGTCACATAGTCGTGTTTACTTCTAGCGACTTGCTTATTTAACGAATAAGTTATGTTCTTAATATCAACAAATAAAAAACCTCTGCTAAGTAACGATTAGCAAAGGTGATTCTGCAAGGAAACTGATTAGATTGTAAGAACGAAAAACTTAACTCTTGGTCGATTTATTCAGTCATGAAGTAAGAAGTAATCATAGTAAACAAAATCAATTACCAATTACCAACTACCAATTACCTATCTCGCTCTAAATCATAAATGACTTTTTCTACTACCCAATTAATTGATTTTCCTGGGTGACTTTGTTTTATTCCAGCAACTAATCGATTTGCTGTTCTGATATCGCCACCTACTAATCTGAGCAATTCTTTTCTCAATCGCGGATTTGCTTTTTCTAATGAGACATCTTCGCGCCGACTACCGGATTGAGTCGATAATGTTTTATTTCGTAATTTGAAGCTCCAAATTAAGCCTGCGCTACCAGCACCAATTGCTGCTAAACCTAATATTGTGGTGTTGTCACTAATTTTATTACCAACGTTTTTGGGAGAAACATCGGCTGTAAAGACGACAGGTTGAAATTGACTATTGTTTTGTACGGGTAATGTTCTTTCTTGAGGAACATTTGATATTAAGTTTTCTACTTTTCCTAATGCGGGTGCAACCCTTAATGATAAAGTGAGCAAACTGCTAACGATGCCGGTACTAACAATAGCTATAGCATCAAAGCGTTTCATAAATAATTTCTTACTCCTTGAATTTGGTTTGTGAAATTTTCGATTTTGGGTTAGTTGTTGCAACTTATTATTGGTGCGTGACGCTTATTCAAAATATTGATTTATATGCCCATGCATATCTAAAAGCCTCACACATCCTACAATTTTTAATTACTCAATGCCAAATCAACTAACAACTAACAACTAACAGCTAACAACTAACGATTAGCCTTGAGAAACGGGGAATTGTCCGGGTTGAACGCGGATATTTACATTTCTACCGGCGCGATTAACTGCTACTTGAACGTTACCGCCAACTGATGTTTTTTCTACCGCTAATTGAACTTCATCTGCGGTTTTTACTGATTTACCATCAATTTGTTGAATTACATCTCCTGCCCGTAAACCTGCTCTAGCTGCGGGAGAGTTACGAGCAACATCTACAATCACAATACCTTGATTGGCTGATAATCTTAAACCTAGTTCGCGACTTAAGTCTTGTTTCAAATCTGAAGTTAAATTAGTCATGCGAATTCCTAAGTAAGGATGCGCGACTTTCTCACCAGCAATCAACTGACTGGCAATTTCCTGAGCTTTATTAATGGGAATTGCAAATCCCAAACCTTGAGCCCGTCCAATTATCGCGGTATTGATACCAATAACTTCACCGCGCTGATTCAACAAAGGACCACCAGAATTACCGGGGTTAATTGCTGCATCGGTTTGGATAAAGCGAACTCGTTTGTCAGCAGCACCGATGACTCCACTAGAACGCCCCGTACCGCTGATGATTCCAGCAGTTACGGTGTTGTCCAATCCCAAAGGATTGCCAATGGCGATCGCCCATTCACCTGGTTTGAGATTTTGTGAATTACCCATTTCTACTGTTGGTAAGTTATTTGCGGAAACTTTCACCACAGCAACGTCGGTTAAATCGTCTAAACCTACAACTTCACCCATCAAATTGCGTCCATCACCTAAAGTGACTCGAACTCTAGAAGAACCTTTAACTACGTGAGCGTTGGTAAGGATGGTACCGTTGGAATCAATGATAAATCCAGAACCGATTCCGCTTGATTGTCTCGAACGTCTTCCTCTGGCAGAAGTACGAGTAGAATCGATTCGCACAACCGCAGAACCTGTTTTTTCTACCGCAGCAGCGATAAAGTTACTGGGAACAGCTTGGCTGGTATTTCCGGGAACTTGAGCGATTTTCTGCTCTTGTTGTTGTGAAGCTTCAGTTGGTAATAACTGAGTCACGGGTAAGGTAAAAGCAGCGCCTGCAACGAATACAGATAAATAAGCTAGGGATTTTGGCAAGGATAGTTTGTTACTCATAGTGGTTAATGGTTAATGGTTAGTGGTTAATGGTTAGTGGTTAGTGGTTAGTGGTTAGTGGTTAATGGTTAATGGTTAGTAGTTAGTTGTTTTAGAAAATGAATTAGAAATTTTTATTGTTAATCTTAGTTTTACAGGTAAATATGACAGGAATATGTCAGATTATTCTTTATTAAGACAGAATACAAAATTAGATAAAATATTTGTTTAGGTAGTCTAGTTACTAAGAAGATAGATATTCCTAGTAACCAGAAACATAGTGTGTGTGGTTGGGAGAAAAAGTTAGATATCCGTGGAAGGGTCATTTCTTGTGGTTGCTAACTCGTTTCTTTACCCTATAGCTTTAATATTGCAGGCAAATATGACATGAATATGTCAAAGTTAAGAATTATCCCTGGGAATGTAATTCTAAGTCTCATCGCATAAGTTCTCTGCAAGAGTTAAGCAAATTCGACAAAAGTTTCAACAGGAGGGGGTTTGGGGGATCGAAAATTTCTGGAACACTATATTTTACGTTATTAGTGCGTAAGTCCTATAGATATCGTAAAACAACGAAAATTCTTATCCACTTCTCCGAATTTTTTTGGTGCTACTTCTCTGATATAATTATTTTTATAAAGTTTTATTTTTATAATGGAAATCTTTGCAAAATTTTTGAAAAGGCAAAGATTCCCATTATACAAAAATATTAATCTCTATATTTGATTATCTCACAGGATGGCTATTTTTTTCGTCGCAGAGAAATTTACGAAATTTTTTAAACCTTCCTCAACGGTAAACAAACTTGAAAAGTCGTTCCTTCACCAACTGTACTTTCTACAGAAATTTCACCGTTGTGAGCTTTGATTATTTGTTGAGCTATAGCCAATCCCAAACCGAAACCGCCAGAACTTCGAGTACGGGAGCTATCTACTCGATAAAATCTCTCGAAAATATGCAGTACATCTTCAGCGGGAATACCAATTCCGCTATCGATTACTTGAATGGATATTCGTCGCAGCTGAGTAAACATCTTTAGCTTAACCGTACCTCCTTGAGGAGTATATTTACAAGCATTATCTAATAGGTTTTTTAAAGCTTGCTGTAATAAATCTGGATCCGCTGATAATGTTACTTCTTGAGATGGCAGTTCGGCAATAATATTTAATTCTTTTTCTTCAGCAATTAATTTATATTGTTCTAATAAATTATTTAAAAAACTGACAATTTCAACAGTCTGCAAATCTTTGGGATTCAAACGTCCCTCATGTCTGGCTAAAAATAATAAATTACCAATAAGAGCGCTCATTGACTTAGAAATATCAACGATATTTTCCAAACGTTGGCGAGGTAATTCACTATTATCTTCCGGTGCGAGTAAACCAACTTGAGCATTACTTAAAATCGCTGCAACCGGTGCACGTAATTCATGAGAAGCATCAGCAGTAAAGCGCTGCAACTGTTCGTAAGAGCGTTTTGTCGGTTTCATCGCGACTCCACCTAAAAACCAGCCGACAATTCCGACTATACCTAACGTAGTTGGTACTCCCACAGATAAATATAATCGTAATTTTGCTAACTTTGTTTTAGTTGGCTGTAAAGACTTAGCAACAATAATGTAGCCAATTTTATTATTCCCATCTTGAATTGGCGAAGTTATTTGTCGCAGCCAAATTTCTTCCGAATTATTGGGATATTGATTAAACTTAACAATTGTTTGAAAGCCTTGTTTAACTAAATTTTGTGGAGGACAATAATTACCGTTAATATCTAAAGGTATTTTTCTATTATTGTACCAGCAAGCAAATTCAAATACTCCGGGAAGCATATCTGAAGAGGATTTAAGCGGTATACCTGCAAACTCCACTCGATATTGTGTTTTTTCAGCAGCATACTTAAATTCAGAAACATAACTTTGAGTTTCATTGTTGAAATTTAGGTCAAAATTGCGTATCCTCTCTCTGACCAAAAAATAATAAACCACAAAAGCGAAAGTCACCAAAATCCCACCCATAGAAAGGGTGAATAAATAAGCTAAACGACGACGACTACGAGTTAGCATCAGTTGTCAGTAAACAGTTATCAGTGAACAGTTATCAGTGAACAGTTATCAGTGAACAGTTATCAGTGAGCAGTTATCAGTTATCAGTGTTAGCGTTAGGGGAGCGTGTTTGAAAACGGACATACAGTTAGCACTCACCAGTTCGCAATTAAGGGTTAAGAATTCAAAATAATTTTCTTGTTCCTTGTCTTACTATGCCCTTACTTCGGTGCATTCAATCGATAACCCATACCGTATATCGTTTCCAAAAAATCCTTTGCACCTACTGATTCTAAACGCTGTCTTACTCTTCGTACCAAAGTTGTTACAGCATTACTCTCTGGTTGAGTTCCCCATTCCCAAAGGGTATCTTCAATTTGTTCGCGGGACAAAACCTGGTTGGGATGACGCATTAAATATTCCATTAACTGGAATTCGCGAGTTGATAGCTTGGCTTTGGCTTCTCCTCGCTTCAAAGTTAAAGTATTTAAATGCAATTCTAAATCTTCTAGCTTAAGAATATCACCCACCCATTGTGGCGATCGCCTTCCTAATGCTCTTACTCTAGCTAATAATTCGATTACGTCAACTGGTTTTACTAAGTAGTCATCGGCACCGGCATCTAAACCGGTAACTTTATCGTCAGTAGTATCTTTTGCAGTCAGCATTAATACGGGAGCGGTTTTTCCTGCTTGTCGATACTGATGGCATAATGCGACACCAGTTACATTGGGTAACATCCAATCTAAAATTAACAGATCGTATTCTTTCTGAGTAATTAGCCACTGTGCCGTATCACCATCTTCAACCGCATCAACAATATGCCCCACTGCCGATAAAGCCGCGTGTAAAGGCTCTAATTGTCTCGCATCATCTTCCACAAGTAGAATTACCATAATTACAGTGAACAGTTAACAGTTAACAGTTAACAGTTAATGGTTTGATGGTGCAACTAGTAAAAAACGCTATATATCAAAATCATTAGACACTGTTAACAATAAGCATTTATTAATTCAACGTGCGCTCGTAAATCACATTGCCGTGAGCATCGTAAACAATCAGGGGAACGTCAGCATTATCGCTGATTGCTTCTAAAGCTTGTTGCAAAGTTTGTAAATGATTGTTTACACCATCGATAATACTAGTATCTCCTTGAGTGCTGGCTTCTAATAAATTGTCTTGCAAGTTTTGCTCGTAGTCTGGGCTGATTCGCACGGTAATTCCTTGACTACCCATAATATAAGTACAAATGCGAATCTCACCGGAACAAGTTCTTTCTAAATCCGAACGAGTTTTCTGTATTCGATTAGCAATTCTTAACTTTTCTCGGGCTTGTTGGAGAGATACAGATGCTGGTGTGATTATTTTCTCTGCTTCGACACTATAAAGACTGCTAGTAGCAACTTGTTTTGCCGAACTTACTGCTGTTTGCCACTGCATTACTGCTTGCGTCCACTGGTTTTGTCGTTGGTAACGTTTGGCAAGGGAAACTGCGTTAACGGCTTGTCTGTAAGTTTTCCCTGCCATTAATTCTTTTCTAGTGCGATTTTTTGCTGCTAATAGTCGGGGTTTATACTCAGAAATTAATTTTTGTGCATCTGAATATGCCGGACTTTTGGCAGGGATTGGAGTTAATGCATTTACAACTATTTGCCAAGTAGATTGAACTTTTTGCCAATCTTTTAAAGTTCTGGCGGTTACTTGTCGTTTTTCGGCGACGATAGCAACGGCTTTAGCTGAGGTGATTTTTTTACTATATTTATCTTCTTTTTGAAGGAGAACATTCACAACTTGTAAGTTAGCGCGATAATTTCTCAGTTTTTCTTGAGCAAAATGATAAAGTTCGCTATCGCTGTTAATTACTTCTAATGGTGAAATTGCTTGTCTCCACAATCGCTGTCTATCTTGCAATTGTTTTAAGTTTGAGGCAGGAGTTTTACTTTTTTGCTCTGCTATCTGGGCTGCTTGAAAAGCTGTAAATACCTTTTGAATTTCTGAGGATTTATCTGATAGGGAGAGGGAGAGTTGTTGTGATTGTTGAGAATAAGGTGATAAACCGGGTATTTGCCGGAGGTTGGTGTTTGCTTTATCAATTTTTCTTTGTAAACGAGCTAAATCTTGTTCGGAGTTAATTTTTTTAATCAATTCTCCGTAAGAATTATCTAAATATTGAGCAGTTTTGAGTTGAGTGCATGTGGTTATTAAACAAGGGCGAGTTGCAACGTATGCACCACCTAAAGTTGCACAAATCATTACACCAAGCATCGAAAGCAAAACGAGCTTGGGATTAAAGTCTTCTAACTTTGAAGAGGAATCTTCGGGTAAAGGATTTTGGGCTATAGACTTACTAAAATCATCTTCTGCCTCATTGACTGGCGAATAAGTTAAAGCAGAAGAATCAGGAATAATATAATCTTCTTCGGCTTTCTCTAAGTTTTTCTCGCGGTAATTTTTTTCCAGAGTCAAGGAACGTTTTGAGTAAGGAAGCTTTACTCCGGCTACTCGTAAAAATATTTCTATTTTCTCTTGTTGGTATTCGCGGCAATTATTAGAGAGTGCTTCTTTAAGAACTGTAAAAATATTTTCGGTATCGACTGCCACACCTTGAGGGTGCTGAGTCAAAATCATCAATTGGTGATTTTTTACAGCGCAGCGAACTCCAAAGAATTCTCCAGATGGAACGTCTGCGCGCAAGTGTTCCTGTAAATTGTTCGCTAACAATTGTAAATTATCCTGCTGAGTCGCTACTGTCATAAAGCACCGTTCCGTTCCGTATATTTTTTTTAGAGATTAAGGTTTGTTTGAGTCGGTAAAACTAATTTTGATTAATTAGCTGCAATATAAAATCCGAACGTACATTTTTTTAACACAACAAACGAGTTTTTACCAAAAGTAGAATTACTGCAAGCAAGCCTATATTTATAAGCAAACAACAGCATAACTCGATTAATTTTGGTTGCCGAGAAAATACTTAATTATCTGCCGAATTTTCTCTTATTGCCTACCCAAAAAATTATTTTTATTGATATGATAGTTTTTCCTTTAAAAGTGGGAATAATAAAATTTTGCATTCTTGTGGATTCTGCAATAAATTGTTTCAAAATTTAATACATAGTTCTATTAGACGATTATTCTATTACCGATAATTTATAATCTTATTTCTAGGATTAATTACACAGATGCTTTGTCTATCAGATGTATCGCGATTCATCAATAAAATTGCTTATTAGAAAAAATGTAAGCATTTTTACTGATATTCTAGATTACTTTCTATAAGGTAATAGGGGGTGAGAATCGCTTTTTAATTTACCCGAATTACGCTATTGGATAAAATTAGTAACAGAAAAATAACTGGTTTTTAACAGCTTGTTTTTAAAGGTTCCCTTTGGGGCTTAAAGCTTAAAGCTAATTGTTAGGGTGTATGCTGTATGTTTTAGACAGCACCGCAGTAATCCTCTACAAGGCAAGCAATATAAATGGTGTGTGTCAATGGAATTATTGGAATATCAAGTAAAAGAATGGTTTGGGAAAATAGGTATTCCGGTATTACCTTCCCAAACAATCGATCATCCTACCGACTTAAAGCGTTTGAAAATCGACTACCCAATAGTTTTGAAATCTCAAATTTATGGAGGTGGAAGAGCAAAGGCTGGCGGAGTCAGGTTTGTCGAAACTACAATCGATGCCATCGCGACGGCTCAAAATATTTTTAATCTGTCGATTTACGGTGAATTACCAGAAGTCTTGTTGGCTGAAGCAAAATACAATATCGAACAAGAACTCTATTTAGCCATTGTTTTAGATACTGCTGTATGTCGCCCGATACTGTTGGGGTGCAATGAAGCGGATATAGACTGGGATGAAGCTGGAGAAAAAATGCAGCACGTGGTGGTAGAAGAGCAGTTTTCTCCTTTTTACGCTCGAAGACTAGCCTTAAAAATGGGTTTGCAAGGTACCTTGATGCAGTCGGTAAGCGAGGTGATCGAAAATATGTACCGGTTGTTTGTCGAAAAAGACTTAGATTTGGTGGAAATCAAGCCATTAGGAGTAAATTCTTCGGGGCAGGTAATGGCTCTGAATGGCAACGTCAGCATTAATGAAAGAGCGATTCGTCGTCATCAAGAGATTGCCGTAATAGCTCGTAAATTAGTTAGCCGTAATATCTCGAAAGATACACATGGCGACTTAGGCAATTGGGATGGAGTTGAAATGCATGGTAAAATAGGGGTTTTGGGAAATGGCGCTGGTTCAGTGATGGCAACTTTAGATTTAGTTGTAAGTAATGGTGGAAAACCAGGAGTATGTCTAAATTTGCGACATGCATTTTTAACCGATACTATGCCAACAACTTTTAATACTCGTTTACAAAAGGCTTTACAAATTTTAGCTGCTGATAAAAGTATCAAAGTAATACTTATTAATTTTTTAGGTAGTATTCCTCAAGCAAAAGAAGTTGCGGAGGTAATTGCAAACTTTGTTAAGCAACAATCTAGTCTTAACTCGCAAGAGTTTGTTTCAGATGGTAATAAAAATCGTCGTAGAGGTGTTTCTCTTCCTCGATTAGTGATTCGCTTAGCTGGTTCCGATTTAGATACAGCCAAGAGTTGTTTATCAGATTTAACAAATAGAGCCCAGAATCCTATATTACTCGTAGAAAGTTTAGATGAGGCAGTGACTAAGGCAGTTAAACTGACAAAAGAGAATGGTAAAAAGCAACGGTGAAATCAGGAAAACAATAATTTTTAATATTGTGAATACGGTAGGTATAAAAATTAATTTTTTGTAATGCCATCCACCGTCCTTAATGGTTACTTAAGTACCTTTATCAAGGTATGATTTTTGTAAACATAAATAATTATTTGCTTATCTATATGAGCAGAGAATTAATGCTATTGCCTTTATCTTTAATTATCGATTAATTGATAAGGAGGTTGGATTGATTTATTAATAATTTATTTGAATCAATATGTATTTGTCTATTGATGGAGGTAGTTACTTAAGTAAGTATATATAGTCTCTGAAGGAAAATAATAGGGAAAATCAATTAAGTACTACATCCGAAATAATCAATTTTAATTGGTCATAAACCTGAAACCTACAACTTATAAATTTTTTACTTTTTAGATATGTTTTTACTGCCAACCGAGCATTTACATAGCTATCTTTAAGGTTAGACATACTGAACTAAACATTTAGATGTAAATTCAGTATAATTTTTATTTTCTAATTGCAAATCAAATAATTCAAGTTTCTCATAACCTTATCTTAACCTAGAATATTCTTTTTTTAAAGGTTAAAATTGGCTTTTTTCTTATCTAATTCGCGATATGCGAGCAAAGCCATATATCGTAATTTAGAACTGCGTTTTCGTGTTTCTTGGTTACTTAAAAGGCTAAGTTCTCCTTAAAATTTTATGCTTTTTTATGAATCTAACGCCAGACAGTAAAGTAATCATCCAAGGCTTCAGTGAGTTTATTTCAGAAACTCATATTTCTCAAATGAAAGCATATGGTACAAATTTAGTCGCCGGAGTAAATCCTGGGTGCGGCGGCACTAAACAGTATGGTTTGCCGGTGTTTGATTTAGTTGAGGAAGTGGTAAATAAATTTGGGCTGATTCATACCACAATCATCTGCGTACATCCTTTTCAGGTTCTAGACGCAGCGTTGGAAGCAATGGGTTCTGGTATCAGTCAAATTATTATCATTTCTCCTGGAGTACCTCCTTTAGACATGGTAAATTTATTTCGCCGTGCGGAAGCTCAAGAAACCATAATTGTAGGTCCCAATAGTCCAGGTATAATTGTGCCGGGGAAAATTTTATTAGGTACCCATCCCAGCGAATTTTACATACCTGGGCAAGTGGGAATAGTCAGTCGCAGCACCACTTTAACCTACGAAATTGCTTGGGAATTAACTCAGTTGGGGCTGGGGCAGTCAATTAGTGTAAGTATAGGTAGTGATGGAATTGTAGGTTCTTCTTTTATCCAGTGGCTGCAAATTTTAGATGAAGACGAAAATACTCAAGCTATAGTTTTAGTAGGGCAACCCGGTGGAGGGCGTGAAGAAGCCGCAGCAAGTTATATATCCGAAATGATTGACAAACCCGTGATTACTTATATTGCCGGAGTACATGCTCCACCAGCAAAACATTGGCGACAAACAGGCACTTTAGCGGCAGTTATCGGACGCGATAGAGAATTCGGTACGGCAAAAAGTAAACTGCAAGCCTTTAAAGATGCGAAAATACCGGTAGCTCAACGTCCTTCTCAAGTTGCGGAATTAGTTAAGAAAGCCCTTAATTAAGAATGAAGAGTGAGGAGTGAGGAGTGAGGACAATACTACTCGCTTAAGCAATTAAACTCATTTTGAGATCCCCCAAACCCCCTTAAAAAAGGGGGCTTTATTCCCTCCTTACTAAGGAGGGTTAGGGAGGATCTTCCCTTAACCGAGCAGTATTGGGAGTGAGGAGTGAGGAGTAAATATTAATCACTGTTAACTGTCATGGTACTGTTAACTGTCATGGTACCGTTCACTGTTAGCAAATAGTGCTTTAGTGGCTGATTCACCGGCGGATTTGACTTGCTTAATTAAATACCAATTTAATAAAGCTGCAATAACTAACTGGCAAACAAAAACACCGAAAATAGTACTAATTCGAGAATTTTCGACACCGTACCAAAAACCAGTTGTAAACAACCATAAAAAGCTGCCGATATTATCTGTGCTTGATGCCGGAACGCTCAAAATTAATAAAATAAAAGCTGGAAGAATGATTGAGGCACCTGTTGCTCCCAATGCCCATAAATGCCGTTTGGAATTTTTTAGCATCAACATAATTTGAGCAATAGTAGCGTATATTATTGTTGAACTCATAAATAACAATACGCCTAAGCATCCTAAGACTTGGTAGTTAATTATAGAAAAATTTGTTTCTATATTCAAAATCATCACCATAAAAGCACTTGCAGCAATTAACAAATTAATTGCAATTGCTAAAATAGCCGGACTTTTTTCGCTCGCAAGCAAGTCTGAGAGTAATAAATTTTTGGAAGAATTACTTTTTACAGAAACCTTCTGATATCTAAATCTTGCCCAATCTTGTACGGCTTGTCTTGGGGGTAAAATAATTGCGAATAATCCGATGAACAGGAATAAATTCCAGATGTATAAACTTTCAATAGTATTAAAGAAATTGTATTTACTACTGAAATTATCCGAAAGCAAAAAACCTAAAATTAAGATTTCAAAATTTGTGACAATCAAGTAACTTTGTTGTTTACTGAAGATAGTAGTATGAGGATTGCGAAAACAACGTTTTAAACCTTGCCAAGCCCAGTAAGTCCAAACAGCATAATTAAATAAATGTATTGCAAGTAAACTCACAATACTTCTTCCTAAAGGCAAACTAAAAAATCTTAAATCTTCAAGGGCTACAGACTTTTTATAAAATAAATTAGGAAACAAAAAGTCCGTCATATCCAACGGGCTAAATAACCGGAAAAAGGCAATATCAGCTTGATAAGAACTACTCTGATTCATTGCTACTGTAATCATTAAGAACAGCATCACCAAACCGCTAGCTAGCCAAGGTTTAAAACCACTAAGTACAGAGCCTCCAAATATACCGATTAGCAGAGCAATACTATAAAAGCAAATACAGCTAGCCGCAAGAATTAAATAGAAACATAAGATGTGACTAAAAGCAAGATTGGCAAGTTTTCCAGTCAAAATATGAAAAGGAATTGCTGCTAAGCTTACAAGATAAATTAAAATTGGAACTCCGATTAATTTTCCGGTAAAAATGCTTATTTCCGACTGCGGACTAAGACGAATAAAATTCAACGTACCTCTACGTTCTTCTTGAGATAAATCATTAACTATTAAATAAGTTCCTGCGACTAACAGCGTAAAAATTAAAATTACGCTGACTGCTAAAAACATATATTCCCAGTGGTCTCGCCACCATAATTGCATATCAATTTGATTCGTCGGACAATACTTCAATTCTGGATTTAGTTTTCTTAAATATCTTGCCTTACAATATTTACTATAAGTTCTGTAATTCTCACCAGGAAACTCTCGTAACTGATATAGAAATATGATTATTTGAGTAGCTAAAGATGTAACTAAAGCTATCACTACAGGAAACGGTTTAAAACGACCTTTTAATTCCCTTAAAAGTTGCGGATTCCAATCGCCAATTTTATCAATT
>JBCBPQ010000042.1:0-39014 GCA_039820645.1 Cyanobacteria bacterium J06633_8 | reverse complement strand
TGGATGGAGAGATGTAAAAGCTTGGTTAAAAATTTTGAAAGAACCCTTGCTAATTCTACGACCAAAGTTAATCTCTGTTTTGTTCGACTGATGCTAAAAAGATTGGCTACCGTTTAAATAGATCCCAAATGGGTTCTATATGATTCCAGTTCAGGATTTGGCTCCTGTGTTGAAAAAGTGTGCTAGTTTGCTCAATGAGACGGGAGTTGGATTTATTGCTTTAGCTACTCGTAAATCTTTCTATGTGGATTTCTACGAACAATACCTGCAAATTTTTAAAGATGGAAAAGGGGAAAGATTTACCGCTGCTGAAGATATCTTAGAAAATCTCCGTGAATGTGGTATTCAGCATCAAGTGCATAGGATTTTCTACGAAGAAGCGATAAAAGCTGACGATGGCGAAGGTTTAGAGCATTACATCAAGAATGAGGCAACAATCAACTGCTTTAATAAGGATGACGAAGTAGAGCCATTATCTGCATCCAAAAATATTACCTTGGAAGACTTGCTGTCTAATCCGAAAATGGAAGCATATTTAAATTCATTGATGAGAAACTCAGTGTATTACTTTCCTGAAGAGGTTTTGCTGATTTCATTTAATGCTAATTAGCCTACCTAGTTAAAACCTTAGTATGTTCCGGATATTTCCGGAATTTAAAGGAACAGATGGAAGCAGTTCTTGGGAAGTATTTAAGCAACTGCTACACAAAGCAAATATTGTTGGTATACCTGGTAATTTCTTTGGTTCGAGTGGTGAAGGTTTCTTACGTATAAGCACTTTATGTAGCAGAGAAGAGATAGAAAAGGCAATGGAAAACCTTGATTTACTTTCATCAGTAAATGAAAAATTTTAATAGTATGATGAATAAAAAAATATTATTAGAAGCAGAACATAAAGCAACAGGATTAAAAGTTTTCTTGGCTTCTATTGATAGTAGTCATATCAAACATTTAATCAAGCTTGCTCAAGATCCAAGCCTACCAGATTTAATGGGTTGGAACACTTTCTTTGAACTTGATGAAACCGAATCATTCATAGAGGCTATTTCATCTTACGCTTTCCCTTATTCACGAAAAAGCAAGCCTTTAGTATTTGGAGTTTACTTAAATCCAGAAGATTTGCCTATTGGATATGCAGTATTAAAAGGCTTGAATATGGATTTGTTGACTACTGAAATTGGTATAGCAATTCTAGATAAAAAATATCGGAGTAAAGGATATGGGAAGTTAGCATTAAAACGACTAATTATTTATGCATTCGATGAGTTACAGATTAAAACAATTGGATCGGTTATTTTATTGTCAAACAAGATTTCAATTAATATCTTTAAAAATCTAGGTTTTGTAACTAGAGAGATTATGTATAAGTCATGGCCAATGCCGAACGGTGAATTAGCAGATATGGTATTAATGGAAGTCACAAGTCAAACATGGACTAAATTATGTAAATTTTAATCATTTAATTGATGATTTACCATACTTTTCAAGAGAATTATCCTATATCCTACAGTCAATTTACCATCGAGGAAATAAAAATAAACTTTGGCATTACTATTTCTGAAAATTTTGGTATTTTTGCTGAGGTGCCAGAAATAGAATTTAGCAATTTTCTTGCACAATCTTTTAAGGAATATCTTCCTTTAGCTTTGGCAATCAATACAGAAAAAGCCCGCTCTGAGTTAATTATAATGCCGATATTGGTAGAAATTAAAAAACAATTATCTTCTCAAATCAGCATTTTTTCAGGTAAAGATTTTAGCGTTGAACCTACTCAGGGTTTAACTGGATTTTGCGATTTCTTAATTAGTCTTTCTCCGGAACAATTAGTTATAGAAGCTCCGGTGGTAACTTTAGTTGAAGCAAAAAACGATAATATTCTCCAAAAGTTGCTAGCAATAATTAAACGAAATTGTCTACATTAGTATAGTCATCTATGTTGGCATAGAACAGCGTTACTTCCTCACCTACCTCAATATCTTTATGTGCAATCAAATGCGACCATAAACCAATTTCATCTTCTACCCAATCCACATAAGCATTAGGACTTTCTTGGTGATTACAAAGAGAAGCTAACCCAAACACAAGGTATCCCTTCTGATTATCACTTTTGTCGTCTAATAATGGTCGTACAAAGTAATACTTAAATACTGTTTTTTCATTGATGCTTAGTCCTTTTTTCAGTGGAAAAACAGCTACAGGAGCAACTTCAATTAATGTTCCTTTAGAAATATTTTGTGTTGCAGTAATTCCCCTACCTTTTTCAGTATATTTTTTGACTTTAATCATGAACTATTTCTAATAGATAAATATTTATTTTAATCTACAAGAGTTTAGTGTATCATCACTTAAGAGATTTTGCTGATATCATTTCATCAGTAAGTGAAAATTCGAGCATAGCACTATGCATGAAACTATATTATTAGAACAAGAACATAAAAGAACAGGATTCAAGGTTTTCCTAGCTTCTATGGAAGATACTCATATAAAGCACTTAATCAAGCTTGCTCAAGATCCAAATTTACCAGATTTAATGGGTTGGAACACCTTCTTTGAACTTGATGAGATAGAACAATTCATAGAAGCGATTTCATCTTACTCTTTACCTTATTGTCGAAAAAGCAAGCCTTTAGTATTTGGAGTTTACTTAGATCCAGAAGATTTTCCTATTGGATATGTACTATTAAAAGGCTTGAATATGGATTTGTTTGCTACTGAAATTGCTGTAGCCATTCTAGATCAAAAATATAGGAGTCAAGGATATGGGAAGCTAGCATTAAAACGACTAATTATTTATGCATTTGATGAATTAAAGATTAAAACAATTGGATCGGCTATTTTGTCATCAAACAAGAGTTCAATAAATATGTGTAAAAATCTAGGTTTTATAGTTAGTGAGATTATGTATAAGTCATGGCCAATGCCGAACGGTGAATTAGCAGATATGGTATTTATGGAAGTCACAAGTCAAACATGGACTAAATTATGTAAATTTTAATCATTTAATTGATGATTTACCATACTTTTCAAGAGAATTATCCTATATCCTACAGTCAATTTACTATAGAAGAAATTAAAACAAACTTTGGCATTACTATTTCTGAAAAATTTGGTATTTTTGCTGAGGTGCCAGAAATAGAATTTAGCGATTTTCTTGCACAATCTTTTAAGGAATATCTTCCTTTAGCTTTGGCAATCAATACAGAAAAAGCCCGCTCTGAGTTAATTATAATGCCAATATTGGTAATCATATCAGGTTCGTTTAATCCCTTATGAATAAAAATATGTTCGTAGTTGCGCTGTCTTCGCCAAAAATCTTTGGCGCAAAGACACGCAACTACGAACCCTATATCATAAGTAATCATCCGAACTTCATATCATTGGGTAGCCATAACACACCTTGCACAAGATTCCATCATATAAATTGTTGGTGCGTGACGGTAAATTCAAATAATTTCGTTATAGTTGATAAATTACCATAACCGTCACACACCCTACAATCTCAGGAATGGCCGCAATTGTCACAATGCTCGGCTGGTGCGTGACACTACAATCCTGATTATTACGTTAAAAATTAAATTAAGTGTCACGTGCCCCTACAAGAAAAATGTGCCAGTTGCGGCCATTCCTAAATCTGTTAACTGTTAACTGTTCACTGTAATTAAGGTACTTGCCAAATCCTTTGATGATAATTATCGATATCTGCGTAGGGATCTACCGGTGGGTGGGAATGGTCATGATTGTGGTGATGATGATGGTCGTGAGAATGACCGTGTGCATGATTATTCGATACTGCGGCAGTGCGGAATTTACACATTTCACAATTCATCTTGACTTCGCCGAGTTGAGTTTCTATTTCTCGCTCTCGCAGTACAGTTAATAATTCCGGCTGCAAACCGATTTCTGGTAGGGCAGTAATAGATATATCTGGGTATTGCTCTTGTTGTTGGGCTGTGATGTCAAAGATTTTTTTGACTAAAGTACCCATAAACAAAAAGTAGGGTAAAACAATTATCCGATGAGGTTTATATAAACGAGCGCGCTGAAAACCTTCTTCTAATCGCGGGTGGGTAATGCCGATAAAACAGGTTTCAACGGTAGAATAACCGCTACCTTCCCAAAGAATTCGAGCTAATTTATATACATCACCGTTGGCATCGGGATCGCTTGAGCCTCTACCGATAAATAAAAGTACGGTATCTTGACGGGAAATTTGGTGGGGATTATATTCTGGTTTATCGAGTTCGGCTAAACGATTGCGCCATAATTCGATGAGTGTGGGTGTAATGCCGAAGTGTCTGCCGTAGTGAAACTTTAATTCGGGATATCTAACCCTAGCGCTATCTAATTCATTGGTAATATCAAATTTGTTATGGCGTGCGGCGAACAATAAAATTGGTAAAGCTGAAAGTTCGGTATAGCCGTTTTTGATGCACTCGTCCACACCTTCGGCAATTGTAGGTTCTGTTAATTCCAGAAAACAAGGCAATACCGGACGAGAATTATCTATAGCTTGATAAGCATTAGCAAAATCTAATAAAGCCTGTTTTCCCTGGGGATTCCTTGTGCCGTGCCCAATCATTAGCAAAGGGCGCTTCATTGGCAGCGGAGGTAATTCTAGGTTTGGAAATTGTAACTTAGTGGAATTGGAATTATCGGTAATTTGCATTATTTTCAAAAGGCTCCCTTCCCGTGCAACGCAGGAAATAAAGTGAGCAAATAACAGAAAGGCATTCTGGCTTAAACAATTTTGGATTTTTGATTTTGGATTTTGGATTAATATCAATCTAAAATCTAAAATTTAAAATCCAAAATATTTTTACAGTTGCGGCACAGCCCCGGAATTGCACCGGAATTTCCCTAGTCTATTACGGTTCACGTTTGTTTAGTTATATTAGCTGAATCTGCTCTGTGAAGTCTAGACAAGCCAGACATCACTTCCTACTTCAGTGGGAGCATGGGAGCAGTTATCCCTCGGTAGGCTTGCACGGCTGAGCCGTCCGCACATCAAAATATTTGCGTTTACTTTTTTCTTGATCGCTGCTTGGTTTTTGCATATTTATCAAGAAAAAATAAAACACTTATCTTATTATTATTCCAAAAATGAAGCACAAAATACATTAAAAATTATTGATTATTGTCTATACATGTCAATTTTTGTCTACAAAATTAACAACTAAGTCAAGCTCTACATATTGCCAAATGCTGTGGGGAGGGATAGGGAAATGGAAGGAAACAAGGGTTGAAATCAATTTACTTGCGACTCCTAACTGCTAACTGTTAACTGTTCACTGTTCACTGCTAACTGTTCACTGTATAATTCGGAAATATTTTACTAATATTCGCTTTATCTAACTTCATATGATTTTGTAAAACTTTGCCGATAACGTCTCTAAAATCGGTGGTAACTGCTAAATCTCTTCCTTGATAAAGGCGATCGCTTGATAATCCGGGGAAATCACCGTAAATTTTGCCACCTTTAATGTTACCGCCTAATAACCACATAACGTTGCCGTATCCGTGGTCTGTACCGCCGTTTCCGTTTTCTTTTACTGTACGTCCAAATTCGGATAACACAATTATATTAGTGTCTTTATATACTTTTTCTAATTCTTTCTGTAAGGTAGCTAAACCGTCACCTAATCTTTTTAAACGCCGTGCTAATTGTCCTTTGGTATTTCCTTGGTTGATATGGGTATCCCAACCACCTAAAGCCAAAAATGCCAGTTCAATTCTAGAATCGCGTACCATTAATCTTGCTAAACGTTGGGCATCTCTAGAAAAACCTTTAGGTAAAGGTGCGCCGTTATTTGCGAGTTTCATTTCCACATCGGATTCCATTAATGCTTCCCGGGCTTGTCTGGCATCGCGATATGTTTTACTCAAGGCATCGTTACCGCTGTATAATTTGTCGAATGCGGTGCCTAGTTGAGGATTATCTATAGGTAAGCGTTTAGCTGTTCTACGCCCAGCAGGAATTGTCGCAACGGCAGCATTTCCAGTGAAAATACGGGGGATAGTTGAACCTACGTTTACAGCTTGGATGGGATTATTTTCTACAGACATTAAAGTCAAAAGACGGTTCATCCAACCATCTTTAGTATATTTAACTCCAGGAGTACCGGTTTCCATATATTCTTGAGCATCAAAATGGGAACGGTTAGACTCTGGGAAACCGCAAGCGTGGACAAAAGCCAGATTTTTCTGCTTCCATAAAGGCATTAAAGCAGCAAGACTCGGATGCAGTCCAAATTTTCCATCTAAATCTAATACTCCACCTTTTTTATCAGGTTGAGGAATAGCAATTCTTTTTCTGGCTTGATAATAAGCGGTTTCAGTATAGGGAACAACTACGCTAAGCCCATCAACTGCACCGCGCAGAAAGATAACTATCAACCGCTTCGATTTCGGAGTAGCGCTTATACTTCTGCTTACAAAAGCATTACTACCGACTGCAATCAAACTCGAAGCAGAGAAGATTCCGGCTTGTTGAATGAATTTACGACGTTTCATAAGAATTGGGAATGGGGAATTGGGAATAGGGGATTGGGGATTGGGGATTGGGAATTGGAAACTATTAATTCCTAACTACCTACTTGCTACTCATAATTGTTCACTGTTCACTGTTAACTGTTCACTGATAACTGTTAACTGCTCACTGATAACTGTTAACTGTTCACTGATAACTGTTCACCGGTACATAAATTCTGGACTACCTAAAATAATCACGGCTCTTTGTTTGGGGGGACTTTCGTTTAATACTTCTTTTGTTTTTGCGGAGAAGTTGTTTCCTAGGGTATTTGCTAATTCAACCGAATCAATTGATTTATTAGGGCGACGGGGTTTGTTTTTATTGTTGTTATTTTTTTGATTATTTCTATTTCTATTTCTATTTTTTAATCCTCCTCTACCTATGGTGTTGGCGAAGCTTAAACGCCAGTTGAAGCCGTTGGGGTTTAACCAGGCTTGTTGAGTATTTTTATATCCGTCTGGGGTTGGATTGCCGTATAGAGGCATTCCCATTCTGTGTAATATGCTGTTAATTCTGGGAAAATCGTTGATTGGGGTTTCGGTGGCTCGAATACTGGAAATAACGTATTGATATGGTGTTTTGAATTTAGCGTTGTAATATTTTCGATCCCAAAATTCAGAGCTTTGGAATAATGTTTTGAGTACGGCTCGAATGTCGCCATCTGTGGCTAAATAGCTTTTTGATAATTTTTCGATTAAGGTTTTTGGTGGTTTGTCTGCGACAAAATACTGGGCTAGCTTATAGCTAATATGACGGGCTGTTGCTGGATGCTTTGCCAAAATATCTAATGCTTTTTCTCCTTCTGCAATACCGCTACCTTTGATTTGTTTGCCCAGAAAGACTTTATCCGTAAAATCGTGACGCTTGTCATTGAAGTAAAAATCATAACCATTTTTGACTTTGCGGGGTTGATTATGGAAACCCCAACCGGTAAAGATTTTTGCTAAGGCAATTACGTCTTCTTGGGTATAGCCGCCATCGACACCCAAGGTATGTAATTCCATTAATTCCCTAGCATAGTTTTCGTTTAAGCCTTTGAATCTTCTTTTGGGACGATTCTTAGGAGCGCTATTTCGCCAATTATCCAGGTAAAACAACATTGCTGGATGGCGAGCGGTTGCACCTAATAAGTCTCGGAATTTACCGAAAGCATGAGGTCTAATTGCTTGCTCTTCATAAGCACTTATCCACAAACGAGTAAGTCCTTTGTTTTGATATACATTGAAGTGGTTGTACCAAAAATCCACCATTACTTCTTGCAATTGACGGGGACTTTCTGTTGCTCTGAGCAATCTAGCTCTGAGTGCTTGTTGACGAATTAATCTTTGTTTTTTTCGCCTTTTTTTTCGTATTTCTGGAGTTGGTTTTGTTAAGGCACCAACGCTGTATTGCGAATATAATTTTGCGGGGGTTAATTTTAGAGTTTGGAGTTGAGAAAGTTGATTTTTTAAGCTTTGTGATTCGGGTATTGATTCTGGTGTTAACTGTTGTTGGATATATTTATCGATACCAATTTCTCTAACTTTTTCTACATCACCTGGAGCAGCACCAAAGCTAAGACGGTTAACTATATGAAGTATTTTTGAGTTTTTAACTGGAGAATTTTTAACTGGAGAATTTTGAACTTGAGGGATAACTATATTTCCAGCAGTCAGTTGCTGGGCTGATATTGTATCACAGCTTGAGTTAAGTAGGCTAGTGGAAATAAAAACGGTAAGTATCCAGCTTTTTAAATTAACTTTCATAAGCTAAAAACTCCTTTGGGAACTTATGTCACATTCGGAGATGATTCCTGAAATTAAAAAAGTTATAAAAAAAATTATTACAGAGGAATTGTGACTCAATACTGCGTAGGTTTTGGGGAGATCCTCCCTAGCCCTCCTTAAAAGGAGGGAATTAAGCTCCCTTTTTAAGGGGGTTTGGGAGATCTAAAAATAGGGTTAAATTCCTTAACCGAGTAGCATTTAATTGTGACTTTTTTACTGATGATTGATTTTGCACCGCTATAGTTTCCACTCTGAATTTTATTATTACTTAAAAATAAAGGTGGACAATGTTGTCCACCTTACATGCTGCTATCCAATTAAAACTACTGGCTTACTTTTTTCGTTGCTGTGTTTGGCTTTGTTGCTCGGCTTGCCACTTTTTAATTTTGTTCTTTTGTTCGGTGGTTAACACTGCTTCAATTTTTTTCTGTGAACTTAGTGCAATAGTTCGCAATTGGCCTTGCTGCTTCTTGGTTAAATCAATAGAGGCAAAAACTTCTCGGGGGTTTTTACCAGCTTTCAAATCCGTTTGAATTTTCTGGCGTTGCTGTTGTGTCAAAACACCCTGCATCTGAGTACTCCGGGTAGAGAGTATCTCATTAATTTGCTTCATTTGCTCTTGAGTGAGCTTTAATTCTGAGGGACTTGGAGGGCGGCTAGCTTGAGAAACCCTTTGTGGTGCTTTATTGTTTACTTGGGCGTTTGCTGCTAAGGGAGTGATACTAAAACCGACTGCGATCGCACCAGCTAAGAGGGATAATTTTTTAAGCTTCATCAATGCCTCGTGGATTTATCCTTTTTGATGTAACCATTATAGAAACTCATTGCCCTAAGCCCATGAGTATAATCCTCGTTATCCGGGATTTTCTATTTTGGTTTTTTTATCCACTTTAGCAGAAATTTAATAGAAAAAAAGGAACTGTAGAAATTCCTTTTCCTCAAATGAAGGCAGCAGAGCAGAACTAACTTTTATAAGAAATTCTAATTATTAACTGCGGTTGCCGCGACGATTTTGACGCATTTGCTTCATTTCTTGCATTTGAGCTTTTTGTTCGTCGGTTAGAATCGCTTCAAATTCTGCTTTCTTGGATTCTCGAATTTTTTTAAGTTCTGCTTTTTGAGCGTCAGTTAAATCTAAAGTACGGAATATTCCACGCTTGTTTTGTCCGCTAGCTTTTGCTGCTTCTAATTTCTGTACTTGTTCGGGAGTCAACACTTCCCGCATTTGAGCGCGAGCGCTTTCTTTAATTTCCTGCATTTTAGTTTTTTGTGCGTCAGTCAAATTCAGACGCTTAAATCCTTTTCCTTTGCCTTCTCCTTTAAGGCCTTTACCTTGGGAACGACGATTTTGGCGCATTTGCTTCATTTCTTGCATTTGAGCTTTTTGTTCGTCGGTTAGAATCGCTTCAAATTGTGCTTTCTTAGATTCTCTAATTTCTTTAAGTTCTGCTTTTTGAGCGTCAGTTAAAGTATCTTTTAAAGAGCGCCATACTTGACGCTTATTTTGTCCGCTAGCTTTTGCTGCTTCTAATTTCTGTATTTGTTCGGGAGTCAAAATTTCTCGCATTTGAGCGCGAGCACTTTCTTTAATTGCTTGCATTTGAGTTTTTTGTGTGTCAGTCAAATTTAACTTGTTTTTCCATCCACCTTGCTTTCTAGCTTGAGCAACTACTGTTGATGAGGAAGAATTGAGATTAGCTTGAGCCGCAAAAGGAATTGCAGTCAAAGTTAAAGCAATTGCACCGGCTAAGAAAGATAATTTTTTAAGTTTCATATTAGTTCTCCTGGATTTGTTTTGTTCGATGTCACCATCATAAACTTCCAACCTCAGTATTTACATGAGTAAAAAGTAACGAATATTTTTGTAAAAATATCTAGATAAAGTCATACATCAAACCATGACTTTGGTCATGGTGTCAGCTTTGAATGTATATTTAGTATTAATTAAGGAACTACGTATAAATTCCCAAACTATTAGTTAAGATTTTTATTTTTAAAACAGGTAGTTGTTCTTTGTCTAAATATAATTAATTGAAGGAATGCTTATGAACCGCGCTATAGATGTTAAAAATCATCCTTTTAAATTTTTACTTTATTTAGAGTGGATATTGCTGGGATTTGCAGCGATTGCTTCAACTATAAATCCCGTACAAAGATTTCAGACAAGTTTCCCAGAATTAATGATTATTAGTTTAACTATTTTCGGGTTAATGGGTTTAAGATTACCTACTAATAATCGAACACATAAAATCATTTATACGGCTTGTCAAATATTATTGATTTTAATTACCAACTTTTTTGGTGGTCGAACATCACGACTTTTTCCGTTTCTTAATTTAGTATTAGTAACTCGCAGCTGCTTAATTTTTAAACTTCCCGGACGCTTGGTTATTGCAGGAATCTCTTTTTCTTTATTTTTAATCACATTTAGACTTAGATTTCCTAACGTATCACCTAGGAGATTACAAAAATTCTGGTTCTTTCAATTTAGCTTTATATCATTATTTGTATTAGCCCTGGTTTTTATTTTACTATTAATGAATGCGGTACTTTCGGAACGGCAAAGTCGTGAAAAATTAACTGCTGCGAACGAAAAACTCCGTAAATATGCCTTAAAAATTGAAAATCAAGCTACCCTCGAAGAAAGAAATCGTATTGCACGAGAGATTCACGATTCTTTGGGGCATTCTCTAACAGCTTTAAATTTACAACTGGAAACAGCCACAAAATTATTAAATAATAATCCAGAAAAAGCTAAGGATTTTTTGATTGGAGCTAAAAAACTCGGCTCTCAAGCACTTAAAGATGTCAGAGAATCTGTTTCAGCGATGCGTTCTAATCCTTTACAAGAGCAATCTCTAGAAACATCTATTGAGATGCTGGTGCAAAATTTTCACCATTCCACAAATATTAAACCAAATTATCATATTAACTTGTTTTATTCTCTTCCCCGCGATATTAGTACCGCGATTTATAGAATAATCCAAGAATCATTGACGAATATTTCTAAGTACGCAGAAGCTACAGAAGTCAACTTACAAATAACTACAACAGCCACTAAATTACATCTAATGATTCAAGATAATGGAAAAGGTTTTGATATCGGTCAAAATACTACAGGTTTTGGACTGCAAAGTATGCGCGATCGCACTTTAGCTTTGGAAGGTGATTTTAATATTGAGAGCATTCCCGATGGGGGAACTAAAATTACAGTTAATATTCCTTTATCAAGGTTTGCATCAACTGGTTTTGATGCGAATATATAAATAACCTATAGCAATCCTAGATGAGTCGTGAGAAAGATAGGTGCTAGAAACCCGGTTTTTTGGAAAAACCGGGTTTCTAAAATCTCACAAATGATTTAGGAATGCTATAGCAGCAGAAGAACATATTAACTAATTATTAACTCTTTATATAAAACATGATTAGCGTAATACTTGTAGATGACCAACATTTAATTCGCCAAGGTTTAAAAACTTTATTAGAATTAGAACCCGATTTAGAAATTGTTGGAGAAGCTAAAAATGGTCAAGAAGCGGTGGCAATGGTAGAAAAATTGCAGCCCGATGTTGTATTAATGGATATCCGAATGCCTTTAATGGATGGTGTCGCTGCAACAAAAGAGATTAAAAATAAATTTGCACAAACAAAGATTTTAGTATTAACAACTTTTGACGACGACGAATATATCAAAGCAGCATTGCAAAATGGAGCAATGGGTTATTTACTCAAAGATACACCGTCAGAAGAATTAGCAGTTGCTATTCGTGCAGTACATAGAGGATACACTCAATTGGGACCGGGAATTGTCAAAAAACTTTTAACTCAATTTCCGGCAACAACAGCAAATCCATCGCCTTCTCCACCAGCAATTTTAGCGGAATTAACTAAGAGAGAAAAAGAAGTTTTGAGTTTGATTGCAACTGGTGCCAATAACCGAGAAATCGCTCAAAAGCTTTATATTTCTGAAGGTACGGTTAAAAATCATGTAACTAACATATTGAACCGTTTAGAATTACGTGACAGAACCCAAGCAGCGATTTTTGCTAATTCATTTCTATCTTTTTTAGATAATGATGATTGAATCTCTTCTGAGAAAGAGAAATAAGTTTAAATTTACATCTTGCACCCCAAGCTCAACAACCGCCTTGGAATAAATTCCCAGGCTGACAAATAAAGTCTGATAAATCAGACTAAGTAAGGATTTTAGTGGGTTTTAACGTATTTTGTATATCTAGCCAAGATTGATTTCTCTGTTCGATGCGCCTCCGGCTTACAAGGAGGAAATTTGGGCTGATTAAGAACGGTGCAAGTTTTAAATATATATGTAATTATTCCGCCGGTTCCTGTCTTAATGCTGACATTACCTGTGTGGTCATATCTCTTCCACCTTGGCAGTTAGTTATAAGTGATTGAATTGTATAGATTATTCCCCAAGGTATTCCCCACCAGCCGAGAAATATTGATATCAAAGTGAATTTAATACTGTGTTTGAGGGTACCTTCACCAGCTTTAATAAAATAAATACTAGAACTACGTTTAAAAGTGATTACAATTAAAGAGAAACAGTAGAGAAAAGCCACAAACTTCGCACCATTATTTAACTCTTTGTTGACTTCTTCTACTGTTAAATCATCTAAACCAATAATCTTTGACATCTTTGAAAAAAAATATTTTGTAAAATAATTTCCATATAACGGGTATAGCTCAACGACTAAAATTTTGTCAAGATTGTAAGTATATACACAGACAGTATTGGTTTCAATCAGTTTTAACTCACTTTAAATAAACAGAAATAATTATATTTAGTCAAAGGATTAAAATATATATGATACCAATGAAAGTAAGAAGATTATACTAACTTGATTATGGTAACTACTAGAGAAAATATTGATTTCTATTTAAGAGACTTAGAAACACCATTAGGGAAAACAATCAACATCAGTATTGTTTTTTTAGTAATCCTCTCTTCAGTAATTTTTGTAGTACAAACTTATGCAACTTCTGAGTCTGTAAGTTTCTTCCTCGATGTCGCTGATATGTTAATTATTAATATTTTCGCAGTAGAATATTTATTGCGATTGTGGAGCGCAGAAAATAGAATTAAGTATATTTTCAGTTTTTATGCAATTATCGATTTAATCGCAATTGTACCCTTCTTTATGGGAATTATTGATATTAGCTACATCCGCTTATTACGATGGTTCCGAATTTTACGATTAATTAGATATATTGATAGACAATTTTTATTTGGTCATATTACAACAGAAGACGGCGCTATTTTTACAAGAATATTATTTATATTATTTGCAATTATCTTTGTCTATTCCGGCTTAATTTATCAAGTCGAGCATCCCGTAAATCCGCAAGTTTTTACCACTTTTGTAGATGCAATGTATTTTGCAATTGTCACCATGACAACTGTAGGATTTGGTGATGTTACTCCACTTTCACAAATTGGTCGTCTTTTAACAATTTTGATGATTTTAACAGGTATCGCATTGATTCCCTGGCAAGTAGGAGATTTAATTAAGCAAATAGTTAAAAAGAATAATGAAGTAGAAAAAAAATGTTACGGATGCGGCTTAGATTTTCATGATGAAGATGCTAAATTTTGTAAAATATGCGGAAAAAAATTGTCATAAAAATGATTTCACGTCGAGAATGTCTCAATAATAAAATTAATTCTCATCTAAAGTACCTGAACTTAGGCAAGCAGAAAAAATAAAACTTAACTTTTTTTTCAGTTGAGAAAAGCACATTTTTGTAGTAATATACTTGTTTTCATGATTATTGTTTTAATTAATACTAAACTCTGATAGTAGAATACTACATCTTTTTTATTTAGCTTATGCTATCAACGCTACCTACATACTGACTTTTTTCGCGGTAGTATTTTCAACGTAAATGAACAAGTATTTATATTAATATGCTTAAATTAATTTATGTGAGTCCAACTACCGGCAACGATAGTAATTTAGGTAGCCAACAAGCACCACTTAAAACAATTACTCAAGCCCTGAAGCAATCTGCTTCGGGAACCAAAATTCAACTTGCTGAAGATAGCTACAACGTTACAAATGGAGAAACATTTCCTTTAATTATTCCATTTGGAGTCACAATTATTGGTAATGAAAAGAACAAAGGGCGCGGCATTTTAATTAATGGTAGTGGCAGACATCTTAGCCCTAATTTTGCCGGACAAAATGTCACAATTGTATTAAGTAATGGGGCTAAACTGCAAGGAGTCACTGTTACAAATCCGGCTAGTCGTGGTACTGCTGTTTGGATTGAATCGACTTCGCCCACTGTTGTAAATTGTACTTTCATTAACTCTCAACGGGAAGGAGTTTTTGTTACTGGGAATGCCAATCCAGCTATCAAAGACAATATATTTACTCGAAATTCTGCCAATGGTATTTCTATTACTAAAAATTCTCGGGGGGAAATTACAGGTAATAATTGTTTTCAAACGGGCTTTGGTATAGCTATTGGGGATAGGGCTAGGAGCGTACTTACTGAGAATAAAATTTACGAAAATCGTTCTGGAATAGTTGTATCTGGTGATGCTCGTCCGGTTTTGCGAGAAAACCTATGCGAAAAAAATATCCAAGACGGTTTAACGGTTGTTTCAAATGCATTACCTGATATTGGCAGTAATGCAAGTCCCGGAAACAATATTTTTCGCAATAACGGACAATTTGACATTCAAAATGCCAGCATTCACAAATTGATTTCTATAGATAATCAGGTAGATCCCATATCTGTAAATGGAAACGTACAGTTTTTTGCCGATCCCGAACCCGAAATACAGCCAGAACCCGAACCACAACCAGAACCACAACCCGAACCACAACCACAACCACGAATAAGTAAACTAACTGACATTAGCGGTCACTGGGCAACCGAATTTATACAAGAGCTTGTAAACTTAGGCATAGTTAAAGGATTTCCCAATCGCACCTTTAGAGCAGATGCAACAATGACGCGATCGCAATATGCGGCATTGTTGGTAAAAGCCTTTAATCCGCAACTTTTGCGCGAATCGATAAAATTTGAGGATCTGAAAAAAAGCTACTGGGCATATAAAGCAATTCAGCAAGCATACCAAAGTAAACTTCTCTCTGGATATCCTGGTAACAAATTCTTCCCCAATCAAAACATTCCTCGCATACAGGTTATTGTCTCCTTAATTAACGGATTAGGGTTAACCACTGAAGGAGAAATTGACCTAAGTATATTTAAGGACGAAAATAAGATTCCCGATTATGGTAAAGATGAAGTAGCAACAGCGATTGAAAACAGATTGATTGTTAATTATCCCGACACAGGAAAACTTAAGCCCAATCAAGCTGCAACTCGTGCAGAAGTCGCTGTAATGGTTTATCAAGTATTAGTTCTAATCGGGCAAGCAAGAGAAATCAATTCATCTTACATTATTGGTTAGAAAATAGTTAGGAGTTAAGGGTTAGGAAGACGGGAAGTAGCGAGTGAGTTAGTTATTGTCTTATTCTTCCTTCCTCCCCATCTCCCCCTATCTCTCTTTTAGTTCACTTGCAAAGTAGAAACGACTTGTTCAAAGACTTGTTGATAACTTCTATCTCCTTGAGCAAAACTGATTAAAATTACCTTTTTACCATCACTGCTAGGTAATACCATATTTTGAAAATCATATAAGCCATCAGTACGAAAAGACATTGCTTCCTTTCCAGCAACAATGTGTGTATCGTAGCTTTCTGGTATGATATCTCCGAGTTCATCATTATTAGTCACCCATTGAACCAAAGATAAACCTCTAGGATTATCCTCTACCGAAATACTCATATTTCCTGGAGTAAATGTATTTTTATACTTACCAGATTCGATTGCCCGATAGTCTTTTACACTCCATAATTCTAGAACCTTGGATGAATTTGAAGTGTTTTGTGGTTCTTTAATTACAAATCCTTTGGGATACTTAAAATTAACCCCTAATCTGCCACTCTGGTATACATTCGTATTGCTCGCAGCTGCAATTCTTCTACCAGGATTTTTAGCAGCTTTTCTCAAAGCTTGAACAACTGGTTTGGGGGAAGTTGGTTGGGTGCGAGTTTCTACTTGAGGTTGTGGTTGGGGAATATTTTCTGGAGCAGTAGCCTGGGGAGAAAGCTTTTCAGTTAAAGCTTTAGGAATAGAATTATTAGGATCGGGATTAGTTTGGTTTACAGGCGGTGAGGAAAAATTTTGTGGTGCCCTAGCAACCGAAGAAGGTTCTGTTGGAATTACTTGCGATTGAGGGTTAGATGTAGGAGAAGGTTTTGGTAGATTTACCGTAACTTCTCCTGGCGTTTTTTGTGGTACACCACCAATATCTTGATTATTACTGGGATTTTCAGACTTTACCGTTGAATCTTGAGAATTTTTATTTGACAAATTACTCTTATTTTTTTCACCTTGTTGACAAGCCACTGTCAAACTTAAGCTCAAGCAAAGTATAGCTACATTGAAAAATCTTTTGACTTGATTGCGAGCTAACCTTACACCCAAAATAGACATTGCGATTCACTCCTTCAACACCATGTAATATTATTATGCTCTACACCTACACAACACATCACGATAACCTAATATATTAAGATTTATCAATTTCATGAATTGGGAGATGGGGTAAGGAATTAGGTTTTGCGTACATTAAAAATCATATAAATTTTTCTGCGGATTTCCAATACTCTACTAATTCATATCTTGTACCTCGACGAGAAACCGGGTTTGAAGTAAATCACTCAACGAGCAGGATTATGTTTAAAGTTCGGAGAAACCCAGTTTTTTTGTGTTTGTTGAGAATGGTGCATTCTGGTGTTGAAATTCTATATTTTTAAGCTGATATTTGAGTAATTACCCATTACCCATTACCAAAAAAAATCCCCGTTAATAAATAAAGGGGATTTGCGTATTCTAGGTGTTATTGAAAAACATTTACTCGGTTAATTGCTAAGTGACGGTAAAATCAATTTGATTGGTTAGCTTTGATGATATATAGAAACCGTCACACACCCAACAAACTACAAACTACAGACTTAAACTAGTTGAGTTACAACTGCATTGAATTTTTCATAGGGAACTATGCCCACAATTGTTTCTACGCAGGCTCCATCTTTGTAAATCATGACGGTAGGAATGCTGCGAATATTCAACCTTTTAGCTAGATTAGAACTTTCTCCAAGGTCTATTTTTGCGACTTTTATTTTACCCTTATAATCTTGAGCTAATTTTTCCATCATCGGAGCAATCATTTTACAAGGACCGCACCAAGTCGCGGTAAAATCAAATACGAATACACCATTACTGGTTGAAAGTGCATCGAATTCTTGCTCTTGGATATACTCAACAGTTATTGTTTCTTGCATGTATTCCTGTTTTTTAAACTTATGTTTTTATTAGTTTTTGAATAATTTAATACAGGGCATCTTCTTGATGAGTCTCAATCTTGCAATCGGATGTAGGAATAGCAACGCAAGTAAGTACAAATCCCGCAGCAATTTGCTCGTCGTCTAGAAATGCTTGATCTGATTGATCGACTTCACCAGAGACTATTTTACCTGCACAGCTAGAACAAGAACCCGAACGGCAAGAAACGGGAAGTTCAATATCTTCTTCCTCAGCAGCATCAAATATAAATTTGTCGTCTTCAACTTCGATAGTTTTGTTAATTCCTTCGGCTTCATTGACTAAAGTGACTTTATATGTTGCCATTTTCCCCTCTTTAAAAACTTTAAATTTGTGTTCTTGAACGGTGATTTTGAATTTTTGGCATCTAATTTACTATGGGTTCGTAAGCAAGTAAAATGATGACAAATGACTATGGCTTTAAGCCAAGTTTAAGATTTACAACTTTGAATTCAGGCACTTCATATTGCTGTTACCTATAAAAGGCTTAATAATTAGCTATATAATTGTTCTGGCTTTTAAGTTGTTACATCTGTCTTATGATACAAACTTTTATATACATAATATGTGAATCAGTTAAGAAACTTTGCAAAAGTTTATATTAGTAAATATTTAAATCTGCTTCTTCTTTGTCTACTGTGGGAAATAAATAATGGAAAAGAGGGAGCACAGAAGAGTAACTTTTTCTTAGAAAAATTTTATATTCGGGTGTAGATAAATGAAATTTCTCGGTATTGATTTGGGCTGGCAATCGCAACCAAGCGGCTTATGTTGTTTTGAGTTAGTTGATGGTAAACTGGAATTGCAAGATTTAGATAGAAAAGATGCAATTGCAGATATCCTCCTTTGGATTGATAATTGCGTTAAAACTGGTGAAAATGGCATTATTGCTGTAGATGCGCCAACTCTTATCCCTAATGCTACCGGAAGTCGCTTACCCGATAAGCTAACTCACAAATACTTTGGTAAATATCATGCTGGATGTTACCCTGCAAATCTTGGTTTGCCCTTTGCTCAACGCACGGTAAATTTTGGTTTAGAGTTAGAGTCTCGGGGGTATCTCCATGCAGCAACTATGGAAGCACAAAAGTTGGGTAGATATCAAATTGAAGTATTTCCCCATCCTGCTATAGTGCAGCTTTTCGGATTACAAAAAATTCTCAAATATAAAAAAGGAAAAATAAGCAATCGCCATCTCGAACTTAAGAAGCTTTATAACTACATTACCGAAATTTTACCTACTTTAGAGCCAAGTTTGAATATAGAAAATAACTCGCATTTTTTGAAGTTTGACTTTTTGACTTCAATTTGCACGGGAAAAATCCTGAAAGCAGCAGAAGACAAACTTGATAGTCTTATTTGTGCTTATGTAGCTGCTTATTGGTGGTATTGGGGAGAACAAGGAAATCTGGTTTTAGGAGATGAAAGTACTGGTTATATTGTGATTCCCAATAGATGTGAAAATAGCCAATTCTTAGAGGATGCTTAAAGCTCTATTTATCACTTTCTCAAGCATCCTCTAAGAATATTAATTTTATATTAAAAACTGACTTATCACCCTTATATTTATGGGTGTATGGTACCGTCTGGCATGGTTGCTCCGGTTAATTTCACATTACTTAGATCGATGCCATGGAGGTTAGTATATCGCAAATTTGCACCCCTTAAATCGGCACCATTTAGTCTTGTGCGATGAAGTCTTGTACCTCGTAAATCGGCACCACGTAAATCTACGTTAGCTAAATTTGCATAGCTAAGATTAGCATTTGATAAATTTGCATTCTTCAATACTGCACTTCTAAGTCTCGCTCTTTTAAGATTAGCATCCTGGAGATTTACATCTTTCAGCATAGCTCTTTGTAAGCGAGCATATTCAAGATTTGTGCCGCTTAAATTGCTACTTTGTAAATTAGAATCATTCAAATTAATATGCCTTAAATTTGCATTTTTGAGGTTGACATTTTCAATTTGAGAATTACTTAAATCTACTCTCAGAAGCTCGCAATCTTCGCACTCTTTGGTTTTCTGCAATCTATCAAGCAAATGATTTTGTTCGCGTTCTTTTAGAAGCTCCTGTAACCGGTATATGCTATTCATTCGGGCTTCTAGTTGTCTTTGTCTATAACGCAGACGGTAAATTTGTGCTTGTTGCCGTTCAATTTTAGATTGTTGTGAAATTGTAGATTTTTGAATTCCTTGAGTTCCGGCAATACCTATCCAAAGAAGTACTAAAAGTGCAAAACTTTGAGTAAAAACATTGCTTTCCCTAGCTTTTTGTTGCACAACAGCCGGAATTGATTGCAATGCTTTGAGTGCTTCTGCTGCACTTGCAAATCTATGTTTGAGATTTGGCTCAACCATTTTACCCAACCACGCGACAAATTTCGGATGAATATTCGATGGAAAAGTTTTAAAATTAAAACGATATTCATCATCAATTAGTTTACCAACATCCACCGAACGAGTACCGCTAAGCAAACAAATTAATGTTACACCCAAACTATATAAATCGGATGCTTCAGTTAAATCGCGACCGAAATATTCTTCGGGAGGAATAAAACCCGGAGTTCCGGAAGCAACGCTACTAAGTGCGACTTCATTATTACTAACTTTTGCAAAGCCAAAATCGACTAAGTAAGCGTTAAGATATTTATCAACTAAAATATTTTCTGGTTTAATATCGCGGTGAATAATTTGCGGCTCCCGTTGTTGCAAATAAACTAATATTTCTAAAATAGATATAGCAATTTGCTTAACTTGTTTGGGGGAAAACTTGTTCTCCGAAGCTAGTGATGGAGCATCTTTATATTCCTGTACTAAGCAAAAACCTTGGGGAGTTTCAAAAGAAGTTAAATAGCTGGGAATACGGGGATGATTTAACTGTTGCAGTACTTCTATTTCCCGTTCGTAAGCCTTAAAACCAGACCAGTCTGCACCTACATCTGCAAAGCGAAACTCTTTGATTACTACCTTATCGTCGGTGTTTTTCACTTCAGCCAGGTGCGTAATACGTCCTCCGAAGCGATTTTTTCCTAATTCCTTATTAACTTGATAGCCGAGATGCGAAAAATCTGTTTTTTGGATTGCCATCGTTATCTCCACGCGCAATGATTGCAGCTTGATTCGTCATAATACGCAGGTATTACAAACTATTTTCACACAAAAAAAATCAACTGTTCAGATTTTGTACGATATCTTATCCTTATCTTCAAACTATAGCTTGCGTAAGGGGAGAAAAGTGAAGGTAATTCTTTTTCGGTACAATTCACCTGTTGGGATTGCTTCGCCGCTCGTGAGCAATGACACAAATAATTTTGCATACCTACTTATTACACACCAAGCTCAGCTGCGCGTACAACCACCTTGGAATAAATTCCCAGGCTGATATATAAAGTCTGAGAAATCAGACTATGTAAGGTTTTAAGGTGATTTTAGTGCGTTTCAACGTACTTCGTATATAAGCCTTGAAATTGATTTCTCTGTTCGATGCGCCTCCGGCTTGCAAGGTGGGTATTTGTGATTAAATACAATCGTAAGAATTATAAAAATACCTGTAGTGGCAGCCGGAAAGCTACCTACTCCCGTCACGCTCTAAGATTACCTATAACGTAGGTTGGGTTGAACGAAGTGAAACCCAACAGCGTGTTGGGTTTCGTTCCTCAAACGCCACTTCCTACAACGGAGGGAACCTCCGCAACGGAGTGGCTCCCCAACCTACAATTTTTCGGTAATCTTCTACCGGGAAGGGAGTATCAATATAAGAAGCACTTTTGGCTACGGTTTTTATAATCCTTCGATTCTCTCAATCAAGTAGCAAGGAAACTGATATCAAAACCAGAATCAATAAATTTTTCATTATAAGTATTCAACGCCGAATCATCAAAATCTTCTGTCAAAGGTTGAAAAATTTCACCCATTTTACCCATCACAGAATCAACAAGCATATTAGCACTTGTTTTAACTCCAACTCCCATTGCTATAGTTTCTAATTCACCTAATAAATCATCGGCAATTTCTGCCGACTTATCAACTACAACTGACCAGTTACCGTTACCAATTACGATACTATTATCTGTATAAACTCGATTTCCGTTACCAATTACCGTATTGTTATTACCGAAATCCCAATTACCATTACCAATAGTCGTATTGTTATCTCCAAAATTCCAATTACCGTTACCAAGAGTGGTATTTTGACTGCTAGACTCCCAATACCAATTACCATTTCCAATGGTTTTATTATCAACAGAAAAATCTAAATGCCAGTTACCATTACCAACAGTTGAATTATTACTTGTACCATCCCAATTCCAGTTACCATTACCAATCGTCGCATTTAAATTACCGTAATTCCAATTAGCGTTACCGATAACTGCATTTTCACTACCAAAGTCTTGATTTCCGTTACCAATGGGAATTTCCCCTTCAGGTGTACTAAATACATTTTCAGAGCCATTAAATGGAAGTAAACCATCAAGAGCAACATTTAAAATATCAAACGGAATTTCTTCAGAAGAGGTACCTTCACCAAATGGATTATATTCACCGCTAGAAAAGGGATTATTATCACCAACTAATTCTTGGAAAGAGTTAGCGGTATTGTTGAAGCTAAACATATCATTACGAAACAGCATCAATAAATCATTTGGTGTTTGTAAAGGTGTCTCGTTACCTTCTAAAACTCCTGGATAATTTAGATTGGCGTTAAATCTTAAAAGATTATCTCTGACAACTCTTAAAGTTTCGCTAGTTGATTGATTGGGTATAGCGCTATAGTTATAGTCTCCTTCACTAGCGTTGAGGAATGGTAAATCCTCACCAGCAATCATTCCCAACATATCAAAGGATTGTGAGGGATTTGCATTATCGTTTTCTGCAAAAGGATTTCCACCTTCTCCACCAGCAAAGGGATTTTCACCTTCTCCACCAGCGAAAGGATTTTCACCTTGATTAACTTCGGTTGGATTAAAATCTTCTACAAA
This sequence comes from Cyanobacteria bacterium J06633_8, assembly GCA_039820645.1. Taxonomy (GTDB): domain Bacteria; phylum Cyanobacteriota; class Cyanobacteriia; order Cyanobacteriales; family Nostocaceae; genus Rivularia. Next base: position 16,311 of record JBCBPQ010000042.1, on the reverse strand, counting down.
AGAATTCTCAGTTTCAGTATTTACCGTCAGATTAGAATCTTCTATAAAATAATTATTACCTTGATTATCTTCGGTTGGATTAAAATCTTCTACAAAAGAATTCTCAGTTTCAGTATTTACCGTCGGATTAGAATCTTCTATAAAATAATTATCACCTTGATTATCTTCGGTTGGATTAAAATCTTCGATAACAGGATTATCAATTTCATTTTCTACTGTTGAATTAGAATTTTCTACAATAGGATTTTCTTCTGGAACAGATTTAATATTATCTATAATCTCTGGTGACGGTAAAGGAGAATTTTCATAACCTGGTGGTGGAGTAAATTCTTCGTCACCAAAAGGATTTTCACCATTAGCAAAAGGATTTTCTTCTGTAAATGGATTACCTGCTGATTCTTCTTCAGTATCATTCAAAGGTAATCTATCGCGTAGTTTATTGAAAAGAGAATCAATCCTTCCGTCAACATCGGCTTTTACTTCAGCAATTAATGATTCTTGTGTAGTTTCTTCATCAACTATCCATTGTCCATTACCAATAATGACGTTGCCGATATCGAGAGCTGATTTTATTTTCCAATCCGATGTATTACCGCTAGTTGAAAAAGAAGCACTAATGCTAATTGATGAATCACTAAAATCAATAGATTGTTTATTGATTTTATTAATAGAATTAATTTCAGAAGATTTCATTTATGAATATATTCCTCTAATAATAGATATATTTTCTGTATATTTTATATATTAATCTGATATTTATTGTAAGTATTTAAAGTTTTTAAAAACTTGATATTATGTTTTTTTTGTTTATTAAAAGTTTAAAATACTATTTTATTTCAACTTGTAATTGATTTTTATATATAGAAAAATGTAGAGATATAGCAATATTACATCTCTACAATACGGCAATGAACAAAAACTAAAAAAGAGAGAAATTTATTACTTTGAATTATGTTTTTCTATAAATAATCTGATGAATGAGTTAACTTATTTTCAGTCAGCATTATATAGTCACCAAAATTTAAAGTAGTCAATTCCAAGAAAGATGAAGAAAGGAAGTATTGATTAACCTCCGAAACCACCAAATCCGCCGCCACCAAATGAAATTCCACCACCACTAAAAGGGTTGGAACCAGCGCCAAATCCACCGGAAGAATTGTCGCCGCTACCGCCGCCGAAACCTCCGCTACCACCAGCAAAAGGATTGGAGCCGCCAAATCCACCGGAAGAATTGTCGCCGCTACCGCCGCCGAAACCTCCGCTACCACCAGCGAATGGATTGGAGCCGCCACCAAAGCCGGAAGCACCTTCAGAACCGCCACCAGCGAATGGGTTACCGCCACCAAATCCACCGCCGAAACCACCAGCGCCTGTTGCTCCACCTTCAGTAATTTCGTCAGGAGCAGATGAATTCCCACCTGAAGGGGGAGCAAAAGGATTTAGCCCGCTAATATCTTCTTCACTAACGTTAGGAGTTCCATCCTCATTTGTGTTAATGAATAAGCCGTCCAGATTCATTCTTAATTGAGAGAATGGCGATACATTGCCACCACCGAAGCCACCGCCTCCCGAGCCACTTTCGGCGTTTTCTTCACCAGCAGGCATAGCGCCACTGAAACCGCCAAAAAAGTCTTGCAGTTCAAAGCCTTCTACATCAGTTAAACGGTCAAATGGACCTAAATTTATATCTTCCCCACCTTGCATACTATTACCGCCCATTTGTGAACCGCCGTTATTATCAGATGGAGCGCCAGCACTCCCGAATATATCTTTAGCCTCTAACCCTAATTCAAGTAAGGGGGCGAACACACTTTTACTCAAATCTAAGTTTTCACCTGAATTCTGGCTTGTATCTTCTGCCATTACAAATTAATCTCCTTGTTGACAACTGTTTAATTAATTAGGAAAGAAAATCAAGTCAACAACTGCATATACTTGCTTAAGAGGATGTTTGAAAAGTATAGTTTTTATCAAAATTCTTGGATGATCCCCCCTTCCCCCCTTTTCTAAGGGGGGTTAAAGTCCCCCTTAGAAAAGGGGGATTGAGGGGGATCTCAAAAGTGTCGAGTATAATTTATAGCTTTCAAAACATCCTCTAAAAATTTCCTAATTTATTTTCACCACTATTTATTGACAACTTCCTAACAATAATGTTTGAATATCTTAATAGCGAGTTAGATAGATGAATATCTAAAACATTGTTTTTGGATGAAGATGCCAAAGTCAAAAACAATAATTAAAGATATTCACTAAAACTGCGTTAAAATTCGTTTACCTAACGCCTATATATAAGAGTAATTGATTTATATATTAAATACTATGAAGAATATTTTGATGATTCTTTCGTTTCTTTAGATATTTTTTTTTGATACAAAATACCTGAGTTCATGTAATATATCAAACAATATCAAATAATTTAATTAATATAAAATCAAATTTTCCCAAAAATAAACTAAAAATCGATCAAATTAAAAACAATTTTTCTGATTAAATATAGGTATAATTAAGCTTATGACAGGTATATAGCAGTTTTTATTTGAATCCATACAAAGGGGGAACCTCACCCCGTCCTACGGATACCCCTCTCCTTACTAAGAAGAGGGGAAGGGGTGAGGTTAAATTAACTTTATGACAACTATATTGGTTAATTAAAACGTCAAAGGTCAAAGGTTAAAAATTTTAATGACCAATACCCAATGCCCAATGCCCTTTTACTTACTTACTTTAAAAATTGTGCAAGCTGTTCTAACTTATTCCAAGCTTCCCCACTTTTCAAAACGTCTTTGGCAATAACAACACCTTTAGTACAACGTTCTAAAATATCTTCTCCCTCTACGGCTTCACCCACATAAAGCGCTAATGCTGTATTTAAAGCAACTACATCTTGTTGAGCTTGAGTACCTTTTCCTTGTAAAACAGCTTTCAAAATATCGGCATTTTCTTCAACTTCTCCACCTTTCAAATCTCCAATAGGGGCGGGATTTAAACCTAATGTTTCAGCGGTTAATTCTAATAAACTTACTTGCCCATTTTGAACTATCGCCACATCATTAACATCACCCAAACCGCCCTCATCTAATCTTTCTCTTCCGTGAATTACTATTCCCCGACGAATTCCTAATTGCGATAAAGCTTGAGCAATTGTCTGTACTAAAAATGGATCGGATACACCAATAACTTGTCCTGTCGGACTCATAGGATTTACTAAAGGTCCGAGCAAGTTAAAAATAGTACGTATTTTGAGAGTTTTCCGTAAAGGAGCGACGGGCTTCAAAGCCGGATGCCATCCCGGTGCGAACAAAAATGTCACGCCAATTTCATCAACCGCAGACCGCACTTTTTTGGGGTCAGCTTGAAGATTTATACCTAAAGCTTCCAGTACGTCAGCAGAACCAGTTTTACTAGAAGCCGAACGATTACCGTGTTTGGCAACCTTCACCCCAGCAGCAGCAGCAACAAAAGCAACGGCAGTAGAAATATTAAAAGTAGAAGCACCATCTCCACCAGTTCCACAGGTATCTATTAATGGCAACTTAGATTTTTGATTTTCGATTCCTCCCAAAGACTGAGATTGCAAAACTTGAGCCATACCCACCAATTCTTCTGGTGAGACTCCTTTAGCCTGAATTGCTGTCAAAATTCCACCGGAAAGCACGGGGGGAATTTCATCATTAAGCCATCCTTCAATTAATTCGGTAGCTTGAGTGACGCTCAAAGATTCCTTATTTAATAGCTGTTGGAGTAAACTAGACCACCGAACAGTATCGGGAGTTTGTGAATTTTTAACTGTGGTTTGAGTCATGAGATTTTAGATTTATGAATAATTCACGAAAAACAAATTAATATAACTAGTTAACTTCCAGAAAGACGGCTGGGAACCCGTGTATGTAAAGCTCTGCTTCGATATTTAATGGGAGGCAGAGAATTATAGGTTCGTAGTTGCGCTTTAGCGCCAAAAATGTTGAATGCTAAAGCGCAACTACGGACTAAAGATTAATTACTTTAGCTACGGTTTGTACGTCTTTGTCACCTCTGCCGGAACAGTTGATAACTAACTTAGGACTGCCATCTAGCTGAGGACAGAGTTTTTCTAAGTAAGCAAAAGCATGAGCGGTTTCTAATGCGGGAATAATTCCTTCTAATTCCGAAACCTGTCTAAATGCTGCTAAAGCTTCTTTATCGGTAACGCTATAGTATTCAGCGCGATTCATCTCTTTGAGAAAACTGTGTTCGGGACCAACTCCGGGATAGTCCAAACCGGCGCTTATTGAGTGGGCTTCAATAACTTGTCCATCGTTATCTTGCAGTAAATAACTCATGGCACCGTGCAATACTCCGACTCTTCCCAAAGTCAAAGTTGCGGCGTGTTTTTCTGTTGCGACACCTTCACCGGCTGCTTCGACTCCAATCAAACGCACCGATTCTTCATTAACGAATTCGTGAAATAATCCCATTGCATTGGAACCACCACCAACGCAAGCTAAAAGAATATCTGGCAATCCTCCCCATTTTTCTTCACATTGATTGCGAGTTTCTGCACCAATGATCGCGTGATAATCGCGTACCAACATTGGGTAAGGATGAGGTCCGGCTACGGAACCTAAAATATAGTGTGTTGTTTCTACATTTGTTACCCAATCGCGGATTGCTTCAGAAGTTGCATCTTTTAAAGTTCCAGTTCCAGCTTCCACTGGGGTAACTTCTGCTCCCATCAACCGCATCCGAAATACGTTGAGCGCTTGTCTTTCCATGTCGTGAATACCCATGAAAATCACGCACTTCAAACCAAAACGAGCGCAAGCTGTAGCAGTTGCAACACCGTGTTGTCCGGCTCCAGTTTCAGCAATAATTCTTTGCTTACCCATGCGTTTAGCTAATAAAACTTGAGCTAAAGCATTATTAATTTTATGAGCGCCGGTATGATTTAAATCTTCACGCTTTAAATAAATTTGCGCTCCAGAGCCATCTGGTTTTGCATAATGTTGAGTCAAACGTTCCGCAAAATACAAAGGGCTAGGTCTTCCTACGTAATCCCGCAGTAAACCATTCAACTCAGCTTTAAAATCGGGGTCATTACGATACTTTTCGTAAGCAGTTTCCAACTCAAGCAAAGCTGGCATTAAAGTTTCGGGAACATACTTTCCTCCGAACTTGCCGAATCTTCCCAAATTATCGGGACGAGCTACTGACGAGAATTTTGAACTAATATCTGGAGTACTGACCATTTTTTATCCTTTAATTAATTGGAAAATTGCGAATTGGTAATTGACAACTGTTCACTGCTAACTGCTAACTGCTAACTCTTCAGTAATTGCAGCTTTTAATTCTTTGGTGAGTTCTTCAACTGCTTTTAATCCTTCTTCGGGAGTACCATTTGCTAATCGCTTTACTAAAGCGCTACCGACGATTACCGCATCAGCACCCCATTCTTTTGCTTGAGCAGCATGTTCCCCGCTAGAAATACCGAAACCGATACCAATTGCTTTATCGGTAACTCCCCGTAAGTCATCTAATATGCCCTTGACGCGAGTTTGTAGACCAGAACGCACTCCGGTAACACCGGTAACACTCACTAGGTAGATAAAACCCTGAGAATACTTTGCGATCGCGCTGATTCTATCTTTAGAACTGGTAGGAGCTACGAGCAAAGTTAGTTCGATGCCAAATTCTTTTGCTGACTGTATCAAATTTTCAGCTTCTTCCAAAGGTAAGTCGGGAACTACTAACCCTTTGACACCAACTTCAGCAACTTTTGCTAAAAACTCTTTAATCCCTAAATTCAAGATGGGATTGTAATAAGTAAACAGAATAATCGGAGCTTCTAATTCCGGAGTTAATGTCTTCAACATCTGTAAAACATTATCCAACTTCGTACCTTTTGCTAAAGCACGAGTAGCAGCAGCTTGAATTACCGGGCCATCAGCTAAAGGGTCAGAATAAGGAACACCTAATTCAATAAAGCTAGCACCATTTTTATCTAAAATTTTCAGTGCTTTTGCAGTTGTTTCTAAATCTGGATCCCCCGCAGTAATAAACGGAATTAAAGCACAAGTATTGGATTTCCTTAATTCTTCAAAACGTTGAGATATTGTAGTCATGTTGTTAGTTGTTAGTTGTTAGTTGTTAGTTGTTAGTTGTTAGTTGTTAGTTGTTAGTTGTTAGTTGTTAGTTGTTAGTTGTTAGTTGTTAGTCGTTAGTTGTTATTTGTTAGTTGTTAGTTGTTAGTTGTTAGTTGTTAGTTGATATTTACCCTTACAATTATTCAATATTATTGGGCAGCAGGGCATCGAGCATAGGAAAATACTTTATGATTTGTTAACAGTTAACTGTTAACTGTTCACTGTTAACTGTTCACTGTTAACTGCCATGGTACTGCTCACTGTTAACTGTTAACTGATTAATTGCCGTACCGCCTCTTCTACGTCTGGCTGGCTAACTAAAGATTCTCCGACTAAAACGGCACGAGCGCCAGCTTTTTTGACGAAATCTAAATCAGAGGGTGTATATATACCAGATTCGCTAATAACGGTAATTCCAAAACTTTGTAATTGCGACTTTCTTTGAGCAATCAATTTTTCGGTATTAGCCAAATTTACAGTGAAATTCTTGAGATTGCGATTGTTTATCCCTACCAGTTTTACGTCAGGAAGTCTTAACACTCGATCTAATTCTAAAGCAGTATGAACTTCTACTAAAGCTGTCATTTTCAAGCTGTGAATTACCCGCAAAAAGTCTTTCAACTGCACGTCGGATAAAATAGCTGCAATCAAGAGTACTGCATCAGCACCGATAGTTCTGGCTAAATATATTTGATATAAATCAACAATAAATTCTTTGCATAATAGCGGTAATTCTACGCTTTTCCTAACTCTAGATAGGTTGTCAAAACTACCTTGAAAAAAATGACTGTCTGTGATAACTGAAAGACAGGCGGCTCCCCCCTTTTCATATGCTTGGGCTATATTGATTGGGTCAAAATTTTCCCGAATAATTCCTTTACTTGGTGATGCTTTTTTTACTTCGGCAATTAAACTAGGACTGTGAGAATTATCTTGTAAAGCCTTTAAAAAATCTCTTACCTTTGGTGCATCTTTTAATTGTTCCTGTACCTGAGCTAAAGGAGATTCCAATCGCATTTGAGCAACTTCTTGCCTTTTATGCAAGACTATTTCCTCAAGTATGTGTCGGGGCCTAGTTAGCATATGAATTGTATTGGTAGTTGTCACACTATTCATAATATTACTTCCTTAGAACGAGTAAGGCGAACCTCTGCATATTTATTGTCAATAGCTATAATTTTATTCGTGGCGGTTTTTGAAGCTTATGCAATAATAAGCCTGTCCCAATAATTCCTATGGTAAGCTAGGGCAAACGTATCTAGAATTTAGGGCATAGACTATTGACTAAAAAACTTGGATGTGTATCAAAGGATAAAATCAGGTTTACCCTTGAGAGTCTTTTGTCTACTTATAAATATATAGTCATAAACATAACCAAGTAATAAGTCAATTAATATGGCTTAATGCGACTATTTTAGATATAGTTGAGAATATAGCCTTATTAATGACAGTCCAGCCTTAGCCCTACATGCCAAGCAAAGTTCAAATTATCAGTTATCAGTAAATAAACAATTGCTTGTTAGTTACTGATAACTGTCAACTGTCAACTGTTAACTGATAACTGATAACTGTCAACTGATAACTGTTAACTGACAGAAGCCACTTCTGAGTCGGACTTGGTATATTTGTAAACGACGTTTTTAATCATCGCCAATCCAGCGTCTCCGGCTAAAGTCATGATTGATTCTGGATGAAACTGTACTGCTGCAATAGGTAATGTTTTATGTTCGATTGCCATAATCACATCGTCTTCTGACATTGCCGTAATTTTCAATTCTTGAGGAAATTTATCCTTAAGTGCAAACAAAGAATGATATCTACCAACTGTAATCGCTTCGGGTAAATCTTTAAACATTACCGAATTGGAGTCAGTAATATTAATCTTTGAAGGTTTACCATGTTGTGGATAGTCTAAAACTCCTAATTCACCACCAAAGGCTTCAACAATACCTTGCAATCCCAAACACACGCCGAAAACTGGGATATTACGATTCATACAAAGTTTAACAGTTTGCTGAACTTTAAAATCACTTGGTTTTCCTGGCCCTGGAGACAATACAACTAAATCTGGCTTTTCGGTATCAAAAACTGATTCATCAAAACCATGACGCAGTGTTTTTACTGATGCTCCAGTTTGACGCATGTAGTTGGCTAAAGTGTGAACAAAAGAGTCTTCGTGGTCGATTAATAAAATGCGTTTTTCAGCTTCTACATTGGGAATACAACCGCCTAAAGAATTTGGATTGCATTCAACAACTTTGACTTTTTCTCCAGCACGGCGAATAGTTTCAAAGGCTGCGGCAGCTTTAGTTAAAGTTTCCTGTTCTTCGGCTGCGGGAATCGAATCATACAATACGGTTGCACCGACTCGGACTTCGGCGATTGAATCTTTGAGTCGAATTGTCCGTAAAATCAACCCGGTATTCAAATCGCCATTAAAGCATAAATAGCCTACCGCTCCACCATACCAGCGTCTGGCACTGCGTTCGTTCTGTTCGAGGTATTCAATTGCTGATTTTTTCGGTGCCCCCGTTACCGTCACTGCCCAAGTATGGGTTAAAAAGGCATCCAAAGCGTCAAAATCCCGTCTTAGCGTACCTTCTACATGGTCTACAGTATGGATTAAATGACTGTACATTTCGATTTGACGGCGACCAATTACTCGTACAGAACCCGGTTCGCAAATCCGTGATTTATCATTGCGATCTACGTCGGTACACATGGTTAATTCGGATTCATCTTTGAATGAATTGAGTAGCTGACGAATTTGCTTCTCATCATCGAGGGCATCCCTTCCCCGTGCTATAGTACCGCTAATCGGACAAGTTTCTACCCTTCTGCCATCAACTCGAACAAAGATTTCTGGAGAAGAACCAATAATGTATTCTCCGCCTAAATTAAATATAAAGCCATAGGGACTCGGATTGATTTGCCCTAAAGTGGTGAATAATTCTGAAGGTGCTGCTTCACTGGTTTGAGAAAAGTTTTGTGAAGGTACAACTTCAAATAAATCGCCACGGCGGAAGTAATCAAGGGCACCTTCTACCTGTTTGGCATATTCACCTTTTTGATGATCTGACGAACGCTCCTGAGTCAAGCGTTTACCTCTATAATCTATAGACTCGCCAGTACGAGGGAGATTTTGCGTAGTGCTTTCGCCTTTCTCAAACTCATAGCCCAGACGATAAGCACGTTGCAGATAATAGTCAACAACCACCAACTCATCGGGTAAATACAGTACCAAATCTCTTTGATCATCCGCACGCTGCAAGCGCTGAGATATTGGTTCAAACTGAAATACTAAATCGTAACCAAACGCGCCATAAAGACCTAAATGCTCGTCTTCGTCGCTGTAAAAAGCCCTCATTATATCGCGGATAACCGTAAAAGCTGAAGGTTGTTTACTACGTTCTTCTTCTGCAAAAAATTGTTGCGATCGCTTGATATTACCAGTGATACTTTCTGTATTGTTAATTTCGACTTGTGCAAGTTGGGAATGATTTGATAAACGCTGCAAAAGCATTGATAAAAGCACCTTACCGCGTTCGTTCAAAGCCTTAATAGTAAAACTTTTATCTCGGGTAGCTACTTCCAGAGGTGGATTTACAAATCCAATTGCCCATCTTTTGTATCTTCCCGGATATTCATAATTACTTTTGAGCAAACCCCCGCGTTTAGAATCAAGATGAAACAATATATCTTGTAAAGCTGCATCAATTTCAACTTCCGTAACCGTGCGAGATACATTAATACCGCCACTAGTTGTGTAAGCTTGCTTTTCGATCATGAGCTATTCCTCTGGAAAAATTGCGGAGTATGCAGTTAAACGTTAAGTCAAAAATTAAAAATCAAAAAAAACCAAAATTAGGTAGAAGCTATAAATGCATTCACCTCTGCTGTTTGTTGTTATAGGACTAATTACTTTATTATCTTTACGACTGTGGATTTCTAACTTAAGACTACTTCTAATTAGAAATAAATTACAACAATTCAACCACAGTATAATTCCTAAAACGCAGTTAAGCTCATGTACTGCCCAATACTGCGTGAGATATTAATAAAAATTTGAAAAAATATGCATTTAAAATCCAAGATAAGACAACCAATCTAATCGGTGTCTTAAGTTTTCCCAAGCTGATATTCTTCGTATACGTATAGGCTTTGATTGAAAGCATACAGTAAAACACAAATAAACATGCAAACAATTTCAGGTATAGCCAAAACAGCAATATCCTGAAAAGCCGTTGCCGCAAACTTTTCAAATATCTTTATAACTTAAGCCTACTAGATATCGCGCAAGGCATACATGAACTTTTTTTCGATAGGTGTGTCCGATTTTTAGCTGTTACATAAGTTTACTAAAAAAAATTGATAACCAAACTATCAGTATTATCGCTACTATCGGAGGTATGAAAATAATGTATTTATTTGGAGGGGGAGGAAGGGGAAGGAAGGGAGAGAGGGAGAATTTTTTAACTTGTTAACTTGTTCCTTGTCTCCGGCAAGGAATACAGTATTGGAGGCTCTGCCTCTTATACACAGAGGAGACGGAGCCTCAAGAAATGGCATTCCAAGTCAGAGACTTGGAACGAGCAGGTTTAATTCTTCAACCTCTAACCTTCAACCTTTGAGTTTTGACCTCACCAACCTGTAAATGCTGTAATATCAACTGACATACATCAGTTGCTTTGATAGATGAAGCATTAACTAAGTTACTTTGTTTACTTATTAATAAAGGTCCCATTTCGGGGGTAGGGGGTATACAGCCATGAGAACCTTTTACTAAAGAAGCATCTAATGGAATTACATCCATCAAGTAGCGAAAACCCAGCTTTTTCTTGAGCAACTTTAAGCCTACTTTGAGTTTGGGAAATTTGATTTGAGGATTAACAAATAATTCCACAGGATCGTAACCGGGTTTGCGATGAATATCAACTGCTCTGGCAAAGTCTGGAGCGCGTTTATCATCGAGCCAATAATAATAGGTAAACCATGAATTGGGTTTTGCAACTGCGATTAATTCCCCACTTCGAGAATGATTTAGATGGTAATCTGACTTGCTAGTTTCATCTAAAACGTAGTCTATTCCCTCAATTTCTTTTAACAAGTTTCTGACTTGAGGAATACAATCGGCATCGTTGACGTAAACGTGAGCAATTTGGTGATCTGCTACGGCGAAAGCTTTACTTGCACCGGCATCGAGCAGTTCTCTTCCTTCTTCTTCGCGGATGGCTAATAAACCTTTTGAACGCAATAATCGATTAATATGAATTGGTTGGGAGACAGATGTAATTCCATATTCTGATAAGACAATAACAGAGGCTCCGCGTTGTTCGTAAAAATTAATTAAATCGCCGCAAACTGCATCAACTTCTTGTAATTCTTTAGATATTTTGTCTTGAACGGGACCAAATTTTTGCAAACAGTAATCTAGATGCGGTAGATAAATCAAAGTTAAATTAGGATTGCATTTTTCTTCTACCCATTTTGATGAATTGGCAATCCATTTTGTAGCTTCAATAGAAGCAGTTGGTCCCCAAAAGTTGAATAAAGGAAACTGTCCGAATTCTGCTTGTAATTGGTCGCGAAAATTACTTGGTTGAGTATAAATATCGGGTATTTTCCTACCATCAGCAGGATACATAGGTCGGGGGGTTGCGGAATAATTAACCGATGAATACATGTTGTACCACCAGAACATATTAGCGCAGGTAAAATCAGAATCAAATTGTCTTGCTATCTCCCATATTTTAGGAGATTGAACTAACTTATTCGACTGTCGCCAAAACTTAATTTCACAATTATCTCTAAAATACCAACCATTACCGACAATGCCATGCCCTGATGGCATTTTCCCTGTCAAATAAGTAGACTGTACCGAACAAGTAACCGCTGGTAAAACTGGTTCTACCGTAGCAATTTTTCCGGCTTTAGCCCATCGCGAAAGCATTGGTGTATGCTTTCCTAATAAATTTTTAGTTAATCCGACTACGTTAATTACTACTGTTTTATTCATCATATTAATTGGTAATTGCTAATTGGAATCAAAAGGGCATGGGGGATTGGGGATTGGGAATTGGTAAAAAAGAAAATTTTGGGAGCAAGATGCTCCCACTACAAATAGCTATAATTCTTGTTGTTTCCTAACTGTACAGACGTAGCAGTGCTACGTCTCTACACTCCTAACTTTCTAGAGCGTGACGGGAGTAATTCTTGATAATTGGTTAGGTGTAATTTCCATAAAACCCATTTATACTCGCGCTCAATGGATGCTGCAATATCTACTTTCATTTCGGGAGGTAAAACTTCCCAAGTGTAGGTTTCAATTTCTAAGTGATTGCAAATTTCTTTTTTTTGTAATAGTTCAAATACCGTAACTATATCGTCTTGAGTTGATTTCAATATCTGATAGTCATCGATAAATAATGGTACGTGAAAATGGGTTCTCCATTCACAAGCATTGCTTTCTTCGAGACAAGATAAGGCTGTGCTTAAATCTCGATAATTTTCTAGACTTCCATCAGCATTGCGAGCGATTACTTGATGTAAATATGTGGATTCGGCAAAAGGTTCCAATCTATCTTTTAATAACAGCCTTTTGCTTTTATCTTTGGATATTTCGGCTTTTAATGCGGCACTAATCTGAATTTTACCAATTTGGATGCCAGCAGCTTGAAATTTTTCAAATACAGAAGCCGGATTTTCGTACTCTACTGCAAAATGACAGGTGTCGTAACACACTCTTACGTGTTCGAGTAACAGTACTTCGGCTGCGGCTTGGGGAATTGCCAAGTCTTTCGCTAAATATATTCCACCGATGGGTAACAAATATTTATGAAAGTATTTTATTACTTCTTCAGCATTTTCAATAAATCCATCCGGCTCGGGTTCTAAATTTAAATGCAGAACTTTATCGGTTGCAGCCCGGATTCTTACCATTTGCGCTACTACTTGGGCTATATGGATAGTAGCGCTGCTCATTGCTTTTGCTTGAGAAAGTTGATTGCCCTCGAACCAAGGTTTATAAGATATCGGTACAGTAGAAATGCTACCTTCTATGTCTTCGGGCAATAATTCGGCAAGAATTCGAGTCAATCTTAATGTATAATCCAAACGCTCTTGTTTAGACCAATCCGGTGCATATACTTTGTCTTTTACAACTTGTAAGTGGAATCCACCGTAGGGAAAACCATTCAGGGTGAAAACATATAAATCGTGTTCGTTTAACCACGATTTGAATTCTTCCAAAGTGTTCCCTTGTAAAAGTTCTCTAGATGCTGCATCTGCTAAACGCAATCCAATGCCGAAAGCTTGGTTGGGCGATAGCTTTTTCTTCAGAGATGGAATATATTGCTGTAAATTAGCAAAAACCTGAGTCCAATCTTCACCAGTATGAATATTAGTGCAATAAGTTAGGTGAAAATTTTTGTTAGAAAAGACTTTCATATTTATAGCTGTTTATCAAATGCTAAACGCAAATTGCAAATTGTAACATTGCGAATAGTTACATTTTCGCATTAGATAACAGGGTAATTGCTTGTTGATATGAAGAATTTTTCACTGCATGAACCTCAATTTCTTCTCCAATTCTTTGCAAAAGCGTTAGAGTTAATTCTCCACCTAAGTGTTCCTGGAATTCCTTTAACCCTCTAAACAAACATCTGGGATGTTCTATATCAGACTCTTCAGTAAGTTCGCTAACGTATAATTCAAATCCTAATATCTTTAAGGTGCGTAGTATATTTTGCCATTCGTAATGGGAAAGCATTCCTTCTAGATAAGAATAAGTGCTATCTAAAGCAATACCAATTGCCACTGCTTCCCCATGACGCAAACGATAATTAGTTAATTGTTCGAGTTTATGAGCAGCCCAATGTCCGAAATCTAAAGGGCGTGAAGAACCCATTTCAAAAGCATCGCCGCTCGTGGCAATATGCTGTAAATGCAGTTGAGCGCATCGATAAATTACCTGTTGCATTACCTCTATATTGCGACTAGCTAAGAGTGCAGCATTATCAGAGATAAATTCAAAAAATTCTGCATCTTTAATTAACGCCACTTTCACAGCTTCAGCAATGCCCGCTCGCCAATCTCTATCATCTAGACTACTGAGGAAATCAAAATCGTTGATAACAGCATAAGGTGTTGCAAAGCTTCCTAAAAAGTTCTTTTTACCGAAAGCGTTGATACCGTTTTTGACTCCGACAGCAGAATCATTTTGAGCCAATACAGTTGTAGGAATACGGATAAGACGAATTCCTCTGTGGGCTGTAGCTGCCGCATATCCGACTAAATCGATAACCGCACCACCACCGATGGCAATGATGTAAGAGTGACGACAGATACCGGCATTCTCAACTAACTGATGAATATCTTCTAGTAATTGAGGATTATTTTTTGCTGCTTCACCACCGGGAACTACCATTGGTTCGGCAGATAAAGTTAAGATATCAGAATTGCGATCGCAGTATTGCCGCAACTCTACAAGCAAGTCATGTTGATGTTGCAACAAACCGTCATCGACAACAAACACAACCTTTTTAGGTTTTGCTTCTCCATCATTTTCAATAATCTGCGCTAAAAGCGGATTATCCAAATCAAAAATCCCGTTAGTGAAGTGAACCGGATAATTAAAACTCACCTCAACCCGTTGCTGAATCGGTTGTAGATAATATTTAGGTTTACTTTTTACTTCTAATATCATGATGAACGAAAGATAATTGGTAATTGAGAATTGGTAATTGGTAAATTTAAAGAGGTAACAGTTAACAGCTAACTGTTCACTGTTCACTGTTAACTGTTCACTGTTCACTGTTAACTATTCGCTGTTAACTCTAATAAAGTAGTAAGCAAAATATTTTCACTATCATCTTGTTTTACTTCCTTCGGATATTCTTGGGAAGTAAAACTATTATTAATCAAATAATCTTCTACTGTTTCTTCGAGTTGATTTTCAGAAGCCAAAGCCTCGTCAAAAAAACTTCTCGTTTCTTCAAACTCTTTTATCAATGCTTCTCTATCTTTATTAGCTACAATTTTAGCCAACCGACTGTAAGTTTTGGCGAGAGAAACTATCATTTCGCATCTTTCTTCAGTGGCTAACATAATATCCGCACACAAATGCGAACTTTGAGCAAATAAACGTTTGAGAATATCGATTTCTTGACGATAAGTTGGACTAGCCATTGATAAACTACGCTGAATATCGATATTTTCTTCAGCTAAAAATACACCCAAGCTAAACCTACCAAAATGACGCATTGCTTGAATAATAACCATCATTTTATCGTGTTCTTGGGCTGTAGATTCCACCAACTTGCTGCCTTTAGCTGCGAAGAAATCCAGCAACCATGTAAATTCCTCGTCATTGCGTCCCCGACATACCACCACAATCTGCTGTGCAAAGGATTCAACTTTTGGTCCAAACATCGGATGCAAGCCCATTACAGCACCTTTGTGGTACTTTAACATTGCTTCTACTGGCTCAACTTTTACACTTGTAATATCAGCCATGGCTGTTGTGGGTTTCAGATATTGGGCAGCACGTTTAATTACTTCTACAGTTTTCTCAATGGGAACCGAAATCAAGACTAAGTCAGCATTACCAAGTAATTTATCAGCAAATTGCCAATCTTGATTACCAAAAGCCTCTACTTGATGCCCGCTCTTTGACAGTTCCCTTGCAAAAAACTGTCCCATCTTGCCTTTTCCACCGATAATGATAATCCGCCGAGATTCGCTCTCATTTTCTTTTTTAGAAACCATAAAATTGAGTCTTAATATTTAAAAAATGAACGCTAAAAAAGCGTAATTATTAATTAATGTAGCGGTATTATTGCAGTCATAAATGTAAAGCTGCTTACAATGTTATTTTCTTAAGTTTTTGCTAAATCATGTTAAAAATATTTTTCTCAAACATAAATTTATTTTTAATAATCAATATTTAATAAATTTTGTTGATATTTTTTGAAGCCAATTAATTTATATTTATTTAAATCAAGATGAAATATATCGACAATATCTGAAATACCTGAAATATCCGATAAATAAATTATAAATAAGTAAGTAACTCCAACCACTAACCACTAACTCCTAACCACTAACCACTAACCACTAACCACTAACCACTAACCACTAACCACTAACCACTAACCACTAACCACTAACCACTAACCACTAACCACTAACCACT
>JBCBPQ010000041.1:0-39637 GCA_039820645.1 Cyanobacteria bacterium J06633_8 | reverse complement strand
TTGTTTTCTAGATATCACCTATATCCCCTTGTATAAAACTCGATCTATGGTTTATCAATTAAATAAAATGTCCCACGGTCGTTGTCGCCTGAACGGCGACACCCCAGTATCTATGGTTTTTCCCGGAATATTTGTAAAACGGTGGGACATTTTATTTCTTGGATCTCCCTTAGAGCTAGTTTTATCCTAGGGGATATAGGTGATAGCTCGAAATCAACGAGTTAAGCGAATAGCACCATCACAGTGGGTTTTTATTCTAAAATTGAAAAATTCGACATGCTGTATATAAATATTTTTGGAATTCGGTTTTTCGCAAAGGGCAATGTAACGCCGCTCTTCTCTTTAATACAGGAACAAAGATGATGATAAATTTTTATCAAATTCTCTTTCTCCTGGAAATAAAAATTTTACAGAATGCTAAAAGTTACAAATCTACTCTATGACAAGTTTAAGTCGCTCTACCATTCGTCGTTTGAAGAAATTACCTCAAATTCCTTCTGTATGGGAAGGCGATCGCCGTCCTTTTTCATCGTCACCAACGACGGGTGAAGAAGATTCACAATCACCAAGCGAATGCATTCTTTGGGTTGATGCATCCGAAGGAATTGTACGAGGGATGGATGTTGTTAATCCTCAAGCCGGTCCAGAAGCTGTGGTTCGTACTTTAATGCGAGCAATAGAAAGCCCCCACAGCCCTGCAAAACCCGCCCGTCCTCAGAAAATAGTAGTCCAAAATCGGGAAATTCAATTTTATTTACGCGGAGTATTGCAAGATATAGATATTGTTATAGATCGGATACCCGAATTACCATTAATTGATGAATTGTTTCGCGGCTTCTCCGAAGTTATTGACAATCAAATTCCAGATTTACCTCCGCAATACGCAAGTTTATTACGAAATAAAGCTTTTGCTATTTGGAAATTAGCACCTTGGGAATTTTTAGAAGAACAGCAGATTCTATCAATAGAAATTAATAAATGGGACATTGGTACTCTGTACGCTTCAGTCATGGGTATGCTTGGTATGGAGTATGGAGTTTTACTGTACCGTTCGGAAGATTCTCTGAGAAATTTCCGCGCTACTGTCCTCAAAGAAGACTCTTCGCAAGAATACTTAGAAGAAGCTTTTCTCCAGCAAGATTGTTTATTTTTGACTTTTGGGCGTGCTTCACAAGGCGATCCACAAGAAGATATATTTACCGATTTAGCAGATTATCCCCTATCGGAAATTAATCCAACTTTTGGTAATATCCATCCCCTTGAAGGAGTACGTTCTATTTTGTACGAAGAAGAAGCTAAAGTTTCATTAGTAGCCTTAGAAGCTTTATACCGTTTTATTCGCGATCGTCATGTGCATTTAAGCAATGGTTTGTTTCCGTCTTTAAGTCATCGTTATCGTATATCTTTACCATCTTCTTTAAAGTCAACTACTAAATCGCTATCGGTTACCGTAACGACTCAAACCCAGTTAGCTTCGGAATTAGAAGAAATGTCAAGTTTTGAAGATGATGATGAGGAGACAGTTCTAAATCCAAGCTATGCTAGTCTTTCCCTACGAGATGATTTAATTCCACAAGAGTCGTTCCTGAGTTTGGGGATGATTTCTTGGGAAATGTTGGAATATTTACAAGAAACTTCTAAATATCACAAAGTTGGGGAAGTTGCACAAGTAGGTGAAGGTTTACCAGTTATTTTAGTTCAAACCTCTCGCCCAAAAGCAAAAATTATCATTGAATCTATTGAAAAAGACGGTGGGCTTAGTGGAATTTGTTTTAATCCCGGTACAAACCCTTTCGATGGTACATATTACGATTTAGGATTACTGCAAACACGAAATCAAGAATTATTCCTTTTTGGTGAATTTGAAAATGACGATCCAGATCATGTAGAAGCAAGACAGAAGTGGAATCAGCGCTGTCAAAATACTAAGGGATATTGCGGTTTGATTATTGCTCGAGGATTAACAGGAGCTTCTCGTGGAAATCCCCAGCTAAGAGACATGATGGCTTTATTTGAAGCACGTTATTTATCACCAAAAGAATTAGGTGTCGGTACTCTTCAACTAATGCCTCAATAGTACAAAATTATTTTGGGTTGTAATTAAAATTCAAGGCGATGAAAATATTTGCCTATATTAATTAAGAGTATTTTTATACAGGTAATGTTACGCCCGATCGGGAGCGAGTCGATATACAGTAACTGGAAAAATGTATTAAGAATGTATTTATACATGAATAATTACTGATGTATTAGTAACTTCGATGGCTTGAAAAAGCCTGTACTGTAAATATCGCCCTCTGTTAATTAAATTCTATTTATAAAAAGCGTTTTAGTGACGATTTTTAATACAGTATCAACCTCTTCCTGAATATAGGGAGAGGTATTTTAGTTATATTTATGTAAGATTTAAATATCATTTTATGCTTGCTCAATTTAAGTATTCTCAGAATATACTATATCTTTAAAGTCGATATTGATGAATAAATGTATGCTAATTCTATCTATAATTTGGTTGTAATTTTTCCTTATTTGTTGCAAATAAAGTCTTTACATAACGCATATAATTACTTCATAAAGATAAATAACATCAAAAAAAATTGATGTTCAATAAAGATTAAGTGAAGAGAAAATTTATTTAAAAAAAATAGATATACAATCGAGAAATCAGTAACTTGATAGTTTTATAGAAAATATGTTTATAAAGTTTTATTCATATGTACGAATACTTAGGGAATAATTCAAGCTTTTATAAAAAGCAAATAAAAAATGCCACTATTGAATCTTTAGGAGTGCAATGGGCAAAAAAGTATTTGCAAAATCTTGACGTTGATTCTGTTGATTTTGGCATTAGTAACCCTGTCCCAAGCCAGAATTGTAATGCCATAACATCACAAGCTCGGCGAGAAATAACAGCGCAAAAGCTTAAAGATTCCATGGGAAATATTAGTTTGCAAGCTTGGAACAAAACAGAGAAATTGCTATCTAAAGAGCTAAAAAGACATCGTATCAAAACAGATTTGATTGACCCGTGGGAAATTACAAGAGATTCTTTCAACATCTACGAAAAATCCTTGGATGTTTATATGCAAGCAGCACCATGGGAACCATCGATGTTAGTTGAATTAGCACCTCCAGACGAATCATTATCTTCGCCTGCTAATCAAACAGGTGTCCAAGGGCTTGCTCTTAATCAATTAACAAAGGCGATTAGTTCTTCACTTGGAAACTTAAGACAAAAATACACGCAACAAGATCCTAGAGTAATTGGCTTTGTGAGTATGCAGTTTCATTACACCGGTCAAATGCTTTTACAGTTACTTTCTGGCATTGAACAAAACATACTTAGTACTTACTTTAAAGTAGTTGACGATCATTTATATATGCCGTTGCAACGTGCTTATATGGCAGCAGCGAAACTGGATGCTGATTCCGTAGCTCTAAGTGCTGTCAGACATCTATTACCAACTAGTACTCATATTGCCAAGAAAATTACTAGAAAAGTAATTGAGCTATATCCAGCTTACCGCTCTTATTCTGGCAACTTAAATAACCAGAAAGTTATTATTTCTAGTATCCGCGACGTGGAAATGTTTCAGGTGTACTTGTGGGTATGTGTTCTAGAAGGAAATATAGCTGCGATTGCACATGAATTATTTCCTTTATGTGTCATGCTTTATCCAACTTTAAAAGTAAGTTGGGAAATAATTCGCCAAATGCTGCATCTATTAGGACAGGAAATTAGCGAACGCCTCAATACCGAACAAGCTAATACTTTTATGCCATATTTTCAGGTACTTTGGCATATGTTTTCTCCGGAAGTGTTTGGCGAAAATATTTGTGAGATAGAATTAAATGCTTATGATGAGAGAAAAATTTGTAAACCGTTATTTGCTTAACAGTAAATCTCTCTAATAAATTTATACAATTTATTTCTATCACCTGGTTGCACGATAACTTTTCGAGTTCATCTTCCGTGGGCAATCAATCTACCTTCAAGTGAACTAACCTTCTTTAATTGATAAATAGTGAACTAACCTTCTTTAATTGATAAATAATGATATGGATCCAACCGTTGCTTTCACAAATATTGTGAGGAAACTAAACTTTACTTTTTGTATTAGTACAAATCTTGTTTACTTCTAGCAACTTTGATAGGATTGTCGCTCTCATTATTTATTTTGATTTCTTTCATGATGTCAATATACAGCAGATAACACTACACAATGACCAATAAGAAATGGGCTGTCAAACGTATAACAGTCAATCTCGCAGCACAAGAAGCGGACAAACTGGAAAAATATTGCCAGCAAACTGGCAGACCTGCTACAGATGTAATTCGAGAATTAATCCGAGGTTTGTCTATATCGGGAGAAAGTAAAGATGTAGTAGGGTAAAGCTAGTCAGCAAAAGCAAATTTCACTATTCTTGAATGGTTGAAGACGATCAAAATGTAGAGCTTTCAATCTGTATGTTCTACATTATTATTTTATGCATGGCAAATTCTGACACCAACTCAGTTACAATCGTTTAAAGATGCTCAATCAAGAAAAACGGAATGCGAGTTGCAATCGTAGGTGCGGGACTAGCCGGTTTATCATGTGCTGTAGATTTAGCAGATGCCGGTTGTGAAATCCAAATTTTCGAGTCTCGCCCATTTATCGGTGGGAAAGTAGGTAGTTGGATTGATAGTGATGGCAATCACCTAGAAATGGGATTGCATGTATTTTTTGGGTGCTACTATCAATTGTTTGATTTGATGAAAAAAGTGGGTGCATTTGAACACTTACATCCAAAAGAACATATCCATAACTTTATAAATGAAGGTGGGCGAACCGGCGCTTTAGATTTTCGTTTCCTTACTGGCGCTCCCTTTAATGGATTAAAAGCTTTTTTTACCACTTCTCAATTATCATTTCAGGATAAGCTGCAAAATTCTTTGGCATTAGGAACAAGCCCGGTTGTAAGAGGCTTGGTTGATTTTGAAGGTGCCATGAAAACTATCCGTGACTTAGATAAAGTTAGCTTTGCAGATTGGTTTCGCAGTCACGGTGGTAACAATGGAAGTATTGAACGAATGTGGAATCCTATCGCTTACGCTTTAGGCTTTATCGATTGCGAAAATATGTCAGCCCGCTGCATGTTGACAATATTCCAGTTATTCGCAGCCAGAACTGAAGCTTCAAAGTTGCGGATGCTTGAAGGTTCTCCTCAAGAGTATTTACACAAACCAATTGTGAATTATCTACAACAGAGGGGAACAAAAATCCATACTCGCCGCCAAGTACGAAAAATCAATTTTAGCGAACAAGCAGGTGTAACCCAGGTAGATGGATTAGTTGTTGCAAATGGCGACACTGAAGAACATATCACCGCTGATGCTTACATTGGTGCTTGTGATGTACCTGGAATTACTCGTTTAATTCCTTCAGAATGGCGTAAATGGTCAGAATTTGACAATATTTACAAATTGGATGCCGTACCCGTCGCCACAGTGCAATTGCGCTTTGATGGCTGGGTAACAGAAATGCAGGATGCTGAAAAACGCAAGCAACTCGAAAAAGCTGTAGGAATAGATAATTTACTCTATACCCCCGATGCTGACTTTTCTTGCTTTGCTGATTTAGCTTTAACTAGCCCATCTGATTATTACCGAGAAGGAAGTGGCTCTTTAATGCAACTGGTACTTACACCGGGAGACCCTTTTATTAAGAAAAGTAATGAAGATATAGCAAAACACGTCTTGGCTCAAGTACACAAGTTATTTCCTTCATCGCGAGAATTAAACATGACTTGGTACAGTGTTGTAAAGTTAGCTCAGTCATTGTACCGAGAAGCGCCAGGAATGGATGTTTATCGTCCTCCGCAAAAAACTCCTATAGAAAATTTCTTTCTGGCGGGTAGTTACACTCAACAAGATTATATCGATAGTATGGAAGGAGCGACTATTTCCGGAAGGCGTGCAGCAAAGGTTGTTTTGGAGAATATAAAAACCAATCGAAGCGCAGTTGCTTTTTAAACAGTTTTAGAAAGTTATTGATAAATGCCTTTAAGAGTTGCAAATTAAAAATTAGGATAATAATAAGGAATGGCTAACTGGTTGGAGCATACGGTACAAGTAGAGGTAGAAGCTCCTATAGATAGAGTATGGGGTATGTGGTCGGATTTAGAGCAAATGCCTCGTTGGATGAAATGGATTGATTCAGTCAAAATTCTTGAAGACAATCCAGAATTATCACTGTGGAAATTAGATACTGGTGGATTTCAATTTAGTTGGCGATCGCGCATTGTGAAAGTGATTCCCAATCAGATCATCCAATGGGAATCAGTTGATGGTTTACCTAATAGAGGCGCAATTAGATTTTACGACCGTCGCAATAGTAGTATTGTCAAACTAACCGTTGGTTATGCGATACCCGGTATTATTGGCAAAATCATGGATAATTTATTTCTGGGACGGGTTGTAGAAACTACATTGCAAGAAAATTTGGAAAGGTTTAAAGAATACGCCCAAACTGGCATTACTCCGCTTGAATAGCTCAAAGGCTTTTATAAACAAAAAATAAACGGATATAAACAAAAAATAAACGCAGTAGTCGAATTAAGATTATTTACCGGGATTATCTTTTAACTTTTACCAGGTAGGGTCGCTAAATATATTAATTGTTAATTCTTCTTTACCTGCTGGTACAGAACTAATGCAAGCGCGGATAATATCTCCATCTTTGACCTCAACCGTACAAGCATGGCAAGAACCCATTAAACAACCCGTAGGAATCAATACCCCTGCTCTATCAGCGACATCAAGTAGGGGTTCTCCGGCTTGGGCATCAACTGTAACATCATCCGGCAAAAAGTGGACTTTAACGCTCATGTTCAGAGATTAATGAAACTGTGATAAAGAAGTAGTTAGTAGTTAGCTTGGTTCGACTAACAACTAACCACTAAACATTAACTACGATAACAAAACGCTTAAATCTAAGTAGCGCTCTACATTTACCGCCAAAGAATCTAATAATTTTTCCCTTTGCTCGCGATAGTTAGGAACCCCAGTAGGTAGAGATTTTAAACCCCGTTGTTGCCGCAAACGATTTAGCCAAGCGCGTCGCCAAGGACCATTGTCAAACATACCATGAAGATAAGTACCCCACACTGATTGACATTTATCTACCAAACCCAAATTAATATCGTCAAATAAAGGGTCAAAGCCTTGAGCGGCGGGACCTTGAGTTTCAATTCGCGAACGTCCTTGGTGAATTTCAAACCCATGAACCGGCAAGCCAGTTTGAGGAAAATTAGAAGTAACTTGGCGCTGTCTGGCGATTTTCTGCCCAGTAATGACGCTTTTTACAGGTAGTAACCCCAAGCCTCCAAATCTACCGGCTTGTCCTTCTATCCCTTCTGGATCGGCTATCATCTGACCCAAAATTTGAAAACCACCACAGATTCCGAGTACGGTACCACCGGCTGCGGCATAATTTTGGATTTGTTCAGCCATTCCCGTTCTTTGCAGCAGTAATAAGTCAGGTATAGTAGTTTTAGTACCTGGAAGGATTACTGCATCGGGATGTCCTAGCTCATGCTTTGGACTTAAGTATTTTACGCCAACACTGGGTTCTGATTCTAATGGGTCAAAATCGGTAAAATTGGCAATTCTTGGTAGCTTAACCACCGAAATATTTAGTTCACCATTAAATTTACGAGGTTTTCTTTCCAATAAATCCAGCGAGTCTTCCGCAGGGAATACTTGTTCTAAGTAAGGGATAACTCCTACCACTGGAATCCCCGTCTTTTCCTCCAGCCATTTTATTCCTGGTTCTAATATAGAACGTTGCCCTCGGAATTTATTAATAACGATACCTTTAATTAAACTTCTCTCTTCTGGTTCTAATAATTCCAAAGTACCGACAACGTGAGCAAATGCTCCACCTCGTTCTATGTCAACTACTAATAGAGTCATAGCGTTTAAATGCTTGGCAACTCGCATATTAGTTAAATCGCGGTGCTTAAGATTAATTTCCGCTGGACTTCCGGCTCCTTCGCAAACTAATAAATCAAATTCCGTTCCTAGATTATGTAGGGATTCCTCGATGGCTCTCCATCCCAAGTCAAAATATTGCTCGTAATAATCAGTAGCGCTGACTTTTCCTACAGCTTTACCCTTGATAATCACTTGGGAAGTCATATCTCCCTGGGGCTTGAGTAAAACTGGGTTCATTTCGATCCAAGGAACTACTCCAGCAGCCCAAGCCTGTACTGCTTGTGCATAGCCAATTTCTCCTCCATTGGCTGTAACATAAGCATTGTTAGCCATATTTTGACCTTTAAAGGGAGCCACTCGCCAACCACGTCGTGATAATATACGACATATTGCAGCGCATAAGAGTGATTTCCCTGCGTGGGATGTTGTCCCCACTACCATAATTGATTTCATAGTTAGCTATTATTTTTTCTTAATCGGACTTATTGAGTTAAATTATGAAGCCAGGGAAAAATTGCATTGACGACTATGGGGTTAATCCAACTTAGTCTTTGCCATAAAATCCCATTCAAAATGAAGATGAATTTATATTCTGGTCTATATACACTTCATAAAGGGAGCAGAGGCTTCAGTAATTATTGTTCCCTTATCCACCTCACTCCTAACTTTTACTTACCTAATTAATTTAAAAAGGCAATCTAAATATTCGTATTAATGCATTCAGCAGGCGATCACCAATTGTTGGAGTACCCCAAGATTGGGATGATGCATCTTCTACGAGTTGACGACCTAAAGGAGTTAAGCGAAAACTATCTGTAATTCCTTGTCCATCGACTTCACGCCGTAGTAAACCAACTTCAATCAACCATAACAAAGCATTATCAGCCGCTAACTCCGATAAAGAACGTTTAGTATAGTTATTTTTCAGACCATTTAAATCAGAAATTTCACTCATAGCTACACGCTGTGAAAGCATTTGTTCAAACAAGCCTAACTTAAAAGGCGAACATCTTAAGGCGCGGATAGCTCGTTTTTGAGTGAAATCACTATAAGCAAATTTTTTTTGAGTTTGTGAATCTACAGCACGCATTTTAGCTATATTGACATCATTTTTACTTACTATATTAATAGTAATGTTTTTTTTATTTACTAAACTTTTTATCTTACAGGATTAAGGATACAGAGTAAGCAGATATTCGGAGGAAAAGCATGTACCGTTGTCCCAAGTCGCGTGGGTGCAGTTCTCCCGGCGAGGATGAATTCTCACAAATAAAATTGAAATTGATTCTAAATGTAATATTTGACTATATCTGACTCTATTGACAGCGAAACTTTGTAATACTTTAAAAAATCGAAATTTAGTTGATAAAAAGCTTACTTTCTGGATTTTCGACTTTGGGATGGCATTGTTTTTTGTTGAATACAATTAGAAGCTGTAGACAAGTATCATTAAAAACAACAAATCAAAATTATAAATTAGCAAGCATTTAAGATAAAATACTCATTGCAACAGATATAACTAAATTTAACTAAAGTTATGCCTCTACCAGTTGGAACAGAAGCACCATTATTTACAGCAAAGGATACTAATGGTAATACAGTTTCTCTATCAGATTTAAAAGGCAAGACAGTGGTTTTGTATTTCTATCCCAAAGACGATACCCCTGGCTGCACCAAGCAAGCTTGTAGTTTCCGAGATGCTCAACCTCAGTATCAAAGCAAAGATATCGTAGTTTTGGGTGTAAGTGCAGATGATGAAGCTTCTCACCAAGCTTTCACCCAAAAATACAATTTGAATTTCCCGTTACTAGTTGACACGGAACAAAGTTTGATCAAAGCTTACGATGTTGATGGTGGTGGATATGCAAAGCGCGTTACATACGTTATTGATGGTAATGGAAAGATTATTAATGTTGACTCCAGCGTCAATACCACCACTCATGCTGAAGATGTTTTAAAATCCTTGGGATTATAATTTTGAAGT
Organism: Cyanobacteria bacterium J06633_8; assembly: GCA_039820645.1. Classification (GTDB taxonomy): domain Bacteria; phylum Cyanobacteriota; class Cyanobacteriia; order Cyanobacteriales; family Nostocaceae; genus Rivularia. Next base: position 29,675 of record JBCBPQ010000041.1, on the reverse strand, counting down.
GAAAAAGAGTGGCGTTGCTGAAAAATATCAAATGATGCTTTTACATTGTTATAGATGTAGCACTGTCTCTGATGTAAATATGGATCTTATTTCTACTACCAAATATAAGTAAATATGATTCATAGTTTCATTCAGTAAGGCCAAAAAATGTAGAGACGCTATACCTATAACGTCTCTACAACAATCAAAAATTCGCTAATTTTTTCAACTTCTAATTGCCAGAAGCGGGTGTAGTTTGTGCGGGTGTATAAACCGGGAATGCAAAATCAAACTGACTGTTTGTGGGTTGTTGCTGTTGAGGTTGTTGCAGCAGTCTTTGCTGCTTTTGACGAAATGAGTCTGCTGCGGAATTAATTTGCTGTCTATTTTGAGAAGAAAATCCTTCCCAGTCTAAAGTACCAAGCTGAGAGCGATGAATCAAACTCATTGGGTCGAAATTACCATTTTCAGTTCCGTATAAAGAACCACTATCGCCTCTTTTTGTATCCAAAACATCGTTTTGATAGCTGGATGGTACATTAACGTCTTGATTCTGTTGAGCCAAACTTGCTGATGGTGCAATTATCAAAGCAATGCTAATTCCAGTAAAGCTTGTAGCTACTAATTTACTCAGTCGTGAAATCGATATTTTCATCAATTTTTCCCCTTTTCTGATTCCAATGAATGCTTCTATTTTACGCAAGAGTACGGCGTAAGCGGGATTGGATGCTTAATAATGCTACAAGGGCGAAGCCCGATAATACTAAGATAGCCCCACCAAAAGTTACATCGCCCCAAAAAGCCTGCATTACTATACTATTGAATCCCCAGCTTTGATGAGTATACAAATAACGAATGGGTTCGATTGCATAGCTCAGAGGGTTGAGTGCTGCAACAACCTGCAACCACTTGGGCATGAATGATAGGGGAGCCAAAGCTGTACTAGCAAACAATAGTGGTAAATTAGTTACAAAGATTACGGCTATTAATTCGATATGTCCCGGTAAAGCAAAAGCTAAGCCCAGTGAAAGAGCCGTTACACCCAAAGCCAAAAGAAAAACTATTAAGGCGATCGCGCTCAAGCCTGCTAGATTAGGGATACCCGCACCTAAAAACGATGCTGCACCAATAATTACTGCTGCTTGCAATAAAGTTTGACTGATAATAAAAATTGCTGAAGCAAAAACAATAGAAAAACGCGATGCTAAAGGAGCAACTAATAATCGATTTAAGAAGCCAAATTCTCTATCAAACATTACTGGCAAACCAGCATTAAGCGCTCCCACAAATGCTGTAAAAACTATTATCCCAGCAGTTAAAAACTGACCGTAATTTGTAGTATTACCGAAAATTCCTTTAGGTGCGTTTTGAAACAGTGCGCCAAATAATACTAGCCACATTACGGGTTGAATAATGCTAGCAACTAAAGTCGAAGGGCGACGCTGTAACTGAATAAATAGACGACGAGTCAATGCTAAAGTTTCTTGAACTAACTCGCCAAAAGCACTTTGGTTAGCATCGCTATATAGTTGTGGCGATGCAATTTGCTCTAATTTAATATCCGACTTGGAAGAAAAAACAGTACCACTCATGATTATTTTAGATTTTAGATTTTAGATTGTAGATTTAGGAATTAGGAGTTAGGAGTGTACAGACGGGGCGCAGTGCTACGTCTGTACAGTTAGGAGTTAGGAGTTAAGAGTTAGTAACACCGGAGCTATTAATCCAAAATGCCCCATGCCCTATGCCCTATGCCCTATTCCCAGCAACCTATTTCATACTTTGTTTCTTTTCAGCTTTCAAATCTCGGGTACCTACCGCGGCTAATTCGGCATCCATCAAAGTACGCCCTGTTGCTGCTAGATATACGTCATCCAAACTTGGACGAGATTGAGCGATACCGAAAGTTGGCAAACCGGAATCATTTAAGGCTTGCTGTATAGTAATCAAGGCATCATTTTGCTGAGAAACTACCAAATTTAATGAGTTACCTTGAGCACCATTGATAATTACTTCTTGAACAAAAGGCAAGGAAGTTAGTAAACTTTTGGCTTTTTCTGCTTCATCATCTGAAGTAAACTCGCGAATACGAAGGGTGACTCTATCTCCCCCTACTTTATCTTTTAATTGTGATGGTGTTCCTGTAGCAATTACCTCACCGCGATCTATAATTGCAACTCTATCGGCTAAAGCATCAATTTCTTCCAAATAGTGGCTAGTAATTAATACTGTAGTTCCTGCTTCTCGCAACTTCCTTAAAAATTCCCAAACTACAAAACGGCTCTCTATATCAAGCCCCGCAGTCGGTTCGTCTAAGACTAGTACAGTCGGTGCGTGAAGCAATCCCGCAGCTAAATCTAAACGCTTGCGTAAACCACCAGAATAAGTTCCTGTTTTTTTATTCGCGTATTCTTCTAAACCAAGTAAATCTAAAACTGTATCAATACGCTGTTTCGTAACTTTTGAAGGTATATGATAAAGCGCCGCTTGAAGTTGCAATAACTCTTTTCCGGTAAGCACTTTATCTAGAGCAACCTCCTGAGCAACATAGCCAAGACGTTTTCTCGCTTCTCTTGGGTTATCAATTACCGAGATTCCAGAGACTTCGATTTTACCCGCATCAGGTGTAGTTAGACTACACAAGGCACGTAAAGTTGTGGTTTTCCCAGCGCCATTAGGACCTAGTAAACCAAAAATCTCTCCTTGAGAGACTTTGAAGGAGATATTTTTTACGGCTTCAGTCGTGCCGTAGCGCTTCTTTAAATTTTCGACTAAAACGGCAGGAGCCATTGGACATTAACTCTTAAGTATACAAATCTCAACAAATTCTATCTTCATTTTAGAAGTGAAGCGGCAGTTTTGAATTCGGAATTTGGAATAGTTTAGGAGTATCAAGTTCGAGGGCGTAATTATTTCCTTTGTTTCCTATCATCCCCATCTAATTTATCTCGCCATGTCATCTACATAAAGTAGCAACAAATGTATCAAAGCATTGAATTAAGGTATTTATATCGATTACTTTGCGGGGGGGGAAGTGTAAAAATTATCTTAAAAGTTACGGAGATTCACCCTAATGGATGAACGCCGTCTGCAAGAGTATGTTGCTCTAATTAAAGAGCTTTTGGATTGTTCTAGTGGAGAGGAATTTGTAATCTTAAAAGCCAATGCAAAATTGGTTGATGAAGATTTAATTATGGTGATGGAACAAATAGCCATCAAAGCTGAAGAACAGGGTGCAGTTGAAACAGCTAAGTTTTTGCGAAATTTAGCTGACGATTTAAAAGGTATGTTAGCACAGGCTCCTAAGACGTTTAATTCTGAAGAATCGGAGCGCCCTTCTGCTTACTTGGAACTGATTGAAACCTTGATGAGTTGCCCTAGTGGAGCCGAAGCTGAAATATTGCGTGAAAATCAAGATTTAATTGATACGCAATTCGTTTTGACTTTAGCTCAAGTTGCGGGAATAATGGCAGAAATCGGAGAGCAAAAAGCTTCGGAATTTCTACAAAATATTGCTAAGCCTTTAGCTAAAGGAATCAAAAATTCTTTGCCAGCAGCTAAATCTTCCCAGAATTATTTAGATTTCTTAGGTGAAGTATTACGGACTATTTCCAAAACTAACGGAAATGCTAAAGTTGTATATCCTCTACTAGCTGCGAATTTAGATAAATTAAATACGCATTTTGCCCAAGTTATAGAAGATTGGGTAAAGGAAACTGTAGAGAAGGTTCAACCTTCAATCGCTCATAGTGTCTTAGTTGATATTGTAAATTTTAGCGTATTAATTCAACAGTTCTCCCTTGGTAATAAAGCGGATAACTTAGAAATAGCTATTAAAGGTTATCAAGTTGCATTAACCTATTTTAATCGGGATAAGTACCCCGAAGAATGGGCTGGAACTCAAAATAATCTCGGTAATGCTTTGGTTGAGCGGATTATAGGGGATGAAGCTGACAACTTAGATGAAGGCATTAAGTGTTATGAAGGTGCATTAGAGGTTTACCAGCGCGATATCTTTCCCGAAGATTGGGCAATGACTCAAAATAATTTGGGTACGGCTTATAAAAGTCGTCAAAAAGGAGATAAAGCCGAAAACCTGGAAATAGCAATTCAACACTATTTCGCCGCACTTGAAGTATATCAACGTTCGGTATTTCCGTATCAATGGGCGACAATCCAATATAACTTGGGTAATGTCTATTGTGATCGCGTTGCTGGTGACAAGTCAGAAAATGTTGAAATCGCCATACTATCCTACAATTGTGCCCTAGAAGTGTATCAATCAGATCTAGTTCCCCAACAATGGGCAATGACTCAATATAATTTGGGTAATGCTTATAAGCAGCGTATTAGAGGGGAGCATAATGAAAACTTGCAAAAAGCTGATGAATGTTATCTAGCTGCTATGGAAGTATACAAACGATATCGGAATCCTGAAGAATAAGTGACTCTCTTACACACACATCCAAGAAACCCGACTTTTCATTTCTCAAAGTCGGGTTTCTGTTTCTTAGTTAATTTTTCTCGGTTAATTTTATATCAAGACAAGCAACTTTTTAAATGTACCTGACATTTCGTAATATTTAGCTAGATTATAGTTTATTAAACATCAAATTTTGATATTCTTGCTCGGTAGCAATATCTAAAGTGCTTTCAACTCGATCTAAAAATACCAAACCTTCAAAATGGTCGTATTCATGCTGGAAAATACGAGCAACAAATTCAGTTAATTCTTGATGATTTAAATTACCGTATCTATCGGTATATTCAACCTTTATACTTCGATGTCTTGGAACTAGCCCCCTAATTCCTGGAATACTCAGGCAACCTTCCCAGCCTTTAACCATTTCGTCAGAACAATCAATAATTCGAGGATTAATCATTGCTGTAGGATCCATTAAAGGAGCATTAGGATACCTAAGATTCGGACGAGAAGCAACGATAAATACTCGGTAGCTTTGAGCCACTTGCGGTGCTGCGATACCAACTCCATTAGCATCCATAACTGTTTTCAGTAAATCATCGATTAGCTTTTGAATGCTTTGTTCTTGAATATTGTTCACGGGTTCGGCTTTTCGCCGCAGAATAGGATTACCTAACTCAATGATTGAAAGTTTTTTAGGCATATATTAAATAGGTTAAAGGTTAGAGGTTAAAGTTTAAAGGTCAAAGGTTGAAATTAGAATAACTCATAACTATTTCTCCCTATTTTCCTATATTTTCATATTTCAGCTACGATTAGCTGCTGGTAAAGTTGCAGGTCTTACTGTTAAGTTTACGGTACGTCCGTTGCGTTCTACCTTTAAATTCAAGGGCTGACCAATTTTACTATTTTCAACTATTTTCTGTACATCTTCGTTACGTTTAACGGACTGGTTATTTATACTGACAATAACATCCCCTGCTTTTAATCCACCTTGAGATGCTGGGGAACCACGCATAATGCGGATTAATAAAACCCCTTTATCGGAGGAAATATTCGGGTTCCCGATTTCGCTGTTCAACTTTTCTTTTACATCTGGTGTCAGCGTCACCATCTGAATTCCTAAATAGGGATGGTCTACCCTACCTTTAGATATTAATTGCTCAGAAATTCTTTTGACTGTGTTTACAGGAATGGCAAATCCTAAACCTTGAGCGCCTCGAATAATGGCGGTATTCATACCTATGACTCTTCCTTGGGCACTTAATAAAGGTCCGCCAGAATTACCAGGGTTAATTGCAGCATCGGTTTGAATGTAATCAACTCGTTTGTCAGAAGCGCCAATATCGCTGCTGGAACGACCCGTAGCGCTAATGATACCGGAAGTTACAGTGTAGTTTAAACCTAAAGGATTGCCGATGGCAATTACTGCTTCTCCTGGCTGTAGTCTTTCTGAGTTTCCTAAAGGAACAGTTGGTAAATTATCAGCATCAATTTTAATCACGGCAACATCTGTTACCGGGTCTTCACCTAATACTTGACCGTTAAATTTACGACCATCTTTTAATTCAACAGTTACTCTATCGGCACCGTCTACTACGTGAGCATTGGTTAATATTTCACCCTTAGAACTGATAATAAATCCAGAACCGTTTCCCCTTTGCTGCCTTTCTCTAGGTTCTACTGGGATTCTACTTCCAAAAAATCGACGAAAAAACGGGTCGTTAAATTGATCTGGAACGCGAGAACTTACTGTTTTAGATGTATCAATACGAACTACTGCTGGCCCTACTGCTTGGACGACAGAAACCACAAAATTAGGGTCCCTTGAATTTTTAAAGATGGGAGGTGGAGCAATTTTGGCAACACTATCACTATCATCTTTCCTTTGGGCCTGAGCCGTTTGCTGGTTGTTTCTACTACCTATAATCTGACCGGGCAAAGCACAACCACCAATTAAACCGGTGCTAATCGTCACAAAAAAAGCTAAAATAAAATTTTTTGTCCAAAGACGTTTTTTTGAGTTACTAGTATAAATTTTACTCATGATTAATAGTAAAGCTTTTTTGTTCATGTGATTTTATTTCTCCGTGTGATTGCGTGAATGGTAGGATATTGCCTACTGGATGAATTCTGCATGCGGGATTACAACGTAAAAATTTTTTGGGTTTAGATTGCCGATAATTTCATGTTTTCGGCATGGTTACTTATTTTTAATATCTTTACCAAACGACGATTACCTACTGGCGGTGGTTAATAATGTCTGACAAGATAGAAAATTTATGGTCTCAAGTCTTGGAGCGCTTACAGTTAGAACTTTCGCGTCCCACCTTTGAAACTTGGATAAAAACAGCGATCGCCGAAAAATTGGAAAATAACTGTTTGGTAATTCGTACTCCCAATCCCTTTGCTCGCAATTGGTTACAAAAGTATTACATAAAAACTATTGGGTCGGTAGTCCAGGATATTCTTGGTCATCCAGTAGGTATTTATTTTACGGTCACGAGCGGCGATAATACTGTTAATAAAGAAGATGAAGCGAAGGTTGAATTGCCTCCAGTAACAAATATTCCGAGCAATATCGGTACAAACGGACAAAAAACATCGATCTTAAATTTAAAATATGTATTTTCCCGTTTTGTAGTTGGTGCAAACAATCGCTTAGCTCATGCTGCTTCTTTAGCAGTAGCAGAATCTCCTGGCAAGGAATTTAATCCTTTGTTTTTGTATGGTGGTGTCGGATTGGGGAAAACCCACTTAATGCAGGCTATAGGTAATTATCGCTTAGAAATTTTCCCTTCAGCTAAAATATTTTATGTTTCTACCGAACAGTTTACAAATGACGTAATTAGCGCCATTCGGAATGATAGCAGACAAAGCCTTCAAGAACATTACAGAGCTGCGGACGTACTATTAGTAGATGATATTCAGTTTATTGAAGGCAAAGAATCTACTCAGGAGGAATTTTTCCATACCTTTAACACCTTATATCAAGAAGGTAAACAAGTAGTTATTGCATCAGATCGTCCCCCGAATCAAATACCTCGTCTTCAAGAAAGATTATCTTCACGTTTCTCTATGGGATTAATTGCTGACATTCAGGCACCAGATTTAGAAACTAGAATGGCTATTTTACAAAAAAAGGCCGAATACGAAAATTTAAATTTGCCTACAGATGTCATAGAATACATTGCTTCTAACTACACTTCTAATATTCGAGAATTAGAAGGAGCATTAATTAGAGCAATGGCATATATTTCTATCTGGGGTTTACCGATGACAGTAGAAAATATTGCTTCGGTTTTAGAACCGCAAGCTGAAAAGGTAGAAGCAACTCCGGTAGCAATTTTAAGTATAGTAGCCGATACATTTAATGTTTCTGTTGAAGATCTCAAAAGTAATTCCCGACGACGAGAAATTAGCTGGGCAAGACAAATAGGCATGTTTCTTATGAGACAACATACAGATTTAAGTTTGCCTAGAATCGGCGAAGAATTTGGTGGTAAAGACCATACTACTGTTATATACAGTTGTGAAAAAATTGCCCAGTTGAAGAAAACGGATCATAGCTTGGGGCAAACCCTCCGTCAATTAGGCGATCGCATCGGTATGGGTAATTCTAAATAGAAGTTAACAAGATACTGGTGAAAGCTAGAACGTACTTTTGTGGAAAACTTTCAATTAAATTGTGGAAAAAGTTATTAAATATGAGTAACCTGTGGAAAAAGTGGTAGTTTTTCCACAGGTTTTTCCACAAAGATGATTTGGTAAGACCTTTTTGAGACAGACTACAATAGTTTTTCCACAGTTTCCACAGGTATAGCTGGTTAAATAAGAATAATATTTATTTAACTTTTGTTTAACGATAGATGTACGATTTCGGACTTATGAATTCGAGGTTTAACAAAAGCAATGATTGTTTTTGGTTTTTGATGGATTACTCCGATTCCGCTCTAAGAGGATGTTTGGAAAGTCATAAATAAAACCACGAATTTTTATATCCCCCTAAATCCACGCCACTTGCTACAACCGAGGGAGCCTCGGCAACGCAGTGGCTCCCCTTAAAAAAGGGGGACTTTTACACCCCTTTGTAAAGGGGGGAAGGGGGGATAATCAGAGAATTGGGATAAAAACTATACTTTTCAAACATCCTCTAAGATTTCCTGTAATAATTTCTCCCTCACTCCCTCACTCCCTCCCTCAATCTCCACCGGTAATCTTCCACCAGGAAGGGAATAGGCTCGAATGCCAAAAGTTATCAAAAAACAAAAGATGAAAAAAATGTTACATCGCCTCAACTCATCTTTGTTCCATGTCCTGTGTTCACTTATATTTAGATAAAGCAGCATCTCAAAAAATTATGAAACTAGTTTGCAATCAAAGCGATTTAAACAACCATCTTTCACTAACTTCTCGTGCTGTTCCTTCTCGTCCAACTCATCCTATACTTGCCAATGTGCTTCTACAAGCAGATGCTGCAAATGGTCAAGTTAGCTTAACAGCTTTTGATTTAAGTTTAGGAATTCGCACTACATTTAACGCTGAGGTTTTAGAAGCAGGAACAATCGCGCTTCCAGCAAAGCTACTTAATGATATAGTTTCTCGTTTGCCAGAAGGAGAAATTACTCTTGATGATGAATCTTCAGATAAAGAAAATCAACCTGTAGGAGAAGGTTTGACTGTTACCTTAAAGCCAAAAAGTGGACGCTATGAAGTACGAGCAATGGGTGCAGAGGAATTTCCGGAACTACCTGTAACTGAAAATGATAAAGCAATTCACCTTCCTGCGAGTGCATTAATCGAGGGCTTAGGAGGTTCTTTATTTGCTACAAGTGCAGATGAAACCAAACAGGTACTTACGGGAGTTCATTTAACGGTTAAGCAAGACGCTTTAGAATTTGCAGCTACTGATGGACATCGTTTAGCAGTAGTAGAAACTACAAATGAGAATTTAAATGATGATGAGGAGCAACCCGATTCGGTACAGGTAACTTTACCAAGCAAGGCTCTGCGAGAATTGGAAAGGATGTTAGCTCATAGTTCAGCAGAAGATGAGCCTGTAGCAATGTATTTCGATCAAGGGCAAGTAGTTTTTGAATGGCAAAATCAGCGTTTAACCAGCAGAACTTTAGAAGGACAATATCCAGCTTACCGTCAACTTATACCGTCGGGTTTTGAACGAGAGTTAACTTTAGATAGAAAACAACTCATCAGCGCATTAGAAAGAATTGCCGTGCTTGCAGATCAAAAAAACAATATTGCCAAACTTAGCATCGATAGTGAATCTCAAGAAATTACCTTGTCAGTAGAAACTCAAGAAATCGGTAGTGGAATGGAATCCATGCCAGCACAAATATTAGGAGATGATATTGATATTGCTTTTAATATTAAATATTTGATGGAAGGATTAAAAGCATTACCTTCAGCAGAAATTCAAATGCAGCTAAACAACAATCTAGCTCCCGTTATATTTTCTCCCGTTGGTGGAGTGAAGATGACTTATTTAGCAATGCCGGTGCAGTTGAGAAGTTAGTATTGGGCATGGCAAATAGGGCATAGGGCATAGGATAAAGGACAATTACTCACTTTTAACTCAATAAGAAACGAAGCATTGTTATATTTCTACAATGCCCAATGCCCAATGCCCAATTCCCAATGCCCAATGCCCAATGCCCAATGCCCAATGCCCAATGCCCAATTCCCAATGCCCAATGCCCAATGCCCAATGCCCAATTCCCTTAATAACTTTGCTTAACTGGAATTTCCATAGAGAATTCGGAGCCTTTTCCAGGTAAAGATTTACAATTAAAAATTCCCTTATGTTTATCAACTATTATCTGATAGCTAATTGACAATCCTAAACCAGTACCTTTCCCTACTGGTTTTGTGGTAAAAAACGGGTCAAACATTCGTTTCATTACTTGTTCAGTCATTCCTAACCCGTTGTCGGCAATACGAATTACAATTCTATTTTTTTCTTCGTTGATATGAGTACAAATCCTAATTTTTGGGGTTAAAGATTGATTATTATCAGCTTCTACTTCCCAAAAACTTTTACTGACTCCTTCTTCTAATGCATCAATTGCATTGCTAAAAACATTCATTAAGACTTGATTTAATTGTCCGGCATAACATTCGACTTCTGGCAATTCACCGTATTCTTTAATTACTTCAATACTGGGACTATCTGGTTTTGCTTTTAAACGGTATTGCAAAATTAATAATGTACTCTCAATACCTTCGTGAATATCAGCACCTTTTAAATCTGCTTCGTCGAGTCGAGAAAAATTACGTAATGATAAAACAATTTCGCGAATCCGCGAAGCTCCGACTTTCATTGAAGATAACATATTTGGTAAATCATCAACTAAAAATTCTAAATCAATTTCTTCTGCTCGCCGATTTATTTGGCAGTTACCAGCATCACAGCTTTGTTGATAAAGTTCCAAAATACTCAGTAAATCTTCTGCATATTGATGAATATGATTAATATTTCCGTAAATAAAGTTAACTGGGTTATTAATCTCGTGTGCTATTCCTGCCACGAGTTGTCCTAATGAGGACATTTTTTCGTTTTGAATCAATTGGGTTTGCGCTTTTCTTAAATTAATTAGTGTTTTTTTTATTGCTTCGGTTTGTAATCTACTTTGAGCGAGCAAATCTGCTTGTTCTAATGCTATAGAAAGCTGAATTCCTACTTGAGTAACAAATTGAACTTCTGAATTTTTCCAGTTACGAGGTTTGTCGCATTGATGAATGCATAACAAACCCCAAAGCTCCTTACCTTTCATTACAGGAGCGATTATATTTGCTTTAACTTGAAATTTTTCTAAAATTGCAACATGACAATCCTTTAAACCAGCATTACGAACATCAGTAACTACACTAACTCTTCCATGACGATATTTATTAACATAATTGTGTCCAAAACAGCTATCTTTAATTTTTACCGCTAAAGCTGAAGAAATACCGGGAGAAATTTCTTCAGCAATTAATTCACCGTAGTTATATTCTGAATCAGAATCAAAGCGATATACGCCAACTCTATTAGTATTTAAAATCCGATGCAGTTCTTTTGTTGTGATTTGAAAAATAGTATTCAAATCCAGAGATCTCCGCATCTTTGCAACAAGGTTAAACAATAAAAGTTGTTGTTCGCTTGCTTTTTCTAAACTAATTGCTTGCTGTTTTGTTTGAGTTAATAATTCTGATTGCTGGATTGCTATACCAAATTGAGTAGCGGTTTGACATAAAAATTTTATCTCCGATTCTTCCCAATGACGTGGTGCTGAGTTTTGGTACGCTGCAAGTAAACCCCAAAGTTTTTCACCAGTAAAAATTGGCGCAGCAGCATATGCTTTTGCTTGAAATTGCTCTAAGAGTTCTATATGACAATCGGCATAACCAGCTTGATAGATATCATCTACTGCAATGCTTTTATTCAAGCGACACCTTCCGCCCTGACTTTCTTCTAAAAAAGTATCTTTCCAAATTTTTGTCGCATCAGAACTAACTAGTTTTACCCAGCCTTCATTGACAAACTCGGCAACAAATTCACCACTCCAATCCGGATTAAAACGATATACCGCTACTCTATCGGCTTGCAAAGTCTGACATACTTGTTGAGTTGTAGTATTAAAAATAACTTCTAAATTTAAAGATTCTCGAATTTTAGTAACTACTTCAAATAAAATTTTTCGTTGTTTAGCTGCTTGTTGTAATGCGTTTGTACGCTGTTTTACTTGACTTTCTAAATTATGATTAAAAATCTGTAGCTGTTGGTGTAAGTTGTATTGATGAATAGCTGTAGAAAATTGGGTTGCTAATTTTTCTGCTAATTCTATTTCTTCCTTTTTCCACTGACGAGCTTGGGCGGTTTTCGACTGCCGCCATAAATCAAATGATTTTCGTGGATAGTTTTGTCTTTTATCTGGATCAAATTGTCCAGCCCATAGAGTTTCTGTATCTATTTCTTCTCGAAAAATGCTTAAGTAACCTAGCAATTGCTGATGATGTTCGAGGGGAATCATCAAGATGCTACGAATTTTATTTATTTGAAAAGCACGTTGTAAATTTCGGAAGCCAGGGATTTGATGAATATCGGAAATTGCCCAAACATTATAATTATTAGACTTATAGTATTCTCTCCAAATGCTATACTGCTCCATCAAAGAATATTTTGATAAATCTGATATTACTGGTTGCTTTCCGTCGGTATAAACTTTGATTGATTCGCTACTATTTTCTAAGCATTCCGTAAAACTCTTAGAATGTTGATTTCTGATACAAAGTCTACCCCCACAACCTTCAAAAGCAGCAACAGTTTTTTCTAAAGCTGCTTGTAAGGGAATGTCTTTGACTGAATGCAGTAAAGTGGCAATACTACTAATAATCGATTCTCGTTTCCCTTGTTGGCGAGCTTGAGTGAGAAGAAAATTTTGAGCAATGGCTAGTGATAGTTGTGCTACAACTATTTGCATTACTTTTAATTCTTGTTGCGAAACCGGGTAGGATTCCGAATGATGAGCAACTAATAATCCCCAAAGTTGCTCTTGGTGAAAAATAGGTGTTGCTAAAGAAGACTTTACCCCCATTGCCGTCAGATATTCTATATGGCACGGGTTGACATTATGATAAGAAATTTCTTCAGCAATAATTTCTCCGGTTTCCGTTTCATATACTGCACTTTTACCAATTTGCCCAGTTTCTACATTAACAATAGAACGTACCCGCAACTTAACAAACATTTCCCTTGCATCACCGGGAATATCATCAGCAGGAAAATTCAGTCCCAACAAAGAAGGTAAATTATTCTCATTAATTGACTCAGCAACAACTTGACCGCTACCATCAGGATGAAACTGATAAACCATTACCCTATCAATAGCAAGAAAAAATCTGACTTCTGCTGCTATTCTTGTAAACGTTTCTTTTAATTCTAATGAATGACGAATACAGTTTGTAATTCGGTATAGTAAATCATCTTGTTCGATGTTTTTCGACAAGCTTTTTTCCTGAAATAAAGCCATTTTTTTTTAAGGAAAGAGCAAATTTTATTCTTAAATCTAAAAACATTGTGAAGTATTATTACTAATAATGTCTTCCGTAAGAATACTGCCTTATTTCTTCAAAAAAAATGATTTTTTTCGGAAAATATTAATTTTTTTGAAGCAAAATTATCATCTAAATAGATATTTTTTCAAATAAATGGTGGGTATTAGCCCACCTAAAAATAATTATTAAGCCTTTACGACTTCTGAAAAGCGAATTTTCAAATAATCATCTTCCATCTTTGCTCCTGATGGTTGTAGTGCTGCTAATGCTTGTGGAAGTACTAGATTACGACGATGGTTACCGATAGTAATATTCAATTCATCTCCACTTTTACTTAAATTCACCTGGTCTTTAGGAATACCCGGTAAATATAATTCTAAACTATATTGATTTTGGTTTTGAACAACTCGAATTGTATTTTCTTGGTAATAAACTTGAGTTGGGTCTTCATCTTTATAAAGCGTTTCTTTGAGCCTTTCTAAAGCTTCTAAACCACACATTTCTTCAGAGTAAAGCGGAACTTCTTTAACTGGTAAAGGGTGAAAATTTTCATGAAGTTCTTGACGATATTGCTCTTGATTATCTTTCCATCTTTTGAAAAATGGGTCTTGAACTTCTTGTGGAATAATCCGATTTGCTACCACTAAATCAGTCGCTACATTGTACAAACTTAAGTAAGCATGAGCGCGGAGAGATTCTTTAATTACCATTTTCTCTGGATTGGCAATCAAACGAACCGAGGTTTGAGTATTGTCAGTTAATACTTTTTCCAAAGCTTCAATTTGCTCGTAAAATTCGTAAGGTGCATCCATAACCTCTCTATCTGGTAGCGAAAAACCAGCAATCGGCTTGAAAATAGGTTCTACCAAAGGACGCAACGCTACCGAAATATTCTGAAAAGGCTTATAAAAACGGCGCATGTACCAACCGCTAACCTCTGGTAAACTCAATAACCGTAAAGCTGTACCAGTAGGTGCGGAGTCAATAATTAAAACATCATATATACCTTCATCATAGTGACGCTTCATTCTTACTAAACCGAAAATTTCATCCATTCCCGGTAAAATTGCTAATTCTTCGGCTTGTACTCCTTCTAATCCCCTAGCCTGTAAAACTTGAGTGATGTAGCGTTTTACAGCACCCCAATTTCCTTCAAGCTCCTGCAGTGCATCTAATTCCGCACCCCACAAATTTGGACGAACTTCTTGTGGTTCATGTCCAAGTTCCATATCAAAACTGTCAGCTAAAGAATGGGCTGGATCTGTACTTAAAACCAGGGTGCGATAACCCAATTCAGCACAACGAAGTCCCGTAGCAGCAGCAACCGAAGTTTTGCCTACACCACCTTTACCCGTCATTAAAATTACGCGCATGAATAATCTTTGTTTCCTGAGAAGCTTTTACATTTATTTACATATATTCATTATGTACTTTTTAAGGGGAAGAAATGCTGTTTAATTACATCAAATCGGGAACATTTCCAATAATCTATGTGAGAAACTATCAAATCATCGGAATTTACCATCAAGTTGCTCCATCCCGAAATAGAAATTCGCGGTTTCCAGGGTAGAGGTGTATTCCAATTAAGCGTCCACTCAGTTTTAATAGTGTCCCCTTCCCTGCGAATATCATGTAAATCCATCTGAGTTTGGACAAACCAAGTTTGAATAAACTTAATCATCAACTTATAGCGTTCAACCCCATTAAATTCATTCATCGGATCCTTAAAATAAACATCTTCAGCGTAAATGCTATAAGTTTGATTCTCAGGAAAACGTTGATAATCATCTTTTAAAATTTCTACAATATCCATAATCAGTCAACAGTTATCAGTTAGCAGTTACCAATTATCCTAAAACACTAGGGTTCATTAACTACATAGTTGTTCACTGTTCACTGTTAACTGTTCACTGTTCACTGTTAACTGTTAACTGTTCACTGTTCACTGTTAACTGTTAACTGTTCACTGTTAACTGTTAACTGTTAACTGCTCACTGTTCGTTCCAAAATCTTTCTAATTGTCTTCGCCAAGCAGTCAAAACTTTTTCTCGCCCTTCGGGGCTTTCTTCTATTTCACCCATTAAACCTTCGGCATAAAACCGCTCAAGATTTTGCATTGTGGCTTCTAAAGATTTTCCTTGCTGTTTAGAAGCTTGAATAATTTCCTTAATCTTGTTTTCAGTTAAACGGCTGAAAGCATCATTCACGCCGACTTCGTAAAGAGAAATTAGTCTGGCGATCGCATCGCGGAAATCTTCTAAAACCAAGCTGGCACAACTGTGTTGAAATACTCCCCACAACACATCTTGATGCATGGCGTAGCGTACTTGTTGAGTATCATCAAAATTAGCTTCAAAAAACTGTTGTAAAAACGGTTGTGCTTGCTGTGCTGGCATAATTGGTAACAACACTCGCAACCAAGTTTGGTCTTCGCTGAGTAGTATCAATAGTCGAAAAGTAGGGGTTTCAACTTGCCAAGAACCAGGTGCAAGAACTTGTATCTCAGATTTACCAAATAATTCCGTTAGCGTATCGGCAATTTCGTTAGGTGTCATATCACAGAATTTGAGGTATTACTCCAGCCTACCGCTTGCTGGCATCATGCTTTATCTTCCCAAAGACTTATAAGTAGTTAGTAGTTAGTAGTTAGTAGTTAGTAGTTAGTAGTTAGTAGTTAGTAGTTAGTAGTTAGTAGTTAGTAGTTAGGAGTTAGTAGTTAGTAGTTAGGAGTTAGTAGTTAGGAGTTAGTAGTTAGGAGTTAGTAGTTAGTAGTTAGTAGTTACCAATTACCTATTTCTTATTTCTTGTAAATCAAAAATACCGAACCAATTGCACCAAAATTTTCTACATAAGTTTTACCATTGTAAAATAATCCAGGAGATTCTCCTCCATCAAACAGTATTCCTTCTCTAATTTTTCCTAAACAGTTATTCCCAGCAATACCTTCTAAGACATCATCAAACTTATCTGGTAAAAGTTCTCGATTAATTTCAGAAATTTTAATATCAGAATTAGCTCTTTTATCATTAACCAATAAAATCACATAGCCTTTACTTGTAGTTGCAGCCATGGAACGATTTATAGCTCGCTTACAAGCAAGTTCCCCTAAAGCATTACAAATATCTATAAACTTTCCGTTACGATAAAATCTACCGTTACCTCCAACTATATTGTAATTAAGAATATCTCTATTTCTTCTACCTTTTGCAATAGTCGCTTGACGTTGATAAGGTTTTCCTCCTGATATACCGAAAGAAGAACGTCTATTTTTAAAATCTCCCGAATATTCAACTCCTCTGGAAATATTTAAACCCTGTGGTTTATCCTCAGTATCTATATAATCGGCATTAATAGCAGCTATGGGCTGTTTACCATTCAACAAAGCATTGTCATCGCCGATTATTTCGCCAAACAATTTGGGAACGTATTCTTTACGTAATTTACCACTCTCGGTTTTCGCATAAATCTTGTGAGCTAAACCTACATTTACCTTAAAATCTAATTTTGGTGATTTCGGATTAAAAATAATTACGTGGTTAATTCCTTTCTCAAATTTTTTACCTAAATTATTTGTTTTGAAAAATTCAATGCTGAAATTCTTATCTCTTCCGGGACAATCAGCAGAAAATTGTTTCGCGACTTTATCGGCTGTCTTTGTTTGCGATATTTTATCTCCTGAAATCTCATATCCTGAAATATTATCTTCTTGTGTAACTATTGATGGTTTTTGAGTTAATTCTGGTAGATTCCCATTATTCTGCCTATAAGAGCGGAAGAAGAATACACCTGCAACTATTAATAATAATCCGATAAAATTTTTGTTGAACATACCTATAGAATTAACTAATAAAGTTTTACCTCAGCCTCTTTCTCTTTCCTTAGCAAGAAAAGGGATGTCCGGAGCAGATGGGGCGAGCTAATCGCAAGCAGCTACAAACTTTATCTAGGATAACTGTGTATCGTTCTTAGTTGCTGCATTTTATCTCACATAAAAAAATCTCCCCGAAATAATTTTGCGAGGAGATAATTCATATAAATTCGAGTTAATTCATTAATTCAAAATTCTACTGCTGAGAATCTCAAATTTAGGAAAACCATTCTAAAACAGCTTCTTCCTTAGTATTGGTATTGCGTGATGGAGTTTCACGATTGAACTTCATCTGAATCGAACGGGTTTGTTCGCCGTCAACAGCAACTGCTTTAATTGGATAATCAATCAAACCATCTTGGAAGGACATTTGGAAGCGGAATGTACCATCGGGATTAAGTTTGATTTCGCGATCACCGATTGTAACAGTAGCATCAGGTTCTGTAGCACCGTAAACAATCAACTCAGCATCAGCAATTAACCAGAACTTGCGAGGACGTTCGGGAGGTTGAGATGCACCCATGCCAACACCAGACATGTTTACACCGGATGCTGTAGGCAGCGACCACATACCAACGCCAGATGGGAAAATGTAAGAACTAATTGCTTGCTCTGGAGCCATTGAACCAGCTACGTGATGCTGAGAACCGAAGATAGAACCCGCTACCCGCATTGCTTCAGCGGATTCAGCCATACCGAATATTTGCTCGTAAATAGCATTTCCGTTGCCGTTTGCTGCGGTTTCTGGGGTTTTCTTCGCAGGTGGTACTAATTCGTACTTGGTTACACCGCGTAAATCTTCTTCAAAGTCAACAGTAATAAAGATATCTTCAATCCAATCAGAAGGATACACGGGAGGCACATGTACTTTAGCACTGCGAGCTAATACCAACCAACGACCGTCAGCACAACGATAACCGATGTCGATTATATAATCGCGATCGCTAACTGGAATTGGTAAATACCATTCTCGTGCCATTTCATCAGAAGGATATTCCTGAAGACTGTGGGCACTTTGACTATCTAAGTTGATATCGGTAACATCGTAAATTCTTAACGCAAGCTGCTGTCCGCCTTGTTTGCGTAATTCTTCTTTATGCTCGTTGGAAACATCCCAATAAGCATAAGCCCATTGTGGATCGCGAGGCATTAAAACAATACGACTTTCACCATAACCACTAGGTAAATCAGCAAGTCCCTCATCAACAGAAGCGAGGTTACCACCAGTCTTATCTTCTTGCCCTAACTCGAATTTTGCTGCTTCCACTGTTTCCTGTGCCTCCAATAAATGAGATTCCTGTCTGGATAATTTCTTACTCTGTGCTTCCTGAACTGCTGCGAGTAATTGAGATTTACGCATCCGGCTATAACGAGATATGCCGTATTCGCTAGCAACTTTACGTAGTTGCCGCAATGTCATTTCTTCTAATGGTGGGCGTTCTTTTGCCATGAATAAAGACCTCCTAAAGTAAAATTGAAGAAATTTCTTTTGATTAAGGAGAGGTCGGTCTAATTACATCTACCCCAAATCTTTTTTTATGGAATTGTTAGGTTTATGACAAATTTTCAATTTTTATTTAGCTTTATTCCTACAAGGAATATCGCCGGATAAATATAGGGTTCAAGACTAAACAATCTTCTATTTGATAAAACTAAGATTTTTTATCTTGACCTTTTACAACTTCTTCTCTCACAACTCTTATGACTATATAAAAGTTTTACTAATACTATTCATAAGTATCAATATTGAGAGATGAATCACTTGTTAATAATATTAACTACAACTCCTTGGTTGGGATCAAGGGGGTAAACAGAACTTTTTTGTGTCAATTACGAATTATTAAGCTATTTGGGGATCTTTTTGTCATGGAACCTTGATATTATGGGCTCAATTACCTCTTGCAGGAGGTTGTCTATACCAAAATTGTCATGACAACATGACAAATAAGTATTATTGCTCAGCATAAATGCGATTCAAATAAGATTGCAATGTGAATGTAGTAGCTATATGTACTTACTGTTTAATTCTGCGAGATAGAAGATTTAGGAGCCGGGAGCAAATCAAATATTCGGGATAGATATCGGCAGTATCGCCTTTGCGTTAAGTTGAAGCTATAACGCATCAAAAGCCTTTTCCTTTTTAGAGATTGGCTCGTGCAATAGGTTGAGGTAGAGCCTCACAAGATTTGTCATTGCGATCGAAACCAAGTGTAGGGAAGCAATCCCAACATTTCGTGGGATTACGTAGCTGTCGCTCGGGACGCAGTTACGTTACTTTTGCGTAAGTCCTATTATCCTCAAACCCTATTTCCTATTTCCTATTCCCTATTCTCTTATCCTCAGGACTTACGCAATTGTCACAATGTCTGTTGGTGCGTGACACTACAAAGGTTATTACTACGTTCAAAACTTCTCAAAGTGTCACGTGCCCCTACGATAAAAATATGCCAGTTGCGTAAGTCCTAATCCTAATAACTATTTTCAACGCCAACCTACTTATTTACTATTAGACTTATTAACTTGTTTTCTCCACTTACCCCTAACTAAGCGGATTTCATCGAAGCTGTAATTATCACCTAAATACTCCTTGATAGGTGTTAAAGCTCCATCTCCTAATGCATCTAAAACTTGAATGATTTTTTTCTGCTTATCGGTAGTAACTAATAAATTTAAATCTACTGGTTTATCTTTTTCAATTAAATCTGAAAGGTGACGAGTAATTGTAGTAGAACGAAGGTTACGCTGTTGAGCAATTTCTTTAATACTCAGTCCTTCCTTATGTAATTCAAAAGTCTGTAATTCTGTATATGAAATATCTCCTTTTGAATCGGTATATTTTTGTTTTTCAGGACTTTGTTCTTGCAAATAACCTTTGATTACTGCAATAAACTTATCGCCATATTGAGTAAGTTTGTGACTACCAACCCCCGCAAGCTGGCTAAATTCCTGCTTTGTTTTCGGTTTCATTTGCGTCATTAATTTCAAAGTAGAATCACCGAATATTACATAAGGTGGTACTGACTGAGCATCGGCAAGCTGTTTGCGAAGTTGGCGCAATTTTTGAAATAAAATATCTGCTTGTTCTGCTTTCTCGCTTCTTCCTTTCAGGCTTAGTTTTTCTTTGGCAGGAACAACAATAGAAACGGAACGCTGCTTCTTCATTACTTCCACACTTAAAGAGTTAAGTTTTAATACCGCATAACCATCAGTAGTTTGTTCGAGTAAACCTTGATGCAGCAAAGAACGCCCCAACATTCGCCATTCATCGAGGGTTCTATCCTTACCAATTCCGTAAGTAGAAAGCTTATCGTGTCCTTTACTAAGAACTTTCTGAGTTTTACTTCCCCGTAGGATATCTATAATATGTTTCATGCCAAATCTTTGTTTGCAGCGCGCCACGCAAGACAAAAATTTCATGGCTTCAATTGTCCAATCTTCAACTGGTTTGGGATTACAGCAGTTATCGCAATTACCACAGTTACCTGTAAATCTTTCCCCAAAGTAACTTAATTGAATTGCATGACGGCAGTCTGTACCTTCTGCATAATCTATCATTTGACGCAGTTGATGTTTGGCAATCATCTGCTCTTGTTCATCGCTTTTTTGCTCGATTAACCATTCAATGGTTTTGACATCGCTGTAACTTAGGAAAAGCATACAGCGCGAAAATTCGCCATCTCTACCCGCTCTGCCCGATTCTTGATAATAACTTTCTAAATTGCGTGAAATATCGTAATGAACAACAAAACGGACATCGGGTTTATTAATGCCCATGCCGAAAGCAATTGTTGCAACAATTATTCTGACATCATCTCGAATAAACTTGGTTTGATTTTCACTGCGTTCTATATCGCTCAAACCGGCATGATAGGGTAAAGCAGAAATTTTATCGTGTTGTAATTTAAAAGCTAGTTCTTCAACTTTTTTCCGCGTCAAACAGTAAATAATTCCTGAACCTTCATTATCCTGAATAATTCCTAAAAGTTCGACATAAGAATTCTTTTTTTTCGGACGAACTTCGTAATAAAGATTTTGACGATAAAAACTAGCGATATGAACGCTGGGTTGTTTTAATCCCAATTGTTTGATGATATCTAAGCGGACTCTTTCTGTAGCGGTAGCGGTAAGCGCCCAAATTGGAACATTAGGGTAACGCTTTCGCAGCGATATCATTTGCCGATATTCCGGACGAAAATCATGTCCCCATTCGGAAACGCAATGTGCTTCATCAATAGCGAAAGCAGAAATACCAATTTGATGATGTACTAAATCCAGTAAAGGAAGAAATCTTTCGCTCAGCAAACGTTCTGGTGCAACATAAAGTAATTTGACTTTGCCTGCAAGAATCGCCTGCTCGCGCATTCTCACTTTATGAGGGCTGACACTACTATTAAGAAAAGTTGCGGGAATTCCGTTTTTTCGCAATCCATCTACTTGATCTTGCATCAACGCAATCAAAGGAGATACAACTACCGTTAATCCTTCTTTCATTAATGCAGGAAGCTGAAAACACAGCGATTTTCCCCCACCCGTCGGCATTATTACCAGTAAATCGCGATTTTCTAATGCCTCAACAATAATTTCTCGCTGCGGAGAACGAAAGCTGTCATAACCGAAGTGGTGTTTGAGAGCGTTTTCTAGGTTGGGATGCACAGACATATTATCTAGTTAGTTATCAGTTATCGATAAGCCTTTAGGGATTAGAAAAAATGCGTAAAAAATTTTATTTCTTAAGCTTTACTATTTTAATCAAGACTCTTGCATTTTTTGTTAAAGAATTATTCTGGGAAAAGTATTAGAGATTAGCAATTGCTATATTAGTTATGTTTTATATATAAAATATACGTTTTTATACTGAACTTTTTATAGGTATAAAGCGTGTTAAATATTGTAATATCAGGGAAAAAATTGATATCGCTGATTCCTATGAATTAGTTAAACACAAAATTAATACAAGTAAGTGACTAAAAAATAGATCGTTCCAGAAATTATTAAAACTGCTGAAAAGGTAAGTAATCGGCAGAATATTTTTGATTGCGCTGGCATCGGTTGATTTTTTCCGACTTTACTAATAGCAACGTTTTTAACTAATTCAAAAACCTAACCTATTAAAACTCATTTGAGATCGCCTTCATATATATGACACAAACTCCACAGCGTCCGCCAAGTGCTAATACTGCTGCAAATCGTGGTGCCCCAAGTGCTCCTCCCATGCCACCACCACCTCCGGCATCATCTACACTCAGTACTAAGCGCCAGTCTAGTGAAACTGTAGCAATGCCAAACGGTAGTCGTGGTTCAACAAATCCCGCCGCTCATCGCCCGGGAGCGCCACCGCCTATGGCTAAAAATATCCCTAGCCCCAAAAGTTCGCAACCAACTTTCAAGCAATTAATAATGGAAGCCAATGAAAAAGGGTTTTCCGATATTCACTTAGGAGTTGGTGAAGTACCCCGCTTCCGTAATCGAGGAGAAATAGATGCAGGCGATTATCCAGAAACGGATAAAGAAACTTTCATGAGTTGGTTGCGTGAAACCCTAACTGAAGAGGAAATCAAGCGTTTTCAAGAAACCTTAGATTTTGATGGAGCAACTCAATTTGATTTTGCTCGCGTGCGGATCAATATTTTTGATTCTCTTAAAGGTTACGCAATGGTATTGCGATTGATTCCAGTGAAAATACTATCAATGGAACAGTTAAAATTACCTCCTATATTTAGAGATATTTGCCACTACCACAAAGGTTTAGTTTTAGTTACAGGTCCCACTGGTTCGGGTAAATCAACTACAATGGCAGCGATGATTGACTATATCAATCGAGAGATGGCTAAACATATTATTACCATTGAAGATCCGGTTGAATTTGTTCATAAAAGTAGAAAATCTTTGGTTAAGCAGCGGGAAGTGGGAATGCACACTCGCAAATTCGACAATGCTTTGAAAGCAGCTTTGCGGGAAGATCCAGATTTGATTCTGGTAGGGGAAATGCGGGACAAAGAAACAGTTAACACCGCCATGAAGGCGGCTCAGACAGGTCACTTGGTAATGGGAACCCTCCATACCAACAGCGCGGTAAAAACCATCGAACGTATTCTCAATCTTTTCCCTGGTGAAGAACAAGATCCGATGCGGGTAGCAATATCTGAGTCCTTAGTTGCAGTTATTTCTCAAGGTTTGTGTCGCACGACAGATGGTAAGCGAGCTGCATTTCACGATATTCTGATAAATACTGAAGCAATTAAAGACTGGATTAAAGAATCAAAATACGATGAGATGAGTGAGTTGATGAAGCAAGCTGGTTTCGACGGCATGATTACCATGAATCAGTCTTTATTCAACCTTTACCAAGAAGGTCGGATTACCGAAGAAACTGCATTAGAAATGTCACCAACTCCTAACGAGATGGCGCAGATGCTTCGAGGTAGAGTATAAGTATAAGTAATTGGGTTTTGGGTATTGGCAATAAGCACGCGGGTCTTTAGCCTTTATCCTCTTCCCTAAAGCATTACAATAATTATTTAAATAAAGCTTTATTACGGAATCGTTTTTTTACAACCAGGTTTAAATAAAAAAATATTTGTTTAATTAGAGTCTTTACCTTTGGGTTAAATTAAGATACATCTGTGACAGTGGTGAAATCGCTTAACATAGTATCTCTAAAGTTTAAAATCCCATAATCCTTAGCTCGGTATTCGATCAATCCTATAAGTTGTAATGAGCATAAGGCATTGAATTCAAACAAATCACCCTTACCGAAATTATTCAAAGGTATTGCATTATTCACACCTGGAGGAGATTTAGTTTACTGTATCGATTCCAGTAAGAGAGGTCGATGGCATTCACATTTATGCGGAGCTTTACAGGAAATTTTGGATTTACCCGAACCTCCTCATTTTTTAGTACCACTTTATACAGCGACTATTGATTACTGGTTAGATCCACGAACTCAGGAAGTGAGAACTTTTGCAGAAGCTTATCCAGCAGTTATACGTTACCAAGCTCTATTAAACGCTGTTTTTAATGCTGGTAATTTAACTTGGCAAAAAACTCCTTGGCATGATGGCTTGTGCGACAGCATCGTATTAGCAACTTATCGTTCAAGTTTTGAGCAATTATGGGAAAATCATGATTTGATTGTGCGTTTAGAGATTTCAGGAAAATTAGCTACCGATTCTCCCATAGTCAATCCACAGCAAATTACCCCCCCAAGCGAACCTTATATTCTTCGTTTATTTGTTGCAGGGCATACTCCGAATACTGAAAATATACTTCAAAGCCTCCATGAACTTTTAGAACAATATTTGGGAAGCCCTTATACTCTCAGAATTATTGATGTGTTAACTCATCCCGAACAAGCAGAAATTCATCAAGTTAGTGCAACTCCTACTTTAGTCAAAGTGTCACCGAAACCGACGAAACGAATTGTTGGAGATATGAATAATAGGGATAGAATTTTGCATATGTTGGGCATCTTAAACAAATCAAATTATTCAGATAGATAAGCGTGAAGGTAGTTCAAATAATCCATCTTGATTCGCTTCAAAATTAATCGCTTTAAATACTGCATTAATATTTAAAGCACCATAAATATGAGGAAATCTCTCCTTACCTAGAACTAAATCGTAACGAATCTCTGATTCTACTTCATCGGAATTAATACAAAGAAGCAGTAAATCAGTTTGATTTTTGAAAAAATAATTTGCGACTTTTACTACTTGTGCTGACGTTGAACAATGAATAAATCCTTCCGTCTCTAGGGATTGGGCACGGTAAACTCCTATAGCTTTTGCTTTTTCCCAATCTTGACGCGGAGTAATATGAAAAATTGTTTCCATTTATTAGTTGATAGTTGATAGTTGTTAGTTGTTAGTTGATAGTTGATAGTTGTTAGTTGTTAGTTGTTAGTTGTTAGTTGTTAGTTGGTAGTTGTTAGTTGTTAGTTGGTAGTTGTTAGTTGGTAGTTGGTAGTTGGTAGTTGGTAGTTGGTAGTTGGTAGTTGGTAGTTGGTAGTTGTTAGCTGCAAGTTATTTCAGCAACCAAATCTGAAGCTTTACAAATCAAAGAACTATTAACGTCGATTTGGAAGTTTTTTAAATTTACAACTTCTTGTGCAATTGCTTCTAAATCTGCATTACCTTTTCTTGCACCCAAGCCGTTGATAGCACATTCTATTTGTCTAACTCCACATTTTAAAGAGACAAGAGAATTTTCTACGGCTTTACCTAAATCATTATGACAGTGAGCGGAAATAGTTGCACTATTAATATTTGGAACTCGATTAAAAATCATTTCTAGAAGTCGGGAAAATTCTTGAGCTGATGATAAACCTAAACTATCAGGGATATTAACAATCCCAGCACCACTATCAATTGCTGTTTCAATGGCTTTACATAAGAAATCTGGTTCGCTTCTCGGTGCGTCAAATGCACTCCATTCGACTTCTGGACAATTATTACGTGCTAAGGATACGCTATGTTTAATACTTTCTAATTCCTGTTCTAATCTAATTTTATCTTTACCTTTTAGATTTACATTATTATAAGTATGAATTCGAGCTCTTTTAGCTGGCTTAATCCCTTGAGCAGCGCTGATAATCTCTTCTTTTTTTGCTCCTGCTAATCCACAAATAGTAGAATCATTAATTATTTTCGATATTTGTAAAACTTGCTCAAAATCTCTAGATGAACCTGCCGGATAACCAACTTCAATTACATCGACTCCGATTTCTTCTAATAATTTTGAAATCAAAATTTTATGCTGTAAATTGAATTTTATTCCGGGCATTAATTCCCCATCACGCATTGTTGTATCCAAAATAATAACTTTATTCATGAGACAATTATTAACGAACCAACAATTATTAATTATGGCTATAGCCATACTTTATATGTGGCATAAATAGTCTTTCACGAAGAAATAGAAAATAGGGGGTAGACAAAATAATTCACGGCAATTTCAAATCTGTTGAATTTTGCTTGATGATTTATCGTAGCCGTCACACTCCCTACATAATTATTATCCAATGACCAATGCCCAATGCCCAATACCCAATGCGCTATAACTAATTAAGCTTCTTGATAAATTATCTCTTGGAATTGAATAATATCTTTTTGAGGATCGGAGTGAGCAACTTTTACCGAAATCTCTTCACCCAAATTTACAGGCCGCTTGAAGAACATTGGTAACTGTAAACCTAAATCTTCTAATAAAATTAGCGCTAAATTGCTATCTTCTCTTAACCACATTAAAACAGTGGTATCCCATGCTTTATCTAAATGACGGCGGAGGTATTCTAATGCCCAATATCTATTAGTTTGCCGCTCTACCATTACTACTTCTTGAGTAATACTGGTAACATTCATCATGACTTCCTTAAGCCCTTCTGCTGAGAAGGGTAAAACATCACCTCGAAGATGAGCTTTAATTTGAAAATGAGTCAGCAAGTCGCTATAGCGACGAATTGGGGAAGTCGCTTGCGTATAAGTTTCTAATCCTAAACCAGCGTGGCGCAAAGGGTTAATGCTCATTTCGCTCTTTGGCATACACCGCCGCATGGCACAGGCACGGACAAAACCTGCTGGTAGTAGTAGCAATTCTTGCTCTGGTGGTAATTCTGGCTGCGGCTGCCCCCGAAAAGGTAGAGGAATACTATGAGTTTTTCCGTAACGAGCCGCTACTTCACCTGCAAGAATCATCATTTCTGCTACTAATTGCCGCGAATGAGAATCATCTAATAAATCAATATTAACTTCGTCATCTTTTACTTTAATCATTGCCTCAGGCATATTTATGCTGATGGCTCCTTGCTCGTAACGCCATGACTTGCGCTTCTTTGCCCATTTCCCAAGGGCTGCAATCTCGGGTTCTTCCCGTACTCCCGATTCCAAAATATCGTTTACATCTTCGTAGGTAAGACGATAAGTCGGTTTAATTAAACTGGCATGAATGCTATATTCTTCGACACCACCAGTTTCATCTAAAACAATTCCGAAACTTAAGGCACAACAAATTTCTCCCTGTATCAAACTCATCGGCCCGGTTGCCAATATTTCCGGGAACATAGGAATCATTCCTGTTGGCAAATATACCGTACTGCCGCGCTTTCTGGCATCCAAATCTAATTCATCTTCCGGTACAAGCCATCGCGTGGGATCGGCAATATGAACCCATACCTTTTCTCTATTGTCGGGAAGCATTTCCCAACTCAAACCATCATCAATTTCTGTAGTTGTTTCATCATCAACCGTATAGACTTTCAAATGAGTTAAATCTAAACGGTTTTGATCTGGATCTGGAGGAGGAGCGTTCAAGCGTTCATGCGCCACATCTAGTACCTTAGTAGGAAATTGAACGGGAATTGAAGAACGACGTAAAAATAAATTTTGATTTGGACTCCAGCAACCCAAATCAACAAGCAACTCGAATGCTCCTTGAGGAGTTGCAGTGCGTCCAAGCATCGTCATCGTTTCTAAAACTTGCGCGGGCGGAGGATAAGCTTGAGCCAAAGATTCGTATTTCACTCCACCCCGCGTTACATCTGCTAGTAACGCTGCATATTTTTCTAATGCTTCTAATCTGTGACGGTCATGTTTTTGCCATTCTACAGTTTCACCATCAAGGGCTTGCTTTACCCTTGTTAAAAATTCTTGCTGTCCCTGGGCTTTCAGAGCTTCTACTTCTAATTGGTGCTTGCGCTCTGCAACGGCATTTGCACTTCGCGGTTCGTAACCGTCACCCTTTTGCTTAAAATAAACTTTATCATCCGATAACAACCAGTGAGCCGCATAAACTTGAGGTGCTTCTGCTTGGGAAAACAGCAAATTCGCCATCTCTTCTGGAGTGGCTGATGTGCTGTCTTCTATCAATAATTCCCAAGCCACTTCTAAGCTAGAGGGATCTAAATACGACTGTACTTGCTTGAGAAAATCTGGTATTTCCGATGGCTTGTAGGTTTGTCCGACAACTTTGTAGGTAAATTGTCTTGGCGCAAGACTGGTGGATTGTCCTCGTTCGTCTAATACAATCCAACGGTTCTTTCCGTCTGGGCGCTCTACTACACCCAAACGACGTTCGCCTTGATTTCTAAATTCTACCAGCGTCCCCTTTTCCACAAGCCTTGTAATTGATTCAAATTTTCAAGTTTCAGATTTTGGATTATCCAATATAAAGATTCCAAAATCAAATCATCTTTAATACAAAATAATCCAAAAATATGGAGTAATTCTCATACTTGGCGATCGCCGCTGACACCTAGCTTCGGTTAGATACGACGCTTCACAACAGTGGATTGGGAGGCAACCCACAGCTTTTATGCTTTAAGAGCCTCCCCAATATTTTGTATGCCAGAATACTCAATTTAAGCTTCGGCATTCACAAAAGGCAATAATGCCAAAATCCGAGCGCGCTTGATTGATGCAGTTAGAGCGCGTTGTTGCTGAGAAGTTAAACCTGTAATACGACGTGGCAATATTTTACCGCGTTCGGTAATAAATTTACGTAATAAATCAACGTCTTTATAATCTATGGGTTCTCCAGGTTTAATGGGAGAAAGACGACGACGATAATAAGCCATTTTTACTTAATTTCCTTGTGAACTGTATGCGTGTTGCAATGGGTGCAGAACTTTTTAAGTTCCAAACGATTAGTTGTATTTCTACGATTCTTAGTACTCGTATAACGAGAAACTCCAGGCGAACGCTTGTTAGCGTTGCTGCGACACTCTGTACATTCCAGTGTCACTATTATACGAACACCTTTACTTTTAGCCATGATTTAGACAAACAATTTAAGCTAGCAGATAATAACACAAATAGCCATTCTCTCATATCCATTCACCTAATTTCAACTATTTGCTTAATCCTGATGTAAGTACAAATAGTTGTAAGGCAAGGAAAATATAATAATTCCAGAATCGCAGTGATGCAAAGTCTGCACCACTATTGATTGCCATAAGGCAATCACGCTTAAGTATAACAGCCACTTCGCAAAAAATGTCGCTTCAAGCAATAGATTTACCACCATGGCTTTTCATCGCGTTGATATTAACTCCAATTACGCCAAGGATTTTACCTAAAACATTCATATTCCCATTATTTCCAACAGCATCAAGTTTACTGTTACAAAACCCTCTGGCGATAGCCGTACCTGCTATTTGTGGAATTGTAACTTCCGAACCAGTTAAAGTTACTGAACCGTTAGAGTCAACTTCAACACCAGTTAAATTAGCAATACAACCAGGACTAAGGCTGCGCGTCACAAGACTCGGGTGGTGCGTGACACGAAAACTTTATTTTTGCGTGAGAAATCAAGCGAAGTGTCACAGCACCCTACGAACAAAATGTGCCAGTTGCG
>JBCBPQ010000040.1:0-40012 GCA_039820645.1 Cyanobacteria bacterium J06633_8 | reverse complement strand
TTACCTACAAGTTTCCTGGTGCCTATGGCACAGTGGAACCACACTGATTCCATCCCGAACTCAGAGGTGAAACGCTGTTGCGGCGACGATAGTTGTCGGGTTGCCGACTGTGAAAATAGCTCGGTGCCAGGTTTTTAATTGATAAAGTCTCCTTCGGTATATTTGAAGGAGACTTTATTTTTATGATATTGTTTGTCAACTTTATATTTTTCAACATACAATCAAAGTAAAATAGAACTTTAAACAAGTTTCTAAGGAACAAACACTTTGATTGTTTTAAATTAGATTGTCTGTTAACAAATTGAGTTTGACAAACAATTACTACTTTACAAATGGTAAATCAGATAAATGATATTGCTTCGCAGGCCACTCAAGGCAGTATTGCAGCAATTATTCAAGTGTTGAATGAAAAGTTAGCTAATTCTGGTGTGAGAACTAGAGCGGTATTTGATAGTGGGGTATTACAACTTTTATGTGAAGCTCGCACGGAAGAAAATCTTGTTAAATCAACTTTAGTACAGCAGATTAAGCAAATATTAGAATCTATAGCACCTCGCAATGTCCATAGAGTCAATATAAATAGCCGTATTGTTCGCGAACAACAACTACTGTGGTTGGAAGAAATAAATCGTGACGCAGAAAATCAATTGCTGTGGTCAGAAGAAATTACTTTAAAAAAGCCTAATATATTACGGCAATTAGTTAGAGACTTAAAAGATAGTAAGAAAGATTCACAAAAACCGCAAATTCGTCAATCTCAATCTTCTCGGCATTTAATAGTAAGCAATAAGACTAAACAAAAGAAGTCATTCTTGAGGGGGGTGATAAATATTATCGCCTTGTGCTTACTATTGTTATCAGCTGGTTGGATAGCTTACTATTTTTTAGGTAGTAAAATTAATAATTCAATAGAGACAGTAGCCTCTAAACAGAGACTACCTGACGCATCAAAAACAAAATCCTTAAAGTCATCAGATATCAAGAAAAACCAATTGAGTACCCATGTTGTAACAAGTTCTCTAAAAGATAAGAACACACCTTTTCAAATAGAAGATGATATATTTTATATTGCAGTACGAGTTGCGAATCAAGCTGTTGAAGAGGGAAAAACAACCAATACTTCTGCTAAGTGGTTGGAAGTAGCAGCTAAATGGCAATATGCTTCTGATTTGATGGCTGAAGTTCCATCTAGTCATAGTCGTTTTAAAGAGGCACAATCAAGAATTAAACTATATAAGGAATATAGCGATCTGGCCTTAGAAAAAGCTAATAAAAAGTAAAGATTAGGTTAGGTATAACAAATGCGTCTTGTTTTCTAAATTAAATTAAATTTTTTATAATGAACAGCAAAACGCTTGTGGTGAAAACACCCCTATTATCAAACAAACCTCTATCAATATTGTTCCCTTAGGGAGATCCAAAAAATAAAATATCCAGCTTTATCAAATACATTTCGGAGAAAACCTAAAGTGATGGGGGTTCCGCCTGGAAGGCGGAACCCAAAGCTGGATATTTTATTACTTGTAAGTGCCTTAGGGCATTCCTATGAGTTACCTTTTAAGGACACAAGCTTCGATGTTATTTTAAGTTTTGGAGTACTCGAACATGTTCCCAATCATCTAGCTTTCCTTCAATAAATTAAACGAATATTAAAACCATCAGGTCTCTTTTTGTTTCTTTCTTCGTTATTAACTTTTCTGGACTCAGCGTCCAGACTTTTAGTCTGAGGGTATTATCAATTACTAATTATCAATGTAATTCGCTTCCACCTTTACGAAGCAAATATCTATCGCTAATTAATTTCAAGGTTACTCTTCCGAAAAGTGGATGAGTTCTTTCTATTCCTGGTTGAATTACTATACCTTCCATCATGCAATCTGGGGAAAGTGCACTATCTTTATTATTAAATTTGGAGACAATATCTCTACTGTAAGCACCTGAGTAAAGTAGTGGTGCCGTTGGTAAATTCAACTCTTGGCAGAAAGCAACAAAATCTTGGTAATTAAGAAAATATTTACCGCGACGCGCAGCAAATAAAGCAATACCAATTTTACCGTTTTTAAGACCGTATTTAATATCTTGTACGCCGTATATCTCTCCAAAAACTTGAGTCTCTGCTGGAAGTTTTTGTAAGGTTTCGTTCTCGTGAAAAGCGCGAATGTAAACAAGGTTTTTGTTAGTTTCGTTATCTTTCCAAAAATAATTGTGGCTACCAATTTTTACTGTGGAATCTTCATCGACTAAAACAGTAAAGTTAGTTCCGTGTATTTTCTCGGTAATTACTACTTCTTCTCCATCAACAAATATATCTGGATAGCGCTTTAGATGTTGAGGAGCAGGAAATTTATAATGTCCGATATGATTTTCCATATCCCCATTCATTGTTTTGGGAATTGGATATTCAAATTTAGTAATTCCGAAGTGTTCTGTGAAATCGTCTCCAAGATTTACAGTAAAGTTTTCACCGACGGGAATCAGTAAACCTTCCGAAAAAATACCTCTCAGTTTCGCAGCACGAAGCTTTTTTGAATAATAAGAACCTATCCCGAATTCTTCTACATACTTTTCGGGGATAACACTATCTATAGGAAAATAAAAAGCTAAATCACCTACTTTAAAATTGCCCTTTACTGAGATAACCTGATATCCCATTCCACTCATAGAAACAATATCTAATCTATCAGCATTGGGATGAGATTCCACGCGATTAATTTCTACAACTTCGACTTTGAATATGCTCATATTGCACCTCTCTTGGAAAGTGACGATGTTATAAATAAATTTATTTATAGGTCGTTTATAAATTTTGAATCTTTGTTAGCAGGAGATAGTTTGTTACATTTGTGTTGCAATCGTAATACTGAAATGCAACTGTGTCAATAAATATCGATATTAAAAGATTAAATAAATTATGAATTAGCCATATATTTATCTAAAAGTAGCTGAAGTGAGAGGATAATTTAGTTAGTGGGAGCATCTTGCTCTGACTTTTCACGGGATGTTGAAAACGTCATTTTAGCCGAATCGAGAACCCTACTTCTTTCGTTGACTCATTATCATTAATTTATAGTTATTGATAATACTTCTGTGGAAAAGTACCCTTTTTTGGTTGATTCAGAAATTAGCGTGAAAAGTCAGATCTTGCTCCCTACAATAAAAAACTCTTCCTGCTAAAAACTAAACCATTAATTTCTAACTCATCACTCCTAACTCCCAACTAAACCTTTAACCTTTTTGACAATAATTACTTCGGGTGTAACACCTAAATCTTTACTATACTTGTTGTAAGCTTCTGCAAAATAAGGTGGTGAGTTTTCACCTTCGTCGTTTTTCTTAATTTAGTAATCCAAAATTCTAGGACAAACTAGACCAGAAATTAAGCTTGTTCTCGTCTAGATTGCCAAAAATGTTCTGCATTCAAATTATTCAATAGCAACAGAAGTATTTTTACGAGCTTCCAACCAAAGTTTGTGTAAGAAGCATTCTGTGTTGTGGCTTATGGAGGTAACGAAACCACCGCTCATATTTTGAGAGCTAACTGACAGCCAATAACCTTTTAGAGAAACTTCTAAAAACTCTCTATCGCAAGCACATAATTCTATAACTTCGCGGTTATTATCTAGTTTAAGTTCAGCTTCTAGTTTTCCTAAACCCGGTAAATCAGCAGGGAGCAAAAAAGATGCAGTACTGGGTTCAATGCACAAGCTGTGTCCGATTCGCAGAGTTAATATTACTCGGGCTTGTATCCATTCTTCTACGGACTTAGTTAAAAGTTCTAGGTCAAAACTGTTTTCTGTATAAGTAAGTTTTAGCATTGCTCATGCTCTCCTGTTACTCCAGGTTTGCTTGTACAACACCCTTCCAAAAATGTTCTGCAAAAGAAATAGTCGGATGGACGGGTGCTTTTGGTTTTGTACGAAGTGGCATTCCAGCTTCTTTAGGGGTGCGGTTGCTTTTGCGAGAGTTACAAGTAAAACAAGCAGCAACAACGTTTTCCCAGGTATGACGACCACCGCGAGAACGGGTAATCACGTGATCGAGCGTTAAATTTTTGTTGCTACCACAGTATTGGCAACTATTGCCATCGCGACCTAAAATCCCACGTCTATTAACGGGGGGTAATTTCCATGCCCCCTCGCGAGAAGCAATCTTTAAACGGATATGCTTCGGAACGTAGACTATCAAGTTAGGCGAGCTGATATAGCAACCACTTTCCGTGGTAATATCCAATGGTTCTGCCTTTTGGGTCACTAAAAGTACGACCGCCCGCTTAATGTTGACTCGACATAGCGGTAAGTAATTTTCTGAAAACACGACCACGGATTTTTCTAGTACTTGCGTTATGCTCATCGCATTTTGGCTCCTCACGAAAACCCCCGCTTCTTTTCTCAAGAAAGCGGGGGTTAAATGTTGACTACTAAAGTCTTTTATTTAATATCTGGTACGGCTATATCGCCAGTACCTCCCGCTTGTGTTATCTGGTTTCAGTTGTTTGAGTAAATAAATAATTTTTGTATATTCACTATATTGATTACTTCGTCTAAATTGCCCGTGATTTCGATTACATTCACCCATAAATAAATACTCCACTCCCGTGGCTGGTGATTCCCAACTTGCTTGATAGTTGGAAACAGATGGGGAAGTGGAGTATGGCTGAATGAATTTCACAGAAAATTTCACCTGTTGAACATTTCTTTAAACATACTACACTTGTATTACTATCCTGTCTATAGTTTTAAGGAGAAAATCATGCATACAATTGCTCGCACGCCTACCACTGAAATGGAAGTTACAAGCATCCGCTTAGAACGGGAGCTAAAAGATAAGTTAAAAGAACTTTCAGGAAATCAAGGATATCAGGCATTAATTCGAGATATTTTATGGAATTATGTCCAACAAAAATCGGGCGAGTGGAAGCCGCGATTCTCGCATGCTGACATTCGAGCAACTATAGCCGCTACATCTGAGCAGGAAGAACGTTGCGTATTAACAGGTCAATTGATTCAAGCCCAACAACCAATGCTATTAGGACTAACAAAAACTGGCGATATGGTTCCTCTAAGTGTAGACAGTAAGAAAGGCTAATTTATCTTCTTACAACTGGGCCCAATGATTCCATCCTAAGTAATCATTGGGCTAACTTATTATTTATTATTTTTCTTTTTAAATATTTAATATAATTTTTATATTAATAAAATAGAGAGGAATGTATGTATTTTATAAAGCCTGTTAACAGCATTTTGATGAATCATAGGGGTATAGCAATACTTGACATATGCAAATCTTGAGCCTAGGAAGTAAGTGACCTTTAACAATAGGTTTTTTTACTTGTTGCTAATCAAAACTAATTTTCTATCAGTGGTCAGAACAAAATCTCGAAAATCGCTTTTAACGGCAATAAATAGTACGATTATAGGTCTTGTCTTCAGTGGTAATGCGGATGGTATTCATAGAGCATTAGATTCTACTCTAGAGAAAATACGGTTTGTCTGAACTTGTAGATGAGGATATTCTGGGTCTTAGAGAAGAAAAATGCTAACTGGCATCCGCCACTTACTCAAATTATGAGAAGCATTTCAGTATACTAATAATATTTATTTACTCGCGGAAAGATTTTTTATATACCAGTGACGAAAGTCATTTTAGATAAAAAGGGGCTATAACAGGTGAAAGAATTTATTTACAGAACCCAAATTGGTTCATTAGGGTGCAGTTACAAAAAGTCAAGGTAAGTAAAATACCAGGAGGTTGGGTAAAACGACAATGGGGTCATTATCCAAGAATGTGCCACAAATGAAAAAGCGTATAATAGCATCGCCGCCGCAGTGCCCAGATGAACAAGAAGACCTAGAAAAGTACCATTTTAAGCTGATGCAGCATCAGGAAACACCTGCCCATCGGTTGGTATACGAAATCAATCAAATTATCTCTAGTAGTACTCCTACCGATAGGATGCTGCAAGAAATCGCTCGACTGGTAGGAAGTGCCTTCGAGGTAGATTACTGTTGTTTAGTAACCAATTGCAATGGAGAAGAAGCTAGCACTGCTAGTTGGGGCGCTCAAAAAGATTATCTTGGTTTACCCAATCCAACAGAAGCGTTTTCAATAGAACAATTGGAATTACCAGTAGTAGAATGTGCAGCCGAACCGTTTACTATCGAGGATATTTCCACAATTCAGGAAAGTTTAGTAATTGGATGCCAAAATTTTCTTTTACCAATAAAAGCTGTACTAGCTATTCCAACTCGTTTCGGCGGTGAGAATAACGGCGTAATTAGTCTCATCAAATGCGAGCCATATGAGTGGATTGATTCAGAAAAACAACTTCTAAGGGCTGTGGAATCTTGTTGTGCTATTGCTTTTGCCCAAGTTGCACAATCACGAATAATTGCTTCACAAAAACAGCAGGTACGAAAAAGCGAACAGCACCAAAGCTTGATTCAGCAATTAACTATACTCAACCGCAGCAACTTAGAATTTAATCAGATGCTTCAGTTGGTGGTTTCTTCTACAGGAGAAGCTTTAGCAGCTGACCGTGGTTTATTAATACTATTAAAATACTCAGATCCCTTATTTAGAATTCGCGCTAAAACCCAAATTCCTAAAGCTAAAGCTACCGTTGTCAGTGAATGGTGTACGGAGACAGATCCTTCGCTTTGTGAAGAATTAAAATCTCTTGAAGAATCTTACTCGCTTGCAGATTGCGGTATATCTCAGCGTGCCTATAAAGCTTCTAAACCCGTAACTATAAATGACAATTCAGATAGGCGTAAAGATACCTCTACAATTGCTCCTGTATTTGTTTTAGATAAATTACCAGCAGCGCTACTAATGCCTTTAGAAAGCCAAGGTAAAGTCTTAGGATTCTTGGTGTTACAGCAAAAGCAACGTCGCAATTGGCAGCAAGCTGAATTAAATATTGTAGAAATGGTTTGCGCTCAAATCAGCAATGCGATAATTCAGACGCAAACGCTTAAGCAAGTACAAACCCTTGTAGACGAGCGCACCGCTCAACTACAACGTAGTTTGGAAGTTCAAGCGAAGTTGTATGAGAGAACGCGACAATACGTCGAGCAATTGCGCGAACTAAACGAACTTAAAGATGAGTTTTTAAGCAACATGAGCGACCGTTTGCGCTATCCTCTAACCAATATGCGTATGGCGCTGCGTAATTTACGCCAACCCCAGATTGATGAGGTAAGGCAAGCAAGATATTTAGACATCCTCGAGCAGGAATGTACTAAAGAAATTAATTTAATTAATGACTTGCTTACTCTCCAAAAATTAGAAACTCATCAAGAACGTCCGCAATTTGAAACAATCAATTTAAATACAAAAATTCAAGAAACAGTAGCTAATTTTGATAAAAAACTAGCAGAAAAAGGATTGAGTATTTCGTTGGATTTACCGTCAGAACCGCTGAAATTGCAAACCGAAGTTGAAAGTTTTGACCGCATTCTCCAAGAATTGCTTACAAATACTTATAAGTATTCCGAACATGATACTTCTATAGAACTTAAGGTTTCTCAAATCCGCGATCAAGTTGCTAAACAATTACAAATTCAGATTATCAATGTTGGACGTGGTATATCTGAAGAAGAAGCGACCTTTATATTCGACAAGTTCCGTCGAGGTAAAGGTAGATGGACACCCGGTACTGGCTTGGGGTTAGCTTTAGTTAAATCCTTAATACAACATCTCAATGGAGAAATAAGTGTAGAAAGTACTCCTTGCGAAGATTCTGAGTTAAGTAAAATTTGCTTTACTTTAACTTTCCCACAATTTTCTGATAATAGCGAAGCCTCGAATCCTTGATGATTAAAGAACAAAACCTCCCGCAAGATAACTTCAATTCACAAGCTTTTGACAGCAACAATCCGAATTTACAAGCTGTAACTGTTGAAGTTGAGAAAATAAAAGAACGTCAACGCCAAATTACAGCTAAAATTCAAATTCCTCATCCGGTAGAAACAGTTTGGCAAGTGCTAACCGATTATCAAGCTTTAGCAGAGTTTGTTCCTAGCCTTGCCTCTTCCCGTAAGTTAGAACATCCTAGCGGCGGTATTCGTTTAGAACAAGTTGGTTCCCAAAGGCTGCTACGACTTAATTTTTCTGCACGGGTAGTTCTAGACTTAGAAGAATCGTTTCCCAATATAATTAGTTTTCAAATGGTAGAGGGAGATTTCAAAGATTTCTCCGGCAGTTGGCATTTAAGCAACTGTGTATTAGATGATAAGACAGGCACCTTACTTTGCTACACGGTCAAAGTATGGCCAAAACTGACTATGCCTATAAGAATTATCGAACCCCGTCTTGCTCAAGATATGCAGTCAAATCTTTTAGCTGTTCGTAAACGTGTGGAAAAATTATCAAAAAGCTGAAAAAATGGACAACTTTTAAAAAGTTGCCCTTTTTTTTTATACAATACTATATCTTTTAATACCCCCAAGGGAATTCGAATCCCTGTCGCCTCCGTGAAAGGGAGGTGTCCTAGGCCTCTAGACGATGGGGGCTTGCGTTCTTCACTCTTATAAATTTAACGACTTTTTGGGAAAATGTCAATAGCCTCAGAAAAAAATAATGGTTAATAATTCTCCTATCTAGGGAACAGCAGGTTAAAGTGGTGGAAAGTAACATAGATTAAAGCAATTGTTTTTTGTTTCACTATATCCTCTGCTTAGTTGCCCAACTGAATTTAGAGGCATTAGAGGATTATAGTGGCTGTTGTACAAAGATAAAAAAAATGCTGTATCATAACCAATCTAGGAAAAAATTATTCATTCAAGCAAAAATGAGGGCTGACAATTTTGGTCACAATTCCTCTATTAAAAAATGGGCAGGCTTCCCTGATACGGGTCGAAGACCCGTATCAGGACGAGTCATCACGGTTAAAACCGAAAGCTTTTTAAAAAGCCTGCCTCGAGGTCCCCAAGAAATTTTTTAAGGAGTACGTCGGTAAAAAATAAGCAGGCTTTAAAACAAATGTACTTTTGGTTTATCCGGCATCTAAAAATAATTAAGCCTTATTTTGAATTT
This sequence comes from Cyanobacteria bacterium J06633_8, assembly GCA_039820645.1. Lineage (GTDB taxonomy): Bacteria > Cyanobacteriota > Cyanobacteriia > Cyanobacteriales > Nostocaceae > Rivularia. The sequence continues at coordinate 30,976 of JBCBPQ010000040.1, read as the reverse complement.
AAGGTTCCATGTCGGGGTACGAACCTTAGACCGATTAAGTTTAAAATCTACTATTCTTAACAAAAGATTTTGAAATACACGGCTCAAAATCTCCAATATGGAAGCATCTTTTGACATCACCCTGCAAATGGTGATTGCTGTCGTTGCAGGCATCAGTGCCCAAGTGCTGGCTGCCTACATTAAAGTGCCTAGCATTGTATTTTTACTGCTATTTGGCATCTTTTTTGGTTCGGATGGCATTGGGTTATTACATCCCCATTTGTTAGGCATTGGATTAGAAGTAATTGTTGCTCTTGCAACGGCAATAATATTATTTGAAGGCGGACTAGACTTAGAATTGCGAGAATTGGGAAGGGTTTCTACCAGTCTGCAATTACTCGTAACCTTGGGAACTTTAATTACATTAATGGGCGGAAGTATGGCTGCTCATTGGCTTGGAGAGTTTCCCTGGCCAATTGCTTTTCTTTACGCTTCGATTGTGGTCGTTACCGGACCAACAGTGATTACTCCCCTGCTCAAACAAATCAAGGTAGATCGACAGGTAGCAACGCTTTTAGAAGGGGAAGGGATTCTAATTGACCCCGTAGGAGCAATTCTTGCGGTAGTGGTTCTCGATACTATTTTGAATGGTGATGCAGACCCTTTAAATGCGATTACAGGTTTGCTAGTACGTTTAGGTATTGGTGCGGCAATCGGTGGAGTTGGTGGTTGGCTGTTATCGCAATTTTTCAAGCGAGCCAATATTTTGTCATTTGAATTGAAGAATTTGGTTGTACTTGCCTCAGTCTGGGGATTGTTTACTCTAGCCCAGATGATTCGTAGCGAATCAGGATTAATGACAACAGTAATGGCAGGGGCAGTATTTGCAAATTCCTCGGTACCTGAAGAACGTTTGTTGCGGCACTTCAAAGGTCAGCTAACAATTCTTTGTATCTCGGTACTATTTATTCTGTTAGCGGCTGATTTGTCTATTGCCAGCGTATTCGCTTTGGGCTGGGGCAGTTTATTCACAGTATTGGCGCTAATGTTCGTAGTGCGACCAATTAATATTCTTTTGTGTACCTGGAATAGTGACCTTAATTGGAGACAAAAGGTATTTCTAAGTTGGGTTGCACCGAGGGGTATTGTTTCAGCTTCGGTTGCTTCATTATTCGGTATTTTACTAACGCAGCGCGGTATCAATGGTGGTGATGCTATTAAAGCTTTGGTCTTTCTGACAATATTGATGACAGTATTCTGTCAAGGACTTACAGCAAGCTGGGTTGCCAGATTACTAGGCATTACCTTAAAACAAGCCACTGGAGCCGTAATAGTTGGTTGCAATCCTCTAAGTATATTGATTGCCCGCTTCTTTCAAGAGCGTGGGGAAACAGTAGTGATGATTGATACAGATACAGAGGCAAGCCAGAAAGCACAAGCTGAGAATTTACGAGTGTTAACTAGTAGTGCTTTAGATGCCAATGTTCTAGAAGAAGCAGGACTTGATTCTGTAGGTACTTTTTTGGCGATGACCAAAAATGGTGAAGTAAATTTTGTTTTGGCTCAACGTGCGGCAGAGGAATTCGATCCACCCCGTGCTTTAGCTGTATTTCCTCGCGATCCTCAAGCTGGTACAAAAAATAAAAGTAAAGTTCTTCAAGCTTTTCTTCCCGATTTCAAAATCAAAAATTGGAACCAACATCTTGACAACGAACAGGTAAAGCTAGGAACTATGACTTTAAAAAATCCTGGTTTTTCTTTACAAAAAATTCAGTTACAAGCATTAATCCGGACTGGAGACTTGCTGCCGTTATTCGTAGAAAGAGACGATAAAATCAACTTAATAGCTGCCGGTGAAACTTGGGAAGTTGGCGATCGCCTAATTTACTTGTTACACGATCCCAGACCGGATCTTCTTAAACGCTTGTCTGGAGCTAATCAATCTACTCGTCTTTCCTTAGAAAATTTACCAGAAGTAGAAGAAATTCCCATTGGAAAATTATCTCAGCTTTCCGCAACTGATGCACCAACACCTTGAACCAACTCTCTTAGGCTGCTGACTTGTTTTTCAACCCATAGCACGCTGAATAAATGCACTACAGACAAAATAATGGCAGCAATGGAGAGGATATAGCTGTGTATAGTATAAAGACGCTGAATCGTTAAGGTACTAATACCACTACCACCAGTCAGGATTTCTCTTAATTGCTGACCGATAAATGGAATGGCTTCAATGGTTCCCAATTCTATGCTAAAGCGCCAAAATCCAACTTGATCCCAACCTAAAATCATTGAAGTCCAGCTTAATCCTATTACAGTTAAAGTCAACAATATTCCGCTAATCCAAGCTGTATACCAGCTTTGACTAACTTTTCTGCCCAAAAACATTACAACAATCTGAATTAAAGCGGCAACAATAATTCCATTACCAGCAATATAGTGGGCTTTACGGAATAACCAACCGTATTCAATTTGTTCGGTTATCATACGTAATGATTGATATGCCCTACCAGAAGCTGGTTCGTAGTAAATAGAAAGCATAATGCCAGTACTAGCAGCAATTAAACAAAAACTTAGAATTACTACGGATAAAATTGTTGCCGTCCGTCGCATAACCGTATCAAATCGGCTTTCTTGGATAACTATAAAACCTTCCTCTCTAAGAAAATCCTTATTTTTATTCCGATTTTAACTAAGAAATATTAAATTATGATAAAAAAGTATACATTTATGCTAAGTGTTGCGACCAAATAGCCAAAGACTCTGGCGAACCATACCAAGCTTTAGAACTTCTAGGAGAATGCATTACATCTTCAATCACCAAATTTATTGCACCTTCTAGATGAGCGGCTTCAATAGGCGTAATCCCATCTCCCCAAGTATTACCATTGCCGCAAGTCAATTTATAGCTGTTATAAGCCAACCAGTTTCCAAATTTTCTTTTGCCAAAAATGGTTTTTCCCGCTACACAGACGTAATCTACCCGTTCATGAAATGCACCAGGGTAATTATTATTAACAAAATCCAAGTTTCTACGAGTCCAACGTTCCAAACTGTTATGAGGTGTACCTAAAGTGACAAGGGTGGCAACTTTTGGATGAGCTTTCCACGTCAATACCTCAAAGTTACTTTTTCCATAAGGAACTTCTCCTAAATAAATACGCGATATCCAACCTCCTGCTGAATGACCAATTAAATTAATTTTAGAAGCTCCTTGTTGCTGTAATATTTGCTCTACCGTGCAGTCTAATTGTTTGAGAATCGAAGTCACGGCTCTTCCTCCTAAAGTATTTATCCAATCGCGTCTTTTTAGAGGTACCGTGACTGTAGGAATACCTAAATTTTGTAATGATTTTTCTAAGCCATAGTAAGGTTCAGCGCTTTCTAAAAAACCGGGTAGAATAACTGTAGGTAAAGACATTAGCGTAGTTTAAGAGGGAAAAATTTAAAGCTTGAGATTTGCCAAAAAAATCGACATGTATAATTTATACGTATGTTCGGGACTGAAATTAGTATTATGTAAACATTACCAATGGGTGAAGATAAACTATAATTGATGATTGTCTTAGCCTTTAAGCTTGAATTTTTTTGAAACAAAGCATAAACCAAAATGCTTTATAACTAGGATTGGCAAAGTTATTGAGCCTTCGCCAAAATCCGTAAATCGACATTTGCTGTATTGTTCTCCTCTACAAACGTTATGAGGAGTGTAATCAAACAGTTGATGAGTGAAACCCATTACCAAAAGAAAAAATTCCCGAAAGTCAGTGAGTATTTTGTAAAAAAATATATATTAAACTATTTTTAAGATGAGTATATTTGCCGTTGTAAATTTGTTCTTGCCAAAATATTAAATAGATTTTTAAAAGTTATAATTCGTCTGCGTCCTTACCACAAAAAGTACAACTGATAAATTCAAGACTGCTCTGTTGTGGAATATAAAATAATCTACCGCGTACCAAGGGCACAAAACTGCCCAAGCAACTAGTAATTAAGAATATAATTAGTTCTGCCACAAAAAGTTATTATTTGTAGAGGGACGCATCTGAAAGGGCTAAATTTATCAAACAATTATTACCTAAAATTATTGCCTGATATATTAAATTGCTAGTCAACCGCAACCAAGCTAAGTGAGCGATAACAGCCATGTCTTACGTCTCAGTACTCAAAAATATACCGGAATTCTTAAGCCAACCAGCTGGAATAGCAGCCATAGCATCCGTCGGCATACATGGTGCTATTGCTTTTATCCTGCCTTTGATGCCTGTTGACTCTAAACCAAAGGAAAAAGCATCTCCGGCAAGCGTCGGAATCATGGAATTATCTCAGGCAGAACAAAATAGATTACCTCAAAGTAGGGGGCCTCAAATATCAGCTTTGCCTAGAGTTCCCTCACAGCCTGGAATTCCCTTACCTAATTTTGCGACTCAACCAACTCCGCTAGCGACAATACCAGGAAATCCGAACTCAACAAAGGTGATATTACCACCTTTACCCAGAACCTCGGGTAATCCTAGTATTTCGGCTTTGCCGCAACCTAAGTCTTTGCCAATACTTCCTCAGCCAAACTTTAAGGTTGACTCTTCGTTTAATGCTAAAGCAAAATCTCGCAGTTCTTCCTATCGTCGTTACAATCCAAAATTTCAGTTAGGAAATCCTACGCCATTGGTATCGAGAAGAAATCCATCTTCTAGAAAATCACCTGCTGCCGCTCGAAATAATATACCTCCGATACAACCGGCACCATTCCCTGCCGGAATTGCTAGAATTCCAGCACCTCCCCCTCTTCCTCCTATGGGAAATCCAGGTATTAGTACTGGTAATAGCGTGGCAATCAATCCACAAATGAGCCCAAATACTAATAACAATGTTTCCGTAAATCAACCAGTAAGAGTACCTCCTGAAGATTTTATCGCTCCTACTAACAGAAACATTCCTAAGCCTGGCGACAAATTAACCTTTGCAGGACAAAATGTGCAGCAATGGGGGCAGCAACAATCTGGTAATAGAAGAATTTTGCTGCCAAACCAACCTTCAGGAAATAGGGGTGGAATAACAGCACCCCAAAATAGCAAAACACCATCAAACAATACAACAACTTTAGCTCTTGCTAGACAGTTTAATGAAGTTAAGCAGCGCTATCCCAACTTTGAAAATAAAGAACCAATTTCTGATGTAATTAAAACCAAACCAGGAAAAGAAGGAAAAGTCGAAGGTACTTTAGTAATTGATTCTGATGGGAAAGTTGATTATTTAAAGTATGTTGATAGATCTGTAGCTTCTAAGTTCAACAAAGAAACTAGAAACTATATCAGAAACTATTTAAAGAAAAACCCCATCCGTAAAAACGGTAAGGCTAAGGTATATGCGTTTACCCTTGACTTTAGGTCTGATGCGGCTAATAATAGTGTGGAATTTTCCAAGCCTGAAGATAAATTAGTAGATCGTTTGCGCGACGCTAAAGACAAGCCAGCACAAATCGATAAGAAACCATCTCAGAAGAAACCTGAAAATGTATCCAGAAGTTCGACTCCAGTAAAAATTGATGTCAAACCTTCTCCAGGTGCAGTAGTTGTTCCGACTCAAACTTCTACACCAGTCAAGCTGAAGCAGCCAGTTGAGATTAGAACTAAGAAACCAACATCTACATCGGTAAGTAAAGATAAGCAACCGGTAGAAATAAGGCTCAGAAATAATCAGCAAGTGCCCAAGGTACCATCAAAGCCTAAGCCTCAAGCACGAGTCAGTACAACAACAAACAAGCCTACACAGCAAGCTACTTCTAAACAATCACTTGCTAACAGGTTAAGAAATGTAAAGAAGGATTCGGATGAGAATTCTAAGAAAGACTCCGATTCTAAGAAGCTAATTCAGCGATTGCGTAAAATTCAACAGCGTAGAGAAAATTCCAATTAAGGATTCTATTCTATTGCCCACAGAACCAAAACATAAACAAAAATAGAGACGTAGCACTACGCCCCGTCTCTATTTTTTGTGGTGGTTTTCAAAATAAATTAAAATAGGCGACTATTTATCAATCATTTACCTTGGATGAAGGCGTAAATAACAAATAACTTGTCGCCTAAATTAAAGTTTTAACAGAGAACTAAACTCAACTATTCTATTCAACAACTACTTTCCCAACCATACCAGCACCACGGTGAGGTTCGCAGTAGAAGGTATATTCACCAGTAGGAGCATCCGCTGGAATAGTGCTTGTAAATTCTTGTCCGGGACTCATTACCAACTGCTTATGAGAAAGTCCTTTAGCTAAGTCCGCACTCTTTGCGGGGTTTTGAGCGGCATCAAATACAACGTTATGGGGAGGAAGTTTATTGTTCACCCATTTAATGGTGTCGCCTGGTTTAACCGATAGCTTAGATGGTTGAAACTCCAGCATACCTTTATCGTTACCTAACTTTACAGTATATGTTTCAGCCGCAGCACTAGGGGTAAAAGCAACTAAGCTACTAACAACTAATAGCATAGTCAACGCAGCTAAACTTAAACGACGTAAAGTGGACGCAATCAATTTCATTGCTTTCTCCGTGAAAATCAGTTCTTATTATCTTTTCTCTATTTTAAATAAAATTGTGCTCAAATACGACAATCTGTCATATATAAAAATTTTTGTAAACAAAAAGCGCAATTTACGTTAGATATGATTAAGAAAATTATTTGATTTACTCGCCAAGTCCGAAAGAATCAGTACCCCAGCCAGGAGCCTTTTGAGCTGCGGTAAGAACGAATGCGGCTAAATTTTCGATTTGCCCTTGAGATAATATATTTGGGGTTACTTCACGACACCAAAAAGTTTCTTCGCTACCGTCATAAGTCATGGGGTACCGCATGTAGGAAACCAAAGCGTTGATGTTATCTCGGGGAGGATTAGCAGCTTTGAGAGTATCTAAAGCCAAAGATTCCTTTGGGTTGGGCAATGTGGAACCCCCCACATGACAATTAATGCAGCTATCTTCAAAATATCTTTTACCGTCGGATAGCTCTTGTGGAGAAAATTCTCGTTTATTGCCCATGTCATCTAACTCCAAAGCAATAGGTTCCCTTACTCTTAAATAACGAGATATATAAGGTTCAATGCCACCGGCTTGGGCGGGTATGCAATTACTGGTAACTGTTATTAGCACAGCAATGGAAACAAATATTAAACGAGTTGTAAGTTTATATAGCATTGTTCTGGGGGTTAAAAATAGAACAATCATTAGTCCATAGCCAGCAAATCATGAGCTTTGAAATACTACACTACAGACTAATGATTAAGCTTTACTGACTATCAAAATATGGTAGTTCTAGTAGTAAATCTTACCACCGCCCCACTTTTGACCGACAATTTTAGGTTCTAATAGAATATGACCGGCGATCGCCTCTAATTGCTCATCGGTCAAATTTCGCATTTCTTTGAAAATATCCGCACTCTTTAAGCTGGGATGGTATTCAGAAATTTCTACTTCTCCATCATAGGTAGTGGGATTTTTCATGTAGTCCACCAAACCCTCGATGTTATCGCGGGGTGGGGTTGCTAATGCCAAAGTTTCGGGGTCTAGTCCTACGTTTTGGTTTGTCTTGGTTACACCACCAGCATGACACTGGGCACAAGTGTCATTGAATAGGCGTTTACCTACTTCGACTTCTTCAAGGGTCAATACATATGTATCCCCTTGCTCATTTAAATTTACGGTGCGAGTACCTTGATCAAGTTCTACCGCTGAAGCGTTACCAACAAATAACTGAAAACTCAGGAACGCACCAGCAATAAAAATGCCAATTAATTTTGTTATCATGTTTCCCCTCAAAGATTTTAATGCTCAACACAGCTTTGCTGACAGCGATGCTTAATTTCTTAATGCGTCTAGTTAACCTTGAAAGTGTTTTTGCTATTAACCCTGTCCTCTCCGAATGAAGTCGGTTTAATTTAACGTCGTCACTGGTGTAAGGGTTTGGTTCAGACAAAAATTAGGAAATAAATAAATCGCGGTATCCTCCAACGTCGTAATGCAGGAATTTATAAATATTTGTAAATTATTCCTACCCAGACATAGAAAGAATGACTCTTTCAGCCTTTTGAAGCTGTAATCTGCCGTGATTTCCGCGTAGATTAGGCTTGTAAAACCCATAATGGTGTTAACTCAGACAATAAGATTAAGTCACTGTAATACAATTATCACTCCAAGCGTGCAATTTGTAGCTCGAACTACTTTCCAAGTTGCTATGAAGTATGTGGGGAGATGGAAGGAGAAATCAATTTCTAACTGTTAATTGCTCACTGCTCACTGCTCACTGCTCACTGTTAACTGTTCACTGTTTAGTTCCTGTAAATGAGACGCTTTGAATAAAATATCGGTTGAAAAAGGCATAAATGAGCAGTGCCGGTAAAGTGAATACCATTGAAGCTGCCATTATGTAGTTCCAGTAGCTGATATATTGACCTTTGAAACTGTTGAGTCCCAGGGGTAGGGTAAACATTTCTGGGTCGAATAAAATGACTACGGGAAGCAAGAAATTATTCCAGCTACTCATAAAGATAAATACTGCTTGGGCAGCTAATGCTGGTTTGGCTAAGGGAAGTACTATATAGCGAAAAATTCCGAAGGTGCTTAAACCTTCTATTGCAGCAGCTTCTTCTAATTCTTTGGGAAAGTTAAGGAAAAATTGCCGCATCATGAAAATAAATGTGGCATTTACCATGTTGGGAATAATCATCCCTTGGTAGGAGTTTAACCAGCCAAATGTTTTTAAAATTAAAAATGTGGGGATGAGTGTAACTTGTATTGGCACTGCTAATACTGCCAAAATTAGAAAAAAGCAAAAGCGCCTACCCCGAAATCTTAGTCTTGCTAAAGCGTAACCAGCCATTGAGTTAAATAGTAAGTTTAGTATGGTGACGCTGATGGCAATAATTAGGCTGTTGAAAAACCAACGTAAAAATAATGGTTCTTCTAGAAAGATTTGTTTGTAATTATCGAGGGTAAATTCTTTGGATAGGAAATTTGGTTCGCCAGCGATGATTTCTGTTAAGGATTTAAAGGAAGCTGAAATCGCCCACAAAAAAGGAATTAAAGTAACAATCGCATAAAGTACCAAAACTGAGTAAAGCAGTATCTTCAGCCAGGAATAGTTCCAGATTTTATTCAACTTTTTTCGCCTCCAAAAAGTCGCCGCCCAATCAAGGTAATCGCTATAATAACCGATGCTAATAAAAAAGCTATAGCTGCTGCATATCCCATTTGCAAATTACGAAATACAGCTTGGTATATTAATAAAACTAAGGTCAAGGTGGCATTATTTGGACCGCCAGTACCTTTGGAAAAGATATAAGACTGGTCAAATAGTTGAAAGGTACCGATGATTCCCATTGTTACTACAAAAAAGGTAACTGGCTTGAGAATAGGTATGGTGATGTTGATAAATTTGTGCCATCCATTAGCACCGTCTAATTCTGCTGCTTCGTAGAGGTATTTGGGTATATCTTGCAATGCCGCTAAATAAATCACCATGAAAAACGGCGCTGTTGACCAAATATTCATAATCATAATGGCTTTGAGAGCGACTGAGGGATCTCCCAACCAGTTATATGTAGGTAATCCAATTGCGCTCAAAAAATCATTCAGCAGCCCGTTAGTGTTATAAATCCACATAAATATCAGCGTTAGCACCGCAGAAGATGTAACTGTAGGTAGAAAGAAAAGAACTCGCCACCAACTTTTACCGCGAATACCAGAATTAAGGGTTACTGCTAAAAATAAAGCCAATATGGTTTGTGAAGGTACGACAATTGCCACGTATTCGGCTGTATTCTTCAGAGCAATCCATACTCGTTCATCTTCAACTAACTGGTTAAAATTACGAAAACCAACAAACTCATATTTAATACTGCCCAGAAGCTGCACTTTTTGTAGAGAGAGAAATACAGCATAGAGTATCGGTAGCACCACAAAAATTCCTAAAACCAGAATAGTTGGTGCAAGGAAAATATATCCTGCTAGATTTTCTGTGGCACGACTACTCTTCATTTTGGGCTGCTGTCTGGTTAATTGCTCCAACAGAAGTCAACCTTTTATTTTTGCATCATAAAAAATTGTAGCGATAAGCGATGCAATTTAAAAATCCGAATAGGGAATAGGGCATGGGGCATGGGGCATGGGGAGGAACGCAGTATTCAGTGACTAGTAACCTGTAAGAAGTTAAGAATAAAACTCTTAACTTCGCGCCTCCTAATTCTTTTAGCGATTTTGAAGTGCTGCTTGGGGTGTAAAACCTTTCTGCTGCAAGCAAGCTTTGAATTCAATTTCTGACTTACTTAATTTGGGGTTATCTGTAATGTTTAATATCCTTTCTAATTGGTCGTTTTTCATTTCAGATAAGGCGTTGGCGATACGATTACCTGCGTCTTGTTCTTGAATGGTTAGTTTTGCGGGTAAACAAGTGGCGATCGCCTGAATTCTTTTGCTATTTTCGGTGGTGGGTACTACCCGATTGCCGGTAGCAGCTGCTTGGGCTGAAGGTACGGTTCCCAGCCAAACGGTAATTAGGAGGGTGCAGCTTAGAACTGCTGCTGCTAATTGCTTTAAGAAACTTTTTGAATTTATCATTGGATTTTTTACTTGATGTAATTGCAATTGCTGGGTTAATTAACTCAATTTTCTCCGAATCAATATCCAATACCAGATAACTACACAACAAGCCCTTGTAAGCTCCATCGTTGATTAGATTTGTTTCTATGCCTGTAGAATGAATTGTTAAGACCAGTTTCGATCAATTAAAATCAAAGATTAAAGTTTTTCACTGCTTTTGACGTTTTAGCTTCGCGAAGATTATTAAAATCAAAAATCTAACTAAAAATCTAACTAAGGGTATATTGCGATGTCAGCGCCTATGACTTACTCAAAAGAAGAAGACGTGAATTCTCAAAATTCTACTTTTGAAGTTAAGAAAAAAGGTAAATCACTGCCTGCGGGGTTAATTATCAAGCTAGGAAAATTTGTCTGGACTACTATGTGGCAGATAATGATGTCTAAGCTTGCACCTAGTAACGATAAAGGAGAATATATCCGACCTTCAAGTCAGTTTCTTAATTCTATAGGTAGTTCAGAAAGTAATCCTTATCAACCTTGTGCGGGGCGCTATCGCCTGTATGTAGGTTTGGGATGTCCGTGGGCACATCGCACTCTAGTAGTTAGAACTTTAAAAGGGCTTGAAGATTGTGTAGAAGTCTCTATTGTGTATCCTTCCCCCAATGAAGGAATCTGGCTTTTAAGCAATCGGGAAAAAAATTGTCGAACTATTCCGGAACTATATCAAGTTGCACAACCAGGATATCAAGGGCGCTGTACGGTTCCAATATTATGGGATGAGCAAACAAACACGATAGTCAACAATGAAAGTGCGGAGATTATCGTTATGTTAAATTCTCAGTTGAATCAGTTTGCAAGTAATCCCGAACTCAATCTTTACCCAGAAGAATTAAGGTCAGAAATAGAAAAATGGAACGAAAAAATATATCATGCCGTAAATAATGGCGTTTATCGCTGCGGTTTTGCTCAAACTCAGGAAGCTTACGATAAATGTTGCGATGAATTATTTAGCGTGTTAGATGAGATTGATGAAATTTTAGAAAATAAAAGGTATTTATGTGGAAAACAGCTAACTTTAGCTGACGTGCGTTTATTTACTACTTTGTTCCGTTTTGATGTGGTTTATTACAGTTTGTTCAAGTGCAATCGCCGCAGAATTATGGATTATAAAAACTTAGGAGCTTATCTACGCGATTTATATCAGCTTCCCGGAGTTGCCGAAACTTGCGATTTGGAAAGCGTTAAGCAGGATTATTACGGTAATTTATTTCCACTGAATCCAGGAGGAATAATTCCTTGCGGTCCCGATATCTCTCATATGAAGGAACCATCAAATAGAGAAAGCATCAGTAATTAGGAAAATTTTGGCTTTATATCATGTCGGGTTAAACAGTTATCATATCTGTTCTGTGAGGGCTGGTAATGGGTAATAGGTAATGGGTAATGGGTAAAAACAATTTTTTTGTTCTGAGCCATATAGTAAGTTATTAACCGAACCTCATATTATTGGTAATTTCTATAATATCCATTTAAATAAGCTGAAATGCTCTATTTTGGTATTACTTAGAGAGATTAATGGTATTGCTATACACAAAAAAGGCACTTAAATATAATTGTTATTTAAGATTAAGGGATGAACCTATAAATAGTATAAAACTATTAATCCGAATAAGATTTGTAGGTAAACAAACAACCATCATATTAGAAAATATATTACCTTTATTTAGTGCCTGGGTGGAAATGTAGGGAAGTTTTTGGGAATGGATGGATTATCTTTTTCATGGGGAAGAAGAATTTTAACTGTTTGCGTGCGCGTATTACTTGCTCTTAGTATTGCTTTTGGAGTCATTTTATTAGTCTACCGATTTGAAAACTGGTCATCTGTTAATTGCGATAATCCACAATCGGTTTGCTCTCAAGTATTTTCGGTAGTTCAGGTAAAATACGTCCAAGGCTTTAGTATATTATCCGCAGCGTTTTTGTATGTTTTAGAAAGTCCGGAACGGATAAGAACCAGGATATACGAAGCATGGCAGGTTATTGATAATGCAGCAGCAGCAAAGGTATCAACTAGCTATGCAAGAATTAGAGCTTTAGAATTTTTAAAAGATTATGGTATTTCTTTAGAAAGATTAAATCTTGAACAAACAGATTTACAACAAATAAATCTGAGTCAAGTTAACTTGAAAAGTGCGAACCTTAGTTTTGCAGACCTTAGAGAAGCTAAATTTAAAGGAGCTAACTTAAGTTACGCCAACCTTATCGATGCCGATCTAAGTAATGCAGTTTTTAAAGGTGTTAAATTCAATAGCGCGAATCTTGAAGGTGCTAACTTGGATAGTGCCGACCTGAAAAATGCTAATTTTAACGGTGCTAACCTCAGAAGAACTAATCTTCGAGGTGCTAGTTTAGAAAATGCCGTTTTCAAAGATACTGACCTCAAAGGTAGTTTGTATAACGAAAACACTAGGTTTCCTGAAAATTTTAATCCCGATGATTATCAAATGTATCGGATTTCTGCCGATGCTAAACTTAGGGATGCCAATCTAAGGGATACTAACCTTTCATACGCAAATCTCAACGGTGCCGATTTAACTAATGCGGATCTGAGAAAAGCTGACCTTAGAGGTGTAGATCTCAAAGATGCTAAACTAGCCGGTGCTAATCTTAGGGGGGCAGACCTTAGAGATGCAAAATTAGCTGGTGCCCAACTTAAAGGTTGTTTATACAACGAAAAAACAAAGTTTTCACAGAATTTTACGCCGGGGAATCATCAGATGTACTTGATTTCTCCAAATGCTAATCTTCAAGATGCTGACTTAGCTTATGCTCACCTCAGTGGTGCCCACTTAACAATTGCCAATCTTAGAGATACTAACTTGGTTCGTGCAAACCTCCGAGGTTCCAACCTTAGCGACGCGGATCTCAGAGGTGCCAATCTTACTAGTGCCAATCTCAGAGGAACAAACTTAATTCGTGCTGACCTCCGAGGTGCATATCTTAAAGCTTGTATATACGATGAAAAAACTAAATTTCCTCAAAATTTTTCTATTACTGGCTTCAAAACTTATCTAATTGCTGCTAACGCTGAGCTTAAGGATGCCAATCTTAGATATGCAAATCTCAGAGATGCAGACCTTAGTAATGGCAATCTTAGCGGTGCAAAACTTAATAGTTCCGACCTTAGAAACGCAAACCTTAGTAATGCCAACCTTGAGGGTGCAAATATTAAGAACGCGAACCTAAATGGTACGAATTTGACTAATGCTCAAAATTTGACCGAAGAACAGGTAAAATCAGCAGCTAATTGGGATAAAGCGATATACAGCGAAGATTTGTTGGTAGTTTTGGGTTTACCAGCCCAAGAGTAATTAATAATTCTTATTTTTTAGTTTTTGTTTCGTATATGTAAGTCATCCTTTATAATTACTAATTCCCTATAATTGCCACTGGTATCTCAAATATTGGCTATGAATTGGAACAGATTGTTGCAGCCCGATTTAATTTTAGAAGGTTCTATATTAAACCTAACGCCAGAAATAATTCAGCAGTACGAGCTCAAAGGATTAGTTTTGGATGTAGATGAAACTCTTGTCCCCGTTACTGTCGCTTTCGCTTCTAATGAGTTAAAAGAGTGGATAAATCAAATTCGTCCTTTGGTAAAAATTTGGCTGGTAAGTAACAATATCAGCGAAAACCGAATCGGTTCTATTGCTCGCTCACTCGATCTACCTTACTACCTCGGGGCTGCTAAACCCTCCCGCCGCAAAATTAGGCAAGCACTCGAACAAATGGAATTACCTGCAGATAGAGTCGCAATGGTAGGCGATCGCCTTTTTACTGATGTAATTGTGGGTAATCGTCTGGGTATGTTTTCTGTCTTGGTTGAACCAATTATTCACCCGGATACCGTTATGCGTTTTCATCCTATACGCAATATTGAGGTTGTGATTTCAGAAATTTTGGGAGCCTCGATTACTCCGAAGAAGCGCAGAGTAACAAATGTTAACAAAACGTGAGGAACTAAAATATAAAAAAATAATTAAAAACAAAAGTATACTATCTTGCATATGCAATTATATATAGAGATAAAACGGAGTCAGCCAAATAAAGACTCTGCACATAATAAGAAGACACATATTTGTAAAGCGTCAACCTTCACTCTATAGAGGGATTGGCGCTTTGCGCTTTTTACTCTTTATGATAACCATCCCTGTATAGTCGCGACTAAAATGTTTACCAAGGGATGCTTAACTGCTTCTTTAAATGCTTGAATTCCGCCTGCTTTGAGTGCATTAATTACTCTTGTTTCTAATGTAGGGTTTTTCTTTATTTCTTCAACGGCTAAAGCGACGGTAGCTAGTTTTTCAATATCGGTAATCGGGTGTTTCTGTTTTTCTAATTTTTCTAAAATTATTTGAATTTCTGTTGCAACAGAGGAGATATCTTGTTGCGGCACAATATTAATTTGATTTTCTATATAAAAGCTAGGACGTTGTAGCGCAGTTTTTACCATAGTTTCTAAGCTACGAATTCTGCTATCTTTTTCAGCTATCAATGTTTTTAATTCTTGGTTTGCTAATGCTTTTATCTGATTATAAATTTTAAAATAATCGGCACTAAGAGATGATTTATCAACATTATTGTCAGTTTTTGCACGAAGTAAGAATTTATTCTGACCTTTTACTTCCATTCCTACAATTTGTAAACGCGCCTTTGGATGATTTTCAGCTAACTGTTTAAATGAAATTGCAATGGCACGGGGGTCTACATTTTGGTTGTGATAAAGGTCTAAAGTGTCAACGATTGGTTTAATAAAATCTCCAAATTCTCCCGCTGCAAATATTTCATCTTTATTATCTGGTTTCCGTAATGGATCTGGGTTATCTAAGGTAGGAACTCGCATAAAAACATACTCGCACCTGACTTTATCAAATTTAGTATTAACCGTAATATTCCAATCTTGAATAACAGCACCGGTGAGGGCTGCATTTGTAAAATCAGCTTTATCTAACTGTGTTTGAATTAATAATGAATTGGATAATTCCGCAGCTTGTAAATTAGCTTCACTTAAGTCTGTTGCAATAAAGCTAGAATTATTTAAATTGGCGTGCTTGACATTAATACCTTTTAAATTCAATCGGTCAAAATTTCTATTTTCTCCGCATCCGGAAGTTACTAATTGTCTAACTACAGGATACTCTAAATAACTATTGCTTACACGAGCTATATGTAAGTATTTCGCTTGATACCACCAAGTTCCTTTCAAATCAGCAGAACGAATATCTGTATTTTTGAGGATAGCTTTTTCAAAATTTGCGTTTTGCAAATTAGCTTTATAAAAAGTTGTAGAGCCTATAGTTGAGAAAGCAATAGCAGCTTTTCTAATTAAAGTTAATTCCTTATGTCCTCTAAAAGATAGTAAACCAATATAAACTCCAATTATAGTAACAGTCCAAGACCATATAGAACCCCAAATTATATCTATCCAAGCCCAATTCCAAACTGGATTTCCCATTAAATCTGTTAAGGTTACTTTATTTCCACCTCGAAGTAAAATTCTAAATATTGTTCCCAAAAAACCTGCAATCAAACCAGAAAAAATAACAATAGGATAATACCTTTGACTGAGGGTTTTAATTGCAGTTATAGAAAACGCAATATTAATAATTGATATTGAACTTATAGTTAAACAAGAACCTACTACTGTTACAAGAAAAACTATTTTTGTTTGGAATTCAATTAAAATACTATTGCTGATTGCAAATGTTATGCCACAACTGGCTATAATAATTACTGTGATTAGAACTATCGATTTTAAAAAATTTTGTTTAGCTGCAATAACTATTGATGCAAAAAATAAAGCCATGCATATAGTTATCAATATAAGATTGTTCTCAAAAAAAACGTTACTAATCGAAAATCTGATAACACTTATAACACTAATAGAAGAAAGCGTAGATAAAATTGTTAAACTGTGTGATACTAAAATTAACGCAATTAGCCAGCTTTTTGTTAGTCCTCCAATAACGCCACTAAAATTTGCATTTTTTAAAATAGCATTACTAAAATTTGCTCCTCTAATATCAGCATTGCTAAAATTTGCATTAGTTAAGTTTTGATCTCGGAAAGAACGATTGCTGAGATTTTGACCGGAAAAATCTTGGAGCATATCTACTTATGGTTAGTATTTATATTTAAGATAAGTCCAATTATTTAAGATTGAAAGTATTTTCTTATACCTTCATTATTACTCTTTGAAGAAAGCTTGTGCTTGTGTAGGTAATACGGTATTGCTGAAGAGAGACAAAAATTTTTTGACAATAACTAATAAAAATGAATCAAATAATTGTTGTTAAAATTGGCACTTCTAGCTTAACTCGTCCCGAAACCGGACAATTAGCACTTTCTACAATTGCGAGTTTGGCTGAAACTCTTTGTAGTTTAAGAAGGAATAATCATAAAGTTATTTTGGTTTCCTCTGGTGCTGTGGGTGTAGGCTGTGCCAGACTGGATTTAAGCGAACGTCCCAAAGCAATTAGTATAAAGCAAGCAGTGGCAGCGGTTGGGCAAGGGCGTTTAATGCGGGTTTATGATGATTTATTTACTAGTTTGCAGCAACCTATAGCTCAAGTTTTGCTTACCCGTAGCGATTTGGTACAGCGCAGCGGTTATCTTAACGTTTACAATACTTTTCAGGAATTATTGAAGTTAAACGTTATTCCAGTAGTCAATGAAAACGATACTGTAGCGGTAGAAGAATTAAAATTCGGCGATAACGATACTCTTTCAGCTTTAGTAGCCAGTTTAGTACATGCAGATTGGTTATTTTTACTTACAGATGTAGATAAACTATATTCAGCCGATCCAAGAACAGTACCCGATGCTAAACCTATAAGTTTGGTAAGCAACATTGAAGAATTGACTAACTTGGAAGTAGAAACAGGTTCTTCAGGCTCGCAATGGGGTACTGGCGGCATGGCAACAAAAATTTCTGCTGCCAGAATTGCCACTGCTGCTGGGGTTAGAACGGTAATTACAGAAGGCAAACAACCGGATAATATTCAAAAAATAATACAAGGAGAAGCAATCGGTACGCAGTTTGAACCGCAACCGGAACCAACTTCAGCCCGCAAGCGCTGGATAGCATATGGCTTAGTTCCCGAAGGTAAATTATATTTAGATGCTGGTGCGGTAGTAGCAATTTCTAGTGGAGGAAAATCCTTGTTACCTGCGGGAATTACATCGATAGAAGGAGAATTTCAACAAGACGAAGCCGTAGAGTTATGCGAAGGCGATGGTAAAGAAATTGCGCGAGGGTTGGTTAATTACAGTAGCAGCGAACTTGAAAAAATACGCGGCAGACGTTCGAGTGAAATACAAGAAGTTTTAGGTTATCAAGGTGTGGAAACTGTCGTACATCGAGATAATTTGGTTTTAATTTGACTGCTCTGTAAAAGATTGACAACTTGTGACAGTTATATTTCAGTAAAACCAGCTACAAACAATCGCGATTATAGTTCTCAAGATGCATGACAACCTGAGATTTTTTATGAATTTCGTATTGGTTAATTAAAAGGTTTCAAGAGTTGTGTCCTGAATATGGCATAAAACTATTTGTGACCAGTGAAGAATATACGTCAAAAGCATCTTTTATTGACAATGATGACTTACCAGAGTACGGTGCAAAACCCACGGAATGGAAGCCGTCAGGCAAAAGAATAAATCGCGACGTATATAGAACTAAAAATGGTCAACACATCCATGCTGACATCAATGCAGCAGCTAACATTTTAAGGAAAGTAGCTGACCAATTGTTTTCTATGCCTAAAAGGGCAAAAAACCCATACGAAATCATAAAAAACCGGGCTTTGACTGACCCGAAACGGTATGATGTTTTCAAAAATTTGAGAAAGAAATATCGTAAGCAAGCGTCGCGCAACGGGTTTATAAACCGTGTAGCGACAACCGCTTAGAATCTGCCGTCTTTCAAGCGGCAGAGAAGTCAATCAGAAGTACTAATCCCTTACAAAACAGCGCCTTCTGGTAAGTCCTATATTTTTTAGATTAATTAAGATCGAGTAATAATAAGCAAGTTACTAGTACAACACGGCTTAAATAGCGCACCCATTTTTAAACTTAAATTGACGCTCATGATTAGATTTTAAATGGGTACCTTACTTACGCCAAGCGATACTAGTGTATTTAGACTGCGTGCCCGGTAATTTATCGTCACACGCAATCATTTTTCGACTATTTGATTAATTATCATCAACTTCCAACCATTAAAGTGCTTCTGGTGGAGCAATATCAGAACCGATGATGATTCGGGCATCACTAGACTTGATACCTGGTTTTGTACCGGTTTCTTGATGCTTGAAGGATTGGGAAACTTGTGAAGCAGGAGTTACTTCATCTGTGTTTGCTGGTTTCTCGGCATTTGTTTGTTGAGATACTAGAGATAATCCTCCAACTGCACCTGCTACAAGTGCGGTATAACCTACATACAAATGCATTGGGGTGATATCTAGTCCTAATTTCGGAGTTTTATTATCGGATTGAAATAATGCAGGAACCAATGATTCTTGAGTACCCGATGATGGTAAAGATGCAGCCAAAGAAGTACCGTTAAATCCTAAAGCATTACCCATGACGCGAATAAAACCGCGAACGTAAACTTCTGCGGGCAAGGATTCCATGTCCCCTCTTTCTACCGCTTCCATCTGATGTATGGGGATATGAGTATACATTTGCAAGTCCCTCAGACAAAGCCCTCGGGATTCTCTACCTTGCTTTAACTGTTGTCCGATTTCACTAAACTTTTCTAAACGCTGTTCAATTCTTGCTTGTTTCGCAAGTTCTGCTTTAGAAGGTTTTCCAGATTTCAGCCATTTTAAAGGATTGCTGTTTTTAGAATTCTCTTGAGGATTCACTTGAGAAGTTTCTGAAACAACAATCGCAGTTTCTTTCGATTTTTTTTCTTCTGGTACAAGGTTGTTTGCTGGAGCTTGCACAGTTGTTAGACAGTTAGATAAGTCGCCACTTGATTGAGCAGATTGTGCTTCTATATTCTGTTGAACCTTCTGCTCAATTTCTGGGGTTGTATCTACAGCTGCCTGGCTATGCAAGGAAAGCTGACGAAACGCTACACCAATCGCTTCTCTTCCAACTGCTTTAAATAACAGCTTTGCTTGTTCGGATGAAGAACCCAGTAACTTTTGTACGGTTGCTACCGCACGACGATAAACTTTGCTATTGTGTAGCTCTGCCTCAATTTCACCCAATAGCGATCGCAATTCATCTTGAGAAATTTCAATCGCGGGCTGTCCAGGAACTGATAAAGAATACATGGATGTCATAACCATAATTATAGGAGTGAATGAAGAGTACTTAAGCTAAAGGGTAAATTTACCTGTGTAATTTCTTCTAAATTTTCTTGACATTTCCGGATTGTTGCGTATTTACCCTATATACTTTTTTAAAAAAAAATAATTGCTTCTAGAGCAGAGGCTTTTTCCTAGCGTCCATAATTAGTAATTCAGATTTTATAAGTATTTTTTTGTTCCCAATTTCTACACAACGATTACGACTGGAACTATTTGATAAAATCTGTATATGTCTTATTTTTGCTAAGTTTATGTATAATTTATCTCTATAAACCTACTGAATAACAATCAAATTTATTTGTCAAAATGATTGATTATTAATTTATACTAAGCAATTAGATCAAATCGTAATTATAATTGTTTCTTTCATCAAATTGTTTTATATTACATGTAACTATTACCTAGGAGAGATGACAAGACGGGAGCAGATTACAACCTTGTTTGCATTGTCACTCCTATAGTCGAATCATATATTTATGTATAAATATTAAGAGAGTATGTAATTTTATCAAGCTGATAGTCAACACAAGTATTCGTGTAATGATACATGTATTGACATCTGCCATTAGATTGATCTAGAGATGAATATTGCTAATGTAATGCATTATATTTTGCAAAGGAAAGCTATTTATATTTTAATAACGGCATTGCAGCAAATTCAAAATTTCAATGTAACCTTAGCTAGCTTTATAAATGGTTTTGAACGCGGTGTATTTGCATGTAAAAACCATCGTCATAAAAATGTATTATTGGAAAATAATTTTTGATAACTTGGGCTAAAAAGTTGTACTCTATACACCTTTTTAAGTGATTTCTCTATTGAATATAAGACATTAAAGATTACTGGGAGACGACAGTGAACCTGTTAAACGAACAACAAGGGGAGAAACTTAAGGATATAACTGATAAATTACGGCAAGTACGAGAAGAAAAAGGGATACATATAGAACAAATAGCAGCTAAAATACTTGTCCGACCGACCTTTTTAAATGCTTTAGAACAAGGAAGATTTGAGGAGTTACCCGAACCAGTTTATATTCAAGGATTCATCCGTCGTTATGGAGATGCTTTGGGAATTGATGGTGCAGCTTTAGGTCAAGAATTTGGGGCTATTGCTTGTCCTCCACCAATACCCCAGGACAACAATAATTTAAACAATAAAGCAAATATATATGTACCTTTAGCAGTACCCTATATTTTGTTAATAATTGGTGCTTCTTTAGGGTTATTTTATGTACTAAGTCCTAAGACAGAAGAGCAAACTGTTAGTCAAAGTCAGTTTTCATCGAATGTTTCGCAACCAAAAGCTCAGCCGCAACCCAAAGCTTCATCTTCACCAGCAGCATCCAAACCAAAGGCAACACCAACGCCAACACCAAAGCCAAAAACAGTTGAAGGTGTAAAAGTTAGTTTGGACGTAAAAGATGAATCTTGGGTAAGAGTAAAAAGCGACGGCAAGCAAGTATTTCAGGGAACATTAAAGAAAGGAGATAAGAAGAGTTTTAATGCCAAAGAAAAGTTAGAAATACGTTCTGGTAATCCCGGTGCGGTAATTGTTTCTGTAAACGAAAATAAACCCGTCCCTTTAGGTCCTCCAGATATGCCAAAAACTGTTACCTATACATCCGAAGGGGAGTAGGGATGGAGAGATAGGAGATGGGGAGAATAATTAACTCCTCACTCCTTATCCATTACTCCCAAAGGTTAAAGTTTAAAGTTCAAAGGATAATAACTCCGAACTGCTCACTGTTGACTGTTAACTGTTCACTGTTCACTGATTAAAGCTGGTGTTTTCAAATGCCATTCTGTAGCTTGTTCGTATGCGTAGGCTACTTGAAATAGCTGATCTTCTCGAAGTACTTTACCAATTAATTGCAGTCCGATTGGTATTCCTTCGTCGTTAAAACCACAGGGAACACTGATTCCTGGTAAACCTGCTAAGTTTACGGGAATTGTCATTAAGTCGCTTAAGTACATATTAAGGGGATCTGACGTTTTTTCCCCTGCTTTAAATGCAGCTATTGGTGCGGTAGGACAAGCTAATACATCTACTTGCTTAAAAGCATTTTCAAAGTCTTGTTTAATTAATGTACGAACTTTTTGAGCTTTGAGATAATAAGCATCATAATAACCCGCACTTAAAGTATAAGTACCAATCATAATACGGCGTTTTACTTCTGCACCGAAACCTTTAGAGCGGGTGCGAGTATACATGGATAAAAGATTATCTGCATCTTCAGCGCGATAACCATATTTAACTCCATCGTAACGAGCCAGGTTTGCGGATGCTTCAGATGGAGCGATTATATAGTAACTCGGTAAACCATAGCGGAAACGAGGACAAGAAATAACGTGAATTTCCGCGCCCAATGCTTGTAAAACATTTATAGCATTGGTGAGTGCCTGTTCTACTTGCGAGTCTAAACCTTCGCCAAATGTTTCCTTAATAATACCGATTCGCAGCTTACCTCTAGGTTTCAAATCTGGTTTTAAACTTTCGGTGTAGTTAGGTATGGAAACTTTTAAACTAGTTGAATCCTTGGGATCGTATCCTGCAATCTGCTGTAAGAGTATAGCTGCATCTTTTACCGAACGGGAAAAAGGTCCGATTTGATCTAAAGACGAAGCAAATGCGACTAAACCGTAACGGGAAACTAAACCATAAGTTGGCTTCATTCCCACTACACCACAAAAAGATGCGGGTAGACGAATCGAACCCCCAGTATCCGAACCTAAAGAAACAGTACATTCTTGAGCCGCTACAGCCGCCGCAGAGCCGCCAGAGGAGCCGCCAGGAACCCTGGATAAATCCCAAGGGTTAGCTGTAATTTCATAGGCAGAATTTTCGCAGGAACTGCCCATAGCAAATTCATCTAAGTTAGTTTTACCCACCATCACAGCGCCAGCATCGATGAGTTTTTGCGTTACTGTTGATTCGTAAGGTGGTATAAAATTTTCCAGAAATTTCGAGGCGCAAGTAGTACGGATTCCCTTGGTACACATATTGTCTTTAATGCCGATGGGAATTCCTGCAAGTAAACCAATTTCTTCCCCGGCGGCAATTTTGGCATCCACTTTTCGCGCTTGTTCCAAGGCTTTTTCTTGGGTTACATGCAAGAAACTGTGAACTTGCGGTTCCAATTTTTCAATGCGATTCAAAGCTTCTTGGGCAATTTCCGTTGCAGAGCGTTCTTTTTTTACTAACTGTTTATGCAATTCGCTTATGGATGCCATGCATTACTGCTCCCTATTTACTAACTCACTCAAATGTTTGATTTTAGTACATCTTGTTGAAAATTGGGAATTGGACATTGGTAATTGGTAATTGGTAATTGGTAATTGGGCATTGGGCATTGGGCATTGGGCATTGGGCATTGATTACTAGTAACTGTTGAGTGTCATGGTACTGTTCTGTCAATTTTTGTAAAAATATTTTGCGGTAAATCAAACTATATGGATTAAACTAACGAATGCTGATTTGCTGGGGTAGAAGTTATGGTCAAAATCATATCTCGAAAAGCGCTAAAAACTGAGAATGTATATGATATTGGGCTAAAGGGCGACCATAATTTTGTAATTAAGAATGGTTTGATTGCTTCTAACTGTTTTAATAAGTCTCACTCAACAGCCTACGGATATGTAACTTATCAAACTGCTTATCTGAAAGCTAATTATCCTTTAGAGTACATGGCAGCACTGTTGACAGCTAACAGTGGTGATAAGGATAAGGTGCAAAAATATATTGCAACCTGTATGAATATGAAAATTCAAATAGAATCACCCGATATTAATTCTTCTGAAATTGATTTTACTCCTTCGTTCGGGAATATTTTATTTGGATTGTCAGCAATACGTAATGTGGGAGATAGCGCGATAAACTGTATTTTAGAAGCGAGAGAAGAAGGAGAATTTAAATCTCTTGCTGATTTTTGCGATCGCGTTGATTTGGGTACGGTAAATCGTCGAACTTTACAGTCGTTAATACATTGCGGAGCTTTTGACAAAATAAATGATAACCGCAATCAGCTAATTGAAGATTTGGAGTTTGTATACGATTGGGCACAGTCTCGCGCTAGAGACAGAGCAAGCGGACAAGGTAATTTATTTGATTTATTAGGTGGTGCTTGGAGTGTGGGGACAAATACTAACAATATGTCGGGAAATGCGATATTAAGTCCTCCGAAAGCAAAGGAAGTTCCTGATTTTCTTCCTCAAGAAAAGCTGCGAATGGAGAAAGAACTTTTAGGTTTTTATGTGTCGGATCATCCCCTCAAGTCGATAGGTAAATCGATGCAAATTCTCTCTCCGATAAATATGACGCAGTTGAAAAACCAGCGAGAGGAAGCAAAAGTTTGTGTGGTTGTCATGCTTAATAATGTGAAAAAGGTGATAACTAAAAAAGGCGATCCAATGGCAATCTTGCAGATAGAAGATTTGACTACAGCAGGGGAAGCTGTAGTTTTTCCCAAGACTTACGACCGAATTAATGAAATTTTGCTCGTAGATGCGAAGCTTATTATTTGGGGAAAAGTTGATAAGAAAGATGACCAATCTCAATTAATAGTTGACGATGCTGAACCAGTTGAAAATATACAATTAATAGTTATAGAAATGACTCCTCAACAAGCAACTACTATTGAGGAACATCATCGTTTAAGAACAGTTTTAAAAGATTTAAAAGAAAAATCAGGTGACAAAGAAAAAGGAAGAATACCCGTTATCGGAATTATTCAAGCTGAAAATTCTCGTCAATTAGTTCGTTTTGGCAGACAATACTGGGTACAAGATTCTAGAAGTGCAATTATGGCTTTGCATAATGGTAGATTTAATGCCCGAATTCAACCTTTAAGTGCGACAACTTAGGGACTTCCAATTTAAAAAAGAATCAATTAGTTTTGTGAGCAGGGGGAGCAGGGGGAGCAGGGGGAGCAGGGGGAGAAGAAATCTGATAGTTGTATTAGATCCAGTTTCCCCGTAATTTAATTTTTGGATGTCCCTTAAAAGCAAGGAAGAGCCAAAGTTGGATAGAATTGGCGCTAGGGAATTCTACCTACATATTTAAGTTAACTAACAATCTTTGTCTCAACATCACTTTTTACTCCGCACTAATGTTTTATATGTTACTAATACACTAAACGTTTTTACTTTTTCTTTATCAAATCGTCAACAGTAAATTACCTTAGCATTACAAGGCATTCATCGGCTTTTTGGTTGCTTTTGCTGATGATATATGAATTTTAATCGTGGTATCTTTTGATGCCATGAACTTTATAGCGGCAAGCAGGGTGAGGAGTAAAAATTTAATGACGCTTGAAGGTTTGGATCAGTTTGTTTCATACTGCAAAAGGATTCAACCTCAAAGTCCAGAAGACATAAAAAGATTTTTCGAGGGTGTGATTGGCTTTCCTTACGATAAGGAACTCCTATTACAATCTTATTTGTATTTAAATATTAAAAAATTTTTCCCTAGCTGTTCGGAATTGTTATTATTTGAAAAGTCTCCCATTGCTGATTATACCGATTTGGGTAAGTGCGATTTTGTTTACTTAACTTCGGATAGAAGGCTATTTCTGATCGAGACTAAATTTATTGACACGACAGCATCGGGAGCAACGGAAAGGAAAAGAAGAAACAAGCATCGAAATAAAGTTTTTGAGCAGGTGATTACTTTAAAAAACAGGTTTGGTCAATATTGGAATATTCAGGTAGGAGAATTGGAGTGCGGTGTTTTTACAACAGATCCTGAAATTGATTGGCGTGGGGATAGTATTAACGTCACTACTAAATCAGTTTCAATAAGGGATTTGGAACATTGGAGAGCTAGCAGAAACGCATTTAGACACACTTGAAAAACATTCCAAATTTAATATACATTTTAATTGTAAGTAATAGTATATAAGTTCTACCTTACTGAATATTTTTGTTTTAGGTAAATGGTTTAGGTAAAAGCTGCATATTCAAGCAAAATCATAATTTATACGGCAAATATTAGAAAAATTGAAGCAAAATTTATGCTACCTAGTAATTAAAGCTATCCTGTTTTAAGTGAAGTGTGGTAATTCTTAAATAATTGCTCCAGGGTAGTTTATCCCCTTGCGGAAACTCAAGACTCAATGTTTACGTCTAATTCACTGATTCGGAGGTGAAAAATAACGTGTTGAAGACACTGCTGGTAATTGCCATTGGTTTCTTACCGTCTGTATTTTCCCTATGCTTAATGCGTAAAAATAAGGCTAGAACCCGCACGCTGCTGCGACGGGCTGCGGTTACAAGTTTTCCCAGACACTCAAGAAGCGAAAATCACCATCATCAAGTAGATAATCAAGATAGGTACTATTTGGAAGGAGTTGGTTATCTTGTTGGTGATATTAGCTGTGAGTATAATGCTCGTTCCGGTTATATAAGATGTGCCGTTAATCCGAGTGGTCCCTGCGATGGTTGCCGTTTTTATCAAGAAAGAAATGTTGTTGCGGGAGCGAAGCATCATATTTAATTGAAAGCAATGCCTGTTATAGTTACTAACCCCTTGCGTAAAGAAATATCGCGGTATATAAAAACTGAGAATTTGTAAGAGCGAAAATGTCAAGTACAATTGGTTGGAATTTATATTCCATTCTAATTTCTTTTAATCGCGATTTTTTTAATGTCTGCAACTTGGACGCAGGAACAAATTTTGGCTTTAGCACCAGATGCAAGTTCTGCTAAGAATGGTAGAGCTTTAGCGACTTCTCGTAAGTGGTCATCATTAGGTTGCAATGAAAAAGCTGCTTGGGGTAATTGTCAAGGAAGCGGTAAAAATCCTTATCGGACTCAAATTGATTTAACTGAACCTGCTTTTAAATGTAGTTGCCCCAGTCGTAAGTTCCCGTGTAAACACGGTATCGCTTTGTTTCTTTTACTGGCAAACGAAAAACAATTATTTACTCAAAATTCACCTCCGGAGTGGGTTGATGATTGGCTGAAAGCCCGCAATACAAGAAAAACTAAAAAAGAAGAAAAAGTGAATCGAGAAACAAACTCCCAAGGGCAAGCCAAACGTGCAGAGAAGCGTTTAAGTAAAGTGACTGCGGGGATGCAGGATTTAGAAGTATGGCTGCGGGATTTGATAAGTAACGGTTTAGCGGCAGCCCAGGAGAAACCCTATAGCTTTTGGGATGAAGCAGCAGCGCGGTTAGTAGACGCACAAGCTCCAGGGGTGGCTCGTTTGGTAAAGGAAATGGGGAGTATTTCTCATTCTGGTGCGGGATGGCAAGAAAGATTACTTTCGCAATTAGGAAGGGTATATCTTTTAATTGCAGCTTTCAAGGGCTTAGAAACTTTAACTATTCCGGTACAAACCGATATTCGTACTCAAATTGGTTTTTCCCAGAATCAACAAGAATTATCGACGCGGGAAGGTGTAAAAGATTTATGGCTAATTTTAGGTCAAAGTTTAGCAGCAGAAGACCGTTTAAAAATACAGCGTACTTGGCTTTGGGGTAAAGCAACGCAACAAAAAGCATTAATTCTTAACTTTGCTCACGGTAGTCAGCCATTAGATACTAGTCTTGTACCCGGAAGTTGCATAAATGCTGAATTAGTATTTTTCGATAGTGCTTATCCTTTAAGAGCCATCGTCAAAACTCGCCAAGAGGAAGTAACTCAAATGGATGCAATGCCGGGGTATAGTAATATCTCAAATATGATACAGCAATATTCTCAAGCCCTTGCTTGTAATCCTTGGATAGAACAATTTCCTGCCCCAACGCGGGGAGTAATTCCAATAAAACAAAATCATAACTGGTTTGTACGCGATGAACACAAGCGATTGCTGCCTTTGAAATCAAGATTTAAAAATAATTGGCAGTTATTAGCACTCAGTGGTGGGTATCCACTAGATATATTTGGCGAATGGGATGGGGAATGCTTTTTACCTTTAAGTGTATGGGTAGATAATCGGTTTGTTAATTGTTAATGGGGAATTGGGCATTGGGCATCGGGCATTGTACTTTTCTCGTTACCATGCTCTGCATGGTAATGATATACATTCCGGCTCTGCCTCCCAGATAATCGAGGTAGAGCCTCTTGAAAGGCATTCCAAGCCAGAGTCTTGGAACGAGGAACGAATAATTTAACAAATTAAACTCAACTTTTATAAATGAAAATTTGGCAAGATTTAGTAAAAACGGCGGTTGTTGGTACTCAAAGATTGGAATTAAAAATTCCGACACAAGATAATCAGTTGGGTGAAGTTTTAAATCATCTCGATACTAAGGATAAGGAAGGTTGTTTGCTTAGTGCGGCTGGGACAATTTATTTTTATCAAAAAGCTGGTAAATCCACTGCGATTGATAGTCAAAAAACCATAGAAACTTGCGATTTAGATGATTTACCATATTGCAGTCATACTTCAGAACAACATTTAGGAATAATGTTAAGTGGAGAATACAGCGCAATTTTGCCGGAGTGGTTGAAATTATTGGCAGATAGCAAAAAAGTTGTTTCTCCTAAATATTTACCAGAATTATTAAGTTTAGGAAATAGAGAGAATCATTTACGAAAATATATTTTACCAGTTCTAGGTAAACGGGGAATATGGTTGGCAGGGCAAAATCCAGAATGGAATTATGTAAGTAGTGAAGATACAGATAAAATTTGGAAAAATGGTAGTTTGGAAGCTAGAAAAAGTTTATTGCATGAATTGCGTCAATCGGAAGCAGAAATAGGGCGATTACAGTTGCAAAGTATTTGGACTAAGGAAAGAGCGCAAGAAAGAGCAAGTTTACTAGAAGTATTGGAAATTGGTTTGAGCGTTGACGATGAGATTTTTTTAGAAGATGCTCTTGAAGATAGAAGTAAACTAGTGCGAGATGTGGCAGCGCGATTGCTTGCACAAATCCCAGAATCAAAGCTTGTAAATAGAATGATAGAAAGAGTCCGTCCTTTATTAAGTTTGGATAGAAACGAAATAAAGGTGATATTACCAAAAAAATGTTCTTTGGAAATGACTCAAGATGGTATCGATGAATCAAAATATATACCTTCTTTAGGAGAAAAAGCAAGTTTACTATTACAAATGCTTAGTTGTGTACCGCCAAGTATATGGAGCAATGATTGGCAAATGACTCCCGACGAGTTAATAAAAATTATCGAAAATAGTAAATGGGAAAAAGTATTTTTAGAAGCTTGGACAACAGCTGCGATTAGAAGTAAAGATACTGTATGGGCTGAAGCTTTACTCAAAGTCTCTCGGAAATTATCTAAAAATTTGACTAACAGTGACGGCTCGATTAACAATTTATTTCAAGTAATCTCTGAATCTCAAATTCAAAGTTTTATTTTAAAGGTTTTGCAGCAGCATCCTCATAATATTTTTAGCTCCGCTAATCCAGCTTTTCCATTATTGATTCACACTCCATATATCTGGGATGAGCAAATTAGTAAAACTGCGATATCAAGTATTAAAAGCTGCATTGAAAGCAATTATAAAGTTAATAATTGGCAGTTGAGTTCCAGTTTAGCAACTTTCTCCTCAAAAATATCACCTTCAGTTTATAGTCAAGCTGTTAATGATTTAAATTTTGAAGCATCTGAAAATATTCATCAAACTCTAATTGATGCAATTGATAGATTTTTAACCAAATTGCAGTTTAGATATGAGATGAGACAAGCATTATTAATTTAGGAATAATGTAGAGACGTAATATATTACGTCTCCAGAATTTCGGTTAAAAAACGAATTAATTAAATATTTATGTTTAAATTTTATACTTAAAACGGGCAAGAATGACCGTAGCACAAGAGAATATAGTAAATATCTAATAGCGATTACGGCAATATCAAAAATTTCTATAGGAAGGAGGAGAAATATGGCTGAAAAAAATAAAACTACAGAGGCGCAGAAGAAGAAAGAAGAAGTTAGTAAAAATACAAGTTTGCTCCGGGAACATGCCGAACATCAGTTTGCCCAAGAATTGGAAGAATTAGGCAAAGTTGATAAGCGTCAACGTCCCCCAAATTGGAAATTATCACCTTGGGCTGTAATGACTTATTTGATGGGTGGCAAGCTCGATAGCGGTTTTGAAGTTTCTCCTAAGTATATTGGAGATAGCAGAGTTATAGAGATTGCGATCGCGACTTTGACAACTGATAGAGCATTGTTGTTAATTGGGGTTCCCGGTACTGCAAAATCATGGGTTTCCGAACATTTAGCTGCTGCGATTTCTGGAGATTCTAAGTTATTAATTCAAGGTACTGCGGGCACCAGTGAGGAAGCAATTCGCTACGGTTGGAATTACGCAAAATTACTGGCTGATGGTCCTTCTATGGGAGCATTAGTAGCAAGCCCATTAATGCGAGCAATGGAAGATGGCAAGGTAGCAAGAGTAGAAGAATTAACCCGAATTCCAGCAGATGTACAAGATACATTAATTACTATTCTTTCCGAGAAAACACTGCCAATTCCCGAATTAGGGGAAGAAGTTCAAGCAAATAAAGGTTTTAGCGTTATAGCAACTGCTAACGATAGAGATAAAGGAGTAAACGATTTATCCAGCGCTTTGAAAAGGCGTTTTAATACAGTAGTTTTACCATTACCAAAAACAGTAGAAGAAGAAATCAAAATTGTGCAAAAGCGGGTAGAAAGTTTAGGGAAAGCATTAGAATTACCAGCAGAGCCTCCAGCTTTAGAAGAAATAAGACGTATTGTGACGGTATTTCGGGAATTAAGAAGCGGAATTACTGAAGACGGGAAAACTAAAATTAAATCTCCCACAAGTACTTTGAGTACCGCTGAAGCAATATCGGTGGTTAATAGTGGAATGGCATTAGCAGCCCATTTCGGCGACGGTAATTTGAGTGCTTCAGATGTCGCTTCGGGAATAATTGGAGCAGTTATTAAAGATCCAGTTCAGGATAAAGTAGTGTGGAAAGAATATTTAGAAACTGTTGTCAAAGAAAGAGATGATTGGAAAGATTTGTATCGAGCTTGTAGGGAAGTGAGTTAGTTGTTAGTTGTTAGTCGTTAGTTGTTAGTTGTTAGTT
>JBCBPQ010000039.1:0-40150 GCA_039820645.1 Cyanobacteria bacterium J06633_8 | reverse complement strand
GCTTTAAGTTCGGAGAAACCCGGTTTCTTTGTGCTTGTTGAGAATGGTGCAAGATATGTGTTTAGCTGAAATTCAAGCTTATTTACAAAACTAAATATAGTTATGTTTTTTTTGAGCCGACTTACTTAGAGATTTGGATGCAATAATTTTAAGATTTTAAAGTAAACACGGAGGAAAGTTTAAAGGAAAAAGGGGAAAAGATGGAATTTTTCGTGTTTATTTCATCGCGGGTGGCAAGCGCCGCCAGTATCCGTGTTTTTATTTCAATTTTTTAGTATTTAACATTTTTGAGGTAAATAATCATGTTTATAAATAGATGTATTCATCAGTTGTTTGAGTTACAAGTAGAAGAGACTCCTAACAACATCGCTGTAATTTTTGAAGGGAAAACGCTCAGTTATCAAGAATTAAATTACCGAGCCAATAAAATCGCCCATTATCTACAGAGTTTAGGAGTTGGGGCAGATACTCTGGTAGGAATTTGTGTAGAACGTTCTTTAGACATGGTTATTGGGCTTCTAGGTATTCTTAAAGCAGGTGGTGCATACTTACCTCTAGACGCGAGTTATCCCCAAAAGCTCTTGAGTTCAATGCTAGAAGATGCTCAACCAGCAGTATTGCTGACTCAACAACGTTCTCAAAAAATTCTTCCTCAGCACAAAGGAAAGGTAGTATATTTAGATACAGATTGGGAAGATATTGCCCAACATAGTAAAGACAACCCTGATATTTCTGCACTACCTAACAACTTGGCTTATGTAATGTACACTTCAGGTTCTACGGGTAAGCCAAAAGGAGTTTTAGTTGAACATCAAGCTTTTGTTCGCCACAGTGTATCAATTGCCAAGCATTACAATTTACAAGTAACAGATAAAGTTTTACAGTTTGCTTCCATTAACTTTGATGTTGCAGGAGAAGAGTTATTTCCTACTTGGTTAAGTGGAGCAACTGTTGTTTTGTGTTCTGGCTCTTTCCCCCCAAGTATTAGTGAATTTCAAGAGCTAATTTATAACGAAAAGCTGACTGTTCTAAATCTTCCAGCTTCTTACTGGCATGAGTGGGTATCTGCTCTTTCCACTCCACAGCTACAATTACTCTCCACACTGCGTTTGGTTGTGGTTGGTAATGAGAAAGTTTTGGTTGATAGATTAATAACTTGGCAGAAAATAGTAGGTAATCATGTTCGTTGGCTTAATGCTTATGGAATTACGGAAACGACTGTTACATCTACTATTTATGAGCCAAATTTAGGTACAGATTTATCTGATGTAAAATCTGTACCAATTGGTCGCCCAATTGCTAATACTCAGGTTTACTTGTTAGATGAAAATAAACAGCCCGTTCTTAAGGGAATGACAGGGGAACTATATATTGGTGGATCGGGTTTAGCCAGAGGCTACCTTAATCTTCCGGATTTAACTAATGAACGCTTCATCTCCAATCCTTTTAGTGATGAACCAACCTCTAAGCTATACAAAACTGGCGATTTAGCTCGTGTTTTAGCAGACGGTAACATTGAAATACTTGGGCGTGTTGATAATCAAGTAAAAGTCCGAGGTTTTCGCGTCCAAATGGAAGCAATTGAGGCAATTTTGAATCAGCATACTCTGGTAGAACAAAGCGTTGTGATGTGTCATACAGATAAATCAGGAGCGCAAAGACTTATTGCTTATATATTGACGACAAATAACACTGAAATAGAACTATGGCCTTTACCTGGAGATTACCGAGTTTACGATGGGATTATGTATTATGCTATGACCTATGATTATGTGAGAAATAAGAGTTATGAAGTTGCGATTCGAGAATTAGTTAAAGACAAAGTGGTCGTTGATATTGGTACTGGGAAAGATATTGTTTGGGCAAAATTCTGTGCTGAATCAGGTGCAAAGAAAGTTTATGCTGTTGAGATGCAGCATGAGGCTTATGAATATGCAAAAAATTATGTGGAAGCTCTAGGATTGTCAAATACAATCTCAGTTATTTATGGTGATGCCATAAAAGTAGAATTACCTGAAAAGGTAGATATTTGCGTATCAGAGCTAATTGGCTCTATCGGCAATTCCGAGGGGGCAGTTTCTATCCTTAATAATGCCAGAAAGCTTCTCAAAGAAGATGGCATTATGATTCCCCAGCGATGCGTAACTAATATTGCTACTGTTTATCTTCCTGAACAGCAAGCCAATCATCCTAAATTTACCGAGCTATCTGGTTATTATGCTCAACAAATTTTCAACAAACTTGGTCGTAAAATTCCTATCAGGGTATCCTTTAAAAATTTTCCTCAATCAAATATTATCTCTACAATAGATGTTTTTGAAGACATTGATTTTAATCAAGCTTCTAATCCCGAATACGACCGAGAAATTCGCCTGACTATCACTCAAAGTGGTAAAATTGACGGATTTTTGCTGTGGCTTAATTTATATACAGTTGAAAATGAAATTATTGATCATCTCTCTTATATTGGCAATTGTTTGCCTGTTTATTTCCCAGTCTTTTATCCAGGAATTGAAGTCACTCAAGGAGACATAATCGAAGCTATTTGTAGCGCGAGGCTAAGTGAAGATCGGTTAAATCCTGATTATCACATTCAAGGTTATTTAGTCAAACAAACTGGCGAACGTATTAAATTTGAGTACGATTCTTTTCTCTATAAAACTCCTACAAACAGTAACTTATTTTATGAACGCCTCTTAGCTCAAGAGCCAGTATTAAATAAACAAACTAATCCTGCGGAGTTATCTCATGAGAGCTTACTTGCTTACTTGAAAGAGTATTTACCTGCCTATATGCTTCCGACGGAGTTTATAGCTCTTAATTCTTTCCCATTAGGTGTAAATGGGAAAATTAATCGTAAGGCACTACCAATTCCCAAAGGCAATAAAAAAATACAAAAAGCTTCATTTGTAGCTCCCCGTAATAGTTGGGAATTTCGATTAACAAAAATTTGGGAAAATTTGTTAGGTATTCAACCCATTAGTGTCATAGACAATTTTTTTGACCTCGGTGGTAATTCTCTATTAGCACTACGCTTGATGCTAGAAATAGAATTGTCTTTTGGACAGAAGTTATCTTTATCGACGCTCTTTCCTAACTCAACTATTGAGAATATAGCAAAAATACTTAGTAAAACAAATCTTAAACCCTCTAATTATTCCTTAATACCTATTCAACCGTCAGGCATAAAGCCTCCATTCTTTTGCGTTCATCCTATTGGGGGCAATGTGTTTTGCTATAAAGATTTAGGGCAACATTTGGGTCATGACCAACCATTTTACGGTTTGCAATGTGCAGGTATTGATGGGGAAATAAAACCAAAAACTAGTATTGAAGATATGGCTGCTTACTATATTGAAGCAATCCGCACCATTCAACCCCAGGGACCATATCTGATAGGAGGCTGGTCTTTTGGAGGAATTGTGGCATTTGAGATGGCTCAACAATTATACTTGTCCAACCAAGAAGTCGCTCTTCTTGCATTGATAGATTGTTGGGCACCACACCAATATATCCGAAAACCAGCAAAAGTTGATAATGCTGTGATATTAGCCTGGTTGGCTGATGACTTGGGAGATTCTCTAGGGAGAAAAATTAGGATATCGGTGAAGCAACTTCAATCACTCAAAGGTGATAAACAATTGAACTATGTTTTAGATAAACTTAAGGCAGCTAACATTTTACCTTCTAGTATGGGAATCGGCGAAATTCAACGTTTACTTGAAATTGCTCTATTAAATCGTCAAGCTGAACGAAACTACTCACCCCAAGTTTACCAACACCCCATTACTCTGTTTCGCGGAAATGATAATATTGAACCACAAGATTCAGACCCTACAATGGGCTGGAAAGACTTAACGAATTTGTTAGAGATAAAACAAATTCCTGGAAATCACTATACCATCATTAAAAAGCCTAACATCCAAGTTTTAGTAAAACAGCTAAAGATTAGCCTCTGTCAAGCTATAAAGTGTATGTAAAGCACATGGGTAAAATGCGCGGCAGATTTGCTCAAAAAACCTATAATGTAGTATTAATTATTATATTATAGGTCATCTTTTAACCAAAATTATTATTGATAATTAATCTCCTTTGAACAGAAAATTGTAAAAAATAAAATTTATATATAAATTTTCTATTCATTTACTAAAGTAAATTGATATTTCAATCTAGGACTTACACAACCGATTTTTATTGTAGAGTGCTGTGACACTTTGAATTGCTTTGAACGTAGTAGTAACCATAACCTTAAAGAGAAATCTAATCTGATTGAAGTTGATATAGAACACCTCGAATGAACAGAAGAATTGTATTTGTCAGCTAGCGAAAAGGAACTAATATTTATTACTTATCAACCCAAGCAAATTTTGTAATAGGAGTAAGTAGGTGGGCACAAATAAACCAACCTATATTACAAAATGTTTTTGACGCTCAAACCCTTACCCTTATTGCAAGACAGCCTATTGCCTTATCCCAATTACTATTTTCAATGCCAACCTACTTAACTCCATCATTCTCAATACTGCTTACCTCATGCATCAAAAACACTAGGTTGGGGTGAGGTTTCCCAGCTTTGTATTGGACTCAAGCGAAAAGCGCTATAAGTACTTGTGCAGTCTCTTCCGCACTCAATCCCATTTTTCTCGCATTTTTGGTATAAAATTTAATCTGCTTGCTCTTGATAATCAGTACGTTGTTGTTGTGCTATGCTTTGCTTAGCTGTATGCTTGCTAGCAAAAACAATGTTAGTAAAGTTAGTTATTAGTAATAAAAAATACATATTTCCTGATTGAGTTTATATTTGTGGAATAGAAAAAATTAATATTTGTATAAAACAGGTTTAAGTTATGGTTATTGGGTTTCATAAGTTAAATCAGCCTTTAAACTTCTCAAAAAAAAATCTTCAAGGTAGCTCCTTTAAGGGACAAAATTTAACGGGTGCAAATTTTTCGGGTTGCGATATTCGAGGTGTGGATTTTACAGGAGCAAACCTTACTAATACAGACTTTAGTTATACGAAAGCAGGATTGAATAATTATTGGGTAATTATATCATTTTTATTATTAATAATATTGGGATTTTTCGTCGGTGCTATTGCTACTTTCATTTGTTCTTTTTTATGTAGTAGTAATTCTAATGTTCGGATTGCCGGAGGGATAGTTTTAGCTGGATGTATAAGCTTTTTAATTATTTCCGTTGTCAAAGGGTTTGCCAATGCTTTTATTCATATTCTGGGAACATTAGCTGTTTTTGGTATTGTTGCAGGAATTATTTCTGTTGCTTTCAATCAAGTAGTAGTTGGTAATATTTCTGTTTCTATTGCAACTAATCTTTCGATGACTATTGCTGCGGTTATTCTGATTGCTGTATTTCTCTCTTTTATTATTGCTCTTACTAGCACTAAAACGGTAAATATCTCCTTGATTAGTGCAATTTTAACTGCAATATCTATTCCTTTGTTTGCAAAGAGTGAAATTGCTTTTAATATTGCTCAAAAGGGCTGGCTGGGAATTACTATTTCTGCTGGGATTGCTATTTTAATAATGCTTTTATGCGCGATTATTAGCAGACGTATTTTAGCAGGAGATGAAAATTATACTTTTATTCGGAGAATTGCGATCGCAACTGCGGCTATCAGTGGTACAAGTTTTCGAGGTGCTAATTTAACTAGTGCTAATTTTACTGGAACTATCCTGAGAAATACTGATTTTAGCAAAGCCGATTTAACTCATACTATTTGGCATCAAGCAGAAAAACTAGAGCTTGCTAGATTAGAAAAGACAATATTAGATAATTCTGCGGTTAGAGAATTATTAGTCAATAAAAATCCCAATAATAATTCTTACGAAAATGCTTCTCTTGAAGGAGCTTATTTAGTTGATTTTGACTTGAGATATGTCAATTTAAAAAATGCAAATCTTAGTCAAGCAAATTTAACAGGAGCTAATTTAAATAAAACTAACTTGACAGAAGCGAAATTAACTAAAGCTAATTTACAATTAGCGAATTTAGAAGAAACAATTTTGACTAAAGTTCAAGCAATAGGAACCGATTTTACACAAGCTGATTTTACTGGTGCTTGTGGCTTGGGTACTTGGAATATTGACGGTACAACAAAACTCAATGGAGTAAATTGTCGTTTTGTTTATCTTGGGGACAAACTAGAAATAACACAAGAAGATAAACGTCGTCCCCAAAGCGGTGAATTTGCACCCGGAGAATTTAGCAAACTATTTCAAGTTGTAATCAATACCGTAGATTTAATTTTTCGTAACGGTTTAAATGTTGAAGCTTTATCTACAGCCCTTAAAGATGTACAAACTAAAAATCACAATGTTCCATTAAAAATTCAGAGTATTGAGAATAAAGGAGATGGATTTGTTGTTGTTAAAGTTCACGTACCTCAAGAAGTAGATAGAGTCAAGATTCATAGTCAGTTGAAGCAAAGTTACGAACATCAACTTACAGCGATTGAAGCAAAATATCGAGCAGAATTAGAAGGAAAACAAGAACAAATTGAAATTTATCGGCAAAAAAGTAGTGAAATGGCTGAGATTGCTAAACTATTAGCTAAAAAAGATTCTCAAACATATCAAAATCCAGTTAAAGCGGGTAAATTAGTTGTGCTTACTATCGGGGAAGGTGATTTTACAAATGGTTTTCCCGTCACTGCTTTAATTCGGAAAAATGACCATCCACTTCCCATGATTTTTACAGGAAAACTGCCAGCAGAACCTAAGATTCCTCAATTTTATCAGCAATGGCGACAACTTTATCGTTCTCAGAAATGGTTTGGACGCATTAGTTTTGATGAAGAAGATTCAGTTACTAATTTTTCCCAACAGGAATTAGATTATTATGCTCGTCAGTTGGAAGAATGTCTCAATAATTGGCTTAATTCGCAATCCTTTCGTGCAATTGAACGGGAATTACGTTCAAAACTCATACCAACTGAAGAAGTACCACTAATTCTTCAAACAAAAGATATTCAAGTGCAACAGATTCCTTGGCATCTCTGGGATTTTTTGCAGCATTACCAACAAGCCGAAGTTGCTTTATCACTTACTGGTAATAGGAAAGAAAAAACAGCATCTGCAAGAAATAAAATTAGAATCTTAACAATTTTAGGTAACAGCAGTGGAATTGATATAGAAGCTGATAAACAAGTGCTAGAAAATTTACTCGATGCTCAAACAGTATTTCTGGTTGAACCAAGTCGCAAAGAATTACATAAATTCCTTTGGGATGAACAAGGCTGGGATATTCTTTGTTATTCGGGACACAGTTGTTCTCAAGCAGATGGAAGCACGGGAACAATGTTACTCAATCAAACAGATTCACTTACTATTAAAGAGCTAAAGCACGCATTAACCAAAGCAATTGGACATGGTTTACAACTTGCCATTTTCAACTCCTGCGATGGTTTGGGCTTAGCACGACAACTCGCAGATTTGCACATTCCCCAAATGATAGTAATGCGAGAACCTGTACCAGATAAAGTGGCACAGGAGTTTTTGAAATATTTTCTGACAAAGTTTTCTAGCGGTAATTCTTTGTATTCCTCAGTGCGAGAAGCACGGGAGAGATTGGAAGCATTGGAAGATGAATTTCCCTACGCAACTTGGCTACCAGTGATTTTTCAAAACAGTGCTGAAGTGGGGATGAATTGGTAGAAATTGCACCTTGATAAGTCGATAGGCGTAATTAAATTAAATATAAGATAAAACCTCACCCTGCTATCGCTTCCCTCTCCTTATTAAGGAGAGGGATTGAGGGTGAGGTTTTATATCTAATTCGATCCGCTTACTTAGTAATTAGTCAATAATATCCAAACGTTTTTGTAGCTCAATGAAATAATTAGAAATATCTCCTGGCAGCTAGAATAGCCACCTCCCCCGAATTACTTAGGGGATTGTGGGGGGATATATGGACATTTTTCAGGTGAAGTTTCGCAAACCTCCTCAACGAATTTGTCGTAATTTTCTAAGCGTTTCTTGCTATTGCTATCATCAAACTGTTTCTTAATTGTATCGATGATTTTCTCAAAAGATTTTTTCTTAAAAATCTTATCAGCTTTGAGCGGCTTATTATCAATGTCATAATTTAGAAACTTGATTTGCGAATCACTTACCAGTTCTATAACTAATTTAAGATTTGGTAAAGGGTTTTTCCCTTCTTTTGTCAGCGGAAAAGGAAAATCAAAGCTTCCTGAACCATTTTTATTACAAGCGCCAATAGGACCAGTAAATTGAATCCCCCCTAGATAATAATTATCTCCATACATCTGATTAACAGAACTTGATTCTGGGACATAGTTATATGGATGTTGATCGACAACTTTGTTTTGCTTATCTAACCATATAAATCTTGATGGTGCAATAATTTTCATGCCACAAAAGTTATCAGGAAATAGAACTTCCCCATCATAGGTAGGTAATGTAGAAAGAAACTGAGCGGGTAATGTAATTGTAGGTTTACCATCGATAATACTACTAAAATCGACGATAACTCGGTAATTTTGATTGCCAAGTGTTCCTGATTCTAATTTGACGTAGTTTGGTAGAGTAGGGAAAGAATTACTAGAAGAAGAACCAGATCCAGATCCAGAATTAGATGAGCTTCCCCCACTTGTTACAGAGCTTGTTGATTCAAAGATTCCAATGTCAGTCAGACGAAAATTCTTTTGATTAAGCTGTTTCCATTTGTTGGTAAAATCGCTCCAATTTTTATATAGATAAAGCGCATGAGCATCGGAACCTTTACGCCATACCCCAAAGTAATGGGTTTTATTACCAATTTTTACTGGTTCTACATCTACAAGACGCAGATTTTTTTTACCAAGTTCTTTCCATTTTTTAGTAAATTCACCCCAAGTATCGTAGCGGTAAAGTGCATAAGCATCAGAGCCTTTACGCCACACTCCATAGTAGAAAGTTTTGTTACCAATTTTTTCAACTTCAATATCTACTAAACGCAGATTTTTTTGAGCCAACTCTTTCCATTTAGTGGTAAATTTACTCCAACTATCATAGCCGTAGAGTGCATAAGCATCAGAACCTTTACGCCACACTCCATAGTAGAAAGTCTTATTACCAATCTTTTCGACTTCAATATCTACTAAACGCAGATTTTTTTTCGCAAGTTCTTTCCATTTATTGGTAAATTTACTCCAGCTATCAAAGCGATAAAGTCCGTAACCATCCGAACCTTTACGCCAGACTCCGAGGTAACGGGTTTTATTACCAATTGTTTCTACCTCCATATCTACAAGACGGAGGTTTTTTTGATTCAGTTCTTTCCATTTTGTAGTAAAACTTGTCCAATTATTGTATCGATACAGAGCATAAGCATCTGAACCTTTGCGCCAAGCACCAACATAAGCTTCCCCAGCATATGATGCTCCTGCCGACATGAATAAACTGCCAAATGTAACGCCACCAAAAACACTTAAACTAATAAACGGACGAATGAATTTTTGTAGTTTAATCATTTAATTTATTCCTCAAAATTTAATAGTTAAAAGGTTGTTTATCTTCAACCTTTCTGATTCTTAATCACTCCAGAATTTCAAACTTTATACAAAATCTCAAAAAAATAATTTCTGTAAACCACGATTTGTATAAAAAACCAAAAATAAAAATGATTAATAAATAGAGAACATCTAACAAACATTCAGCATGAATGGACAACTACAGCAACTGGCAATCCAAATACAAAACTCCCCAATCCAAACTGAACTACGTCAACAAGCCATAGTTACGCTAGTTGACAAAATACTCCGTTCGTGCATTATTTTCCGCTACTCGCGAAAATCTTTAGATGGTGTTTATCTCGATATTTACCAAGCATTACAGCAGCAGTTACACCAAGATATTGCTCAAAACCTTGATGAATACAAACTACAAAACCTCGCTGTAGAAGCATGGATAAAAGAAGTGCGATCGCGTGCTTATCAAAAAGTCATCAAGGAAGCATATCTACAGCAGTTAGCTTTAGAAGTACAAAAATATCAGCCTTTAACAAAAGAATGGCAATATGCTTTTAGGGTATTAACTAATGCAATTTTGCTATCTGATAAGTTGTTGCATAAAGCCAATATTTATAATGATGTTTACGAAGAAGCTAAAAACGAACTGTGGATTTGGCTTTATCAAAATATTAATTCATATAATCCTGGAAAAGGTAAATTTACGGCTTGGTTAAACTTTCGTTTTGATATGATATTACGAAATTCTCAAGTTGCAATAAATGACCCTTTTATCCAAAAAATCAACGGTAAAATTATCAGAAATAAATATCAGTTAACTAATATAATCAAAAATATCGATCGAGAAAAACTAAATTATTGGTTTACTCTACAAATTAAACAGGCTGTACCATATATTTTAGGTGTAAAAATATTTTTATTGTTAATAGTCATATTTTTACTATCACAATTTTTGACAAAAAAGCCTGTAGCAGCAAATTCGCTTTTATTTGAAATTGCTAAACATTCTTTACCAAATGTCACAAAATTAGCTAATCTAGATGATGAAATAGAAAATATTCCGCAAGCAGAAACAGAACAAACACTTTCCGAAAAGCTTCGAGAATATTTGCAAAATGACCCAAATAAACTCTTGCAAAAACATATCAGAGCGCATCCCGAAGCAACTTTTCAGGTTATTGCTTTACAAAGATTAGAAGGAATAAGTTGGAAAGAATTATCAGAAACCTTTGATATCAAAATTCCCGCTCTCAGCAATTTTTTTCAACGTCACTTACAAAAAATTGCACCAGAAATTAAAAAATATATTCAAGAATAATTCTCAGAAGTAATCAAAACAGATAATAATACTAGGCAGCAAAATCATGATACACCAAATCCAAAAACCATTCACCTTCACAGTTACTCTCCCACCACAAGCACATCAATTAGCCGAAAAATTTTGCAGTTATCATTCCAATCTACAAAAATCAGAACAAGTTTACCTGAATACCTTAGCAATATATGGTGTAAATCATTACTTACAATGTCTGGGTTTTGCAACTGATTGGAAAGCAAGCAATAGTTACGATGTAATAATGCAAAGTTTTCTAGATATCGCCGATTTAGAAGTAATAGAACGCGGTAAATTAGAATGTAGACTTTTTTTACCAAATAGTGAATTTATTTGTATACCTCAAGAAGTATGGACGGGAAGAATTGGTTATATTATCGTACAGCTTGATGAATCATTACAAACAGCAACTTTATTAGGATTTACACCAA
The DNA here is from genome assembly GCA_039820645.1 of Cyanobacteria bacterium J06633_8. Lineage (GTDB taxonomy): Bacteria > Cyanobacteriota > Cyanobacteriia > Cyanobacteriales > Nostocaceae > Rivularia. Next base: position 28,899 of record JBCBPQ010000039.1, on the reverse strand, counting down.
AAGTAACAACAGAGCAATTACCGCTTAACCAATTGCGTGCTTTAGAAGAATTTCCCCAATATTTACAGCAGGTAACACCACCAATTAATTTAAATGAATGGTTTGAAGATGTTTTACAGCAAGGTTGGCAAACTTTAGAATCATTGTTAAATACTAAGTTACCAGGAAATTTAAATCTGATTTATCAAGATGCTTCTCGCTTGCAAGGAGAAGAGATTATCAAAGCTGTCAAACGAATTGAATTTGAGAATCAATCTGTATTAATGTTAGTAGCGCTGAAGCCAGAAGAAGACGAGCAAATAACTATCCGCTTGCGAATTTATCCAAACTCAGAAGAGAAATGTCTGCCAGAAAATATGAAACTAGCTATATTATCTGATTCAGGAGAAACTTTAAAAGAAGTAACTTCTCGCAACATAGATAATTTTATTCAACTTCCTTCTTTTCGGTGTAGCTCTCAAGAAAGTTTTAAAATTGAAGTGTTTTTTGATAATATATACTTTACAGAAAGCTTTTTTCTCTAATCAATTCAGATAAAATATATGTGATAGTTATGCTCAAGTCTTGTAATAAAATTGAATACAATAAAGCCTAAAATCAGAAATAGCAGACTATAATAAGTTTACAAGCACCTAATACAAGCAAGTAAATAAAGTAAAGCTATGCATTCAGTTTATCGGATAAATACCAATGAGTTAGACCCTAGTTTTATTGATGCATTGAAAATAACTTATCCAGACACGGAAATTGAAATTGTTGTATACAAAGTTGATGAAACTGCTTATCTTTTAGCTTCTGAAGCGAATAAAAAACACTTGTTGAAAGCTATCGAAAACGTGAAAGATAAGTCTAATCTTGTTGAAGTTGATATAGAAAACCTTGAATGAACAGAAGAATTGTATTTGAACCAAGTGCATTTGAGGATTTTAATGAATTGTCAAAGTTAGATAAAAAACTTTACAAAAAGATTGTTCAACTGATTAAAGATATTGATCGTTCTCCTTTCACTGGTTTAGGAAAGCCCGAACCATTGAAACATGAATTGAGTGGTTTCTGGTCAAGGCGAATTAATGAAGAACACCGTTTAATTTATACTATAAATGATACGGAAATAATTATTGCTGCCTGTAAGTATCATTATGAATAATTTTTGTCCGATAGTCTAAAACAAATCAAGCTTAGTAATAGGAGTAACTCCACCATTCGCAATACCGCTTACCTCATGCATCCAACCAATCGCAATAAAATTATCATATTCCCTTCCCATCAACAAATTCAAGCTGCAATCAACTGGTTAGAAAAATATCATCCTGTAAATCCAGATTTAGAATACGCTCTCAATCTTGTTATTGAAGGTAAAATTGTTCCCGATAAAACTGGAGAATTAGTTGCTATTTCCTACAAACCATCTATAAATCAGAAGGTAACTCCAGATAATATTCAAGGAGCTATGATGATAAATTCTCAAAATACTCAAACGTCTTTTGAGAGTTGCGATAAAATTACAACCCAAACCTTATTTTCCCTCGTTAAAAAATGCGGATTACCTAATAAAATAATCACTTCGAGTCAAGTTAAGCAATGGATTCGTCCCCTGATGCTCGAACATTATCCAATAGAAAAAGAATATGACCAATTAGTAATGATTTGTACTCAGTCTCTACTTAATGGTAAAGGTCGTTGGGCAACATTACAAGATAAACCTGCACTCATAGCTTACGAACAAGCATATATTGCAGAGCGCGGTAACGGAAATCTGAATCGCGATTGGAATACTTTAATTCAAAAGCGTCAGATAGCAGTTTTGGAACACTGCGATCAAATTGCTTCAGTTGTTAGATATAATCCAACAGGAAATTATGCTTTAGTAGTAGCACCATTCACCTTTCCCGAATTTCGCAGACAGGGATTTGCTCGACAACTATTAGCGTTTTTAACCAAAGAATTACTTCAAGAATATGCAGCATTAAAGCTGTGGGTAGACGAAGAGAATATTCCCGCGATCGCGCTTTATAATTCTCTAGGTTTCAAACAGATTGGTTCTTGCTACACTGGTTATTTTAGTAAATAGTTATTGATTTAAAAACACTGATTCTCTCTTGAATTTTTAAGATAGCAAATTTCCCTTGGATGGAGTAAAAAATTAGACCTCACCCCGTCCTAACGGACACCCCTCTCCTTACCAAGGAGAGGGGAGGGGGTGAGGTTAACGCTATGTATTGGACTCAACATAAAACTGATATATAAAATTTTTCTTACCTAATTTACTAACTACGCAAACCTTTTTCTTTCAACAAATTATCAGCCCAAATTTTATCTTCTGAATTTAACGGTGGTACTGGTTCAATAGTGTAATCTATTGCTAAATAGAACCTTCCTCTGTGGTAAACCTGCTCTAACAAACTTTGTAAATCTACTAAGGGTTCATTATCTTCAGATTTGAGAGGAAGCAAAAACTGAGGAATTTTTTCTTGAAGATTAAATCCGAAAACTTCTGCTAAGGGACGACGATTTCCACTAGCAACTAAAATGCGATAATTAGTTTTAGGAATTTCGCTCAGAATTTGCATTGGTTTTCCAGCCCGAAGTAAGTCAATTTCTACCAAATGTGTCGGAGTACTTAATACATCTCGACGCTTTTCTTCATAAGCATCTCTTCCTTTTCCACTACGTTTATTAGTAGGAGAAAGAACTTCAATAGTTGTTACGACATACCCAGTCGCGACTTCTCGAATTTCTAAATAAGCTTCCTTCTTCTCTTCCGGTACTGGAAGTTTCACAGTTACCGATTCTCCTTGAGCGGGTAAAGTTGCCGTTGCTATTTGATTCTGTGTAGAAATATTTTTTTGAGTCGTTACAGCGACATCAGGAATTCCCACTAAAACTGAATCTTCAGTATCGCCTAAATATGTTCGTTTTTCGATAGCTACCCGATATTCTAGGCTAAGTTGCGGTTCTACTGCATCAGCAATTGCTGTAATCAACCGATGATGCACTTCCGTCCATAATTCAGGATTTTCTAAATAAGGATTCATTCCCGGAAATGGAGAAGACATAAGCCGTACCTTGCATGACTATAATTTCAATTTTAGATTAATTCCAAAAAAGATTTTTATTTATCTTTAAATAATCATGTTGGGTTAGAACACGATTTGATAGATTTTCGTCACAAACTGACATTGCTTATCGTGTCTAACCCAACCTACAAGATTTCTTAGCTAATTAAATAATCAATAGTTTTTTCTAAGCTTCAAGATGCTCGCACAATTTATCAAGTTCTCTACTTTGCTCTGAAATAATTGTATGTGCAACTTTTTCCAATAATTTAATATTTTCTTTAGTCGTATTATCTAAATCATCATTCGCTTCAGTCAATTCTTTTTGGAAGCGGTAGTACTGTTTATCGATATTTTGGGCATCCGGTAATAACTGCCTTAATTGATAATTTGCTACCTCGCTAGCACCATCAAGAAAAATATTAATTAATGGCTGCAACCATTGCAGTTTTCCCCAATTCACAGCTTTCTCGTAAGGGAATTTTCTTGTCAGAGAACCGGTACCAAAAGAAGCAACTAAAATATCTTCTAAACGTATTTCGTCCTCACGATCTTGCGAATAGATAATAGCTTCAACAATTGCTAAGGCTGTAGGATTATTGGCAAACATTGCACCATCGACTAAAGCATAATCACCAGCATCATTAGAACCGCGCATCGCTAATTTATAAGGTTCAAAAAAAGTTGGAGCCGCAGAAGTTGCCATTGCTGCTTCTATCATCTTGTAATCGCTACAAAGCTTGCGAAACGTAGTTCCTGAATGTCTTTGAAATGTCGAATTATTAATAAAAAATACCGGCACCCGCAACTCTATATCGTAACTAGTAATAAAAATATTAGTTAATGCATCCTTGAGAGCAGCATCTTGAAAGTATTTTTCAGCAACTTTTTGTCTACCCTTAGAAGGATATTTTGGTCTCAACAAATCATCAACTTCTGTAAAACTTTCTAAAGGGGGCTCATAAAAAATATTTTTTCCATCTTCTCGGTACATATTGATTATCTCTTCCATACTGTACCGAGGAGTTTTTGGACTATCGGGATTCGGTATGGTGAGAATCATCGCCAGAAAACCTCCAGTTGAAGTTCCAGCGATTAAATCAAACAATTCCCAAATTCGCTTTTTAGTGCGTTCTTCAATTTCCTTAAGAATTAATGCCGGAATAATACCACGAATACCGCCACCATCAATTGATAATACTTTGTATTTAAAAGACATATTTATTCCCTCTTTTATCTTAATTATTAAGTATCCTACTACAGCAGCGAAGGTGGCAATTTCGCCTAGGTAAGTTAATTTTTAAGATAAAAAAAGGGGTAATGGGTAATGGGTAATGGGGGAGACAAGAGCAAAATAATGACTCGCTACTTTTTACTCATAACTTGCACCATTCTCAACAAACACAAAGAAACCGGGTTTCTCCGAACTTTGAACATAATCCTGCTCGTTGAGTGATTTGCTTCCAACCCGGTTTCTCGCCGAGGTGCAAGATATGAATTTACTTGCTACTCGCAACTCCTAACTATCCCCAATTACCAATTACCAATTACCAATTACCAATGCCCAATCTAATTACATAGTCAAAGATTGAGGATTGGTTTCAATTAATTGCGCTAAATCTTTGAGGAATGCTGCTGCATGGGCACCGTAGATAACTCTATGGTCGCAGGTAATGTTAACTTTCATTTGCTGACGTACTCCCATCATACCGTCGGGGGTGGCTACAACTTCCGGACGAGATGCAGCGATCGCTAATATTGAACCTTGTCCCGGTGGTAAAATGGCATCGAATGTATCTACGCCAAACATACCCAAATTGGATATGGTGAAGGTTCCACTACTGTATTCTTCTGGCTGCAATTGCTTTGCCCGAGCGCGTTCTACCAATGATTTCCAGTTACGAGACAAGCTGTAAATATCTAATTGATCCGCATGCTGCAATACTGGTGTAATTAATCCTCCGTCATCCATTGCTACAGCTACCGCAACGTTGATGTTGGCAGGATATACCATTCCCTGTTCTGAATAATTTGTATTTAACAAGGGATGTTTCTGTAATGTCATTGCTACCGCTTTGGCTAGTAGCGCTGTCATTGTTACGCCTTTAGATTTGATTTGCTTGTAAAGTTTGTTTAATTCGTCGGTAGTAATCGAATAACCTACGTGGAATGTCGGTACGGACAAACTATGATTCATAGTCCGCACTACGGCATTTTGCAAAGTCGTTAAAGGTACTGTTTGCCCTGGGGTTGCCGCAACTGGCATGGGTACAGGAGTGGCAGCAGGGGAAACTTTAGGAGAACTTTGAGCGGGTGCAGCAGTTGGTTGAGCCGTTGCAGGCGATTGGGGTGTAGAAGCTGTAACTCTAGACTTACCGGCAGCTGTTTCCACGTCTTGTGCAATAATACGCCCGTGAGGACCGCTACCCGAAATACCGCTTAAATCAACTTTAAATTCTTTGGCTAATTTACGAGCGCGGGGTGAAACAACTTTTCTACCACTTCCACGCGCTGCACCATTTTGAGAAGTAGCATCCGGTGAACCTGTTGCAGCAGGTTGTGCTGTTGGTACCGAGGCAGATGAGACAGCAACTTTAGCCGCTTCTGGTGCAGCAGCGCTCGATTTGGCTTGAGCCACTGCTGTTTCTATTTCAGCTTCAGTTTCCGCTAAAAACGCGATGGCAGAACCCACAGGAGCGCTGCTTCCGGCTTCTACTACGATGTGTGCCATATATCCTTCATAGAAGGATTCCACATCCATATCTGCTTTATCTGATTCAACAACTACCACCGTTTCGCCTTTCTCTACTTTGTCCCCAGGAGATTTTTCCCAGGAAACAATTTTACCTTCGGTCATTGTAGAACTCAGCGCGGGCATAAATATTTCGTGAATACTCATAAGAAATGAAGGCGAATAAATAATTTACGGACTTTAATAGTTTTTTCCAGATTGCATTGTATCGCGAGGGCGGACGCGACGAACTATTTTAGAACTACACTTGTAGAATAATCTGTATTTGTGCGTACTAAGAAAGGTATTAAATAAAGAAGTTTAAAAAAATATAAAGGTCCTCTGCTTACATATAAAGAATGTGATTATATTTTTTTAATCCTAGAAATCTTGCTAAATTTTTGTTCGTGATTTTTCAGTTGAATCTCACTTATGAGACTAAATGTCAAGTAATAAATACTTAAGTAAAGTCAAAAATATCTCCGAGGATAATTCTTTTTTAGCAAAATTTTTCGGAATTTCTACTCAAAGCATGAAGTAAGGAGTCATGTATAGAATTACAATTCATTATGGATAGATAACAAACAAACCCTTTTAAATTTTCTTAAAATCTTATGTCGGCAAAGTTGAAATTTTTGACGTTATTTACGCTAAGTTTCTTTGCCACCGCTGTTGTAGTTGGAATAGATAGAATCCAAAAATGGCATTTTAATCGGTTGTATAACTCCAAAAAACAACAGCAAATCCAGGCAAAGCAAAACTCAAATCAAAAGCTTGTAGCATATCAATCTAGAATAAAGTATAAGCCAATACCGCTAACGCGATTCAGAACGGTACTTAAAGGCACCGATCCAGCAGCCCTCGCTATCAATGCTTTCGATGCAAATCAATCCCAGCAATTAAATCGCAAGGTGGAGGTAATTTATCCTCAAAGAAATCGAGCAATGGTTTTGATAACCCAAACTAATTTAGCTTCATCGGAGTTAAAGCCAATTAAATATCGAGTTGAACTGACAAGTTTTGGACGTTCGATGTTTGTAAGTTCGCCTCCGTTGTGGCAAGTTGTATGGGCTGGTTCTTCCGAGCAATGTTTAGTAAGTAGAAACAATACAGTTCCCAGCCCAGCCTGTCCTTAACTTTTACTTTTCACAATCGAGAAATCACATCCGAGGGACATCCAATAAAAAAATAATCAATGGCTTTGGCGAGCAGGAGAAGCTGGGGGAGAAGAAATCTGATAATCGTATTAGATACAGTTGGGCTCGTAATTTAATTTTTGGATGTCCCCGAGAAAAAAGAAACATTCAGAATTCTGAATTCAGGTAATGAATCCAGAATTATTACCGACGTACTCCTAAAAAAATGGGCAGGGGTAGACTTTAAAAGAAATTAACCGTAGTCACGAGCATCTTCGATAAACTAAGTCTGCCCCTTTTTCTAAGGTTAGAGTCATACGCCCATTTTTTTATAGAGGAATTGTAACTATTTTTTAAATGTCGCCGCGAATTTCTTCGATAACGCCATCGCGCAGAACAATTTCGACCTGCATTTTGCTAATTAGGTTATCGCCTTGTTCTGCTCGGAAGAAGCCTTCTATCTGAAATTGATTCACTTCTTGGTCTAATTCAAGCATTTGTACTTGTTGGAGATTTTGCAGGCTTTGGTTTTTCTGCTCTAGCATCTCGCTTTTTTTCTCATTCACCTGAGTTTGAATATTCTCAATTTGCTGTAATGTTTGAGGTCCTGGGGGTTGCAAACCTTGCTTTTGAATTTCAGTAATTGCCCGTTGCCCTTGGACATCAATTTGCTGTAATTGCTGGTCGGTTTGGTTGATTTGAGATTGTAATTGCTGGGTTACTTCGTCTTTCCATAAAGGAGTAACAATGGCTTTAACGTTAATAACGCGCTTTAAAAGCAATTGAGGATTGGAGATGTCCATAGAAGTATCTTTTTTTTCCTTTTAAGTTAGATAACAAATGAATATGTTTAGGCAAACATCCGCTCAATCATATCGTGATAGCGCTCCATCACAACGTGTCTTCGGACCTTGAGAGTGCGTGTCATCATGCCATTTTCCATAGAAAACGGTTCCAGAATCAGTTTAAATGGTCCGATACGGTCATCTGGTCGGTATCCCGGACGATTCCGCACTTCCCGAACTAACTCTTGCCGAAACAAATCCTGGATCATTTTACTCTCAAGGTTGATTTTTTGGCTGGTGGATGACGTAACATTGTCTTCTTTAACACATAATTCCAAGTTTTGCTCTTCTGCCCATTTTTCTAATGCTTCTACATTAGGAACGATGAAAGCACCAAGACTTTTTTTATCTTGTCCCACTAGCATTATTTGGTCGATAAATGGGGACCTCAAGCAAGCGTCTTCGATGGGAAGCGGCTCAATATTTTCCCCGTTGGTTAATACGATAGTGTCTTTTGCTCGTCCGGTTAAAACTATATCTTGACGGGGTGTTACCCAACCCAAATCACCGCTATCAAACCAGCCTTCGCTATCAATTGCTTTTTTTGTGGCTTCCGGGTTCTTATAGTAACCCTGCATGATTTGTGGTCCTTTGAGCAATACTAAACCCTTTTCTCCGGTTGGTAATTCTTTACGAGTTTCCAAATCAACAATTTTGACTTCCGTGCCCGGTATTCCCAATCCCGAAGAACCCCGTAAATTACTCCAGTGACGGCGGGCATGAGTTACCGGAGAAGTTTCCGTCAAGCCGTAACCAACTAAGATTTCTATACCAATCATCTCGTAGAAATCATCTATATGTTTCGCTAGGGCACCACCGCCACAAATAAACTGTTTAATTCTTCCTCCCGTAGCTTCTCTTACCTTGCCATAAACTATTTTTCCAGCTAAGGCATGTAGTGGTGAAAGAGCTTTTTCTTGAATGCTAGCCGCAATTCGTTCTCCTGTGGAGGGGTTAAGATTTAGTAAATCCAGGTTTTGAGCAATTCGTCGCGCTTGGACATACTTGTCACTGATACCTAAAAACCGATTAATTAAATTTTGCTTGGAAGTTGGTTGTTCGCGAAACTGTTTTTGTACTCCTTCGTAAACTGATTCTAAGATACGCGGTACCGCAATCATGTAATGGGGTTTATACTTTTTCAAATCATTTTTGATCGAGCGCAAATTTGTATAAACTTGGGTGCAGCCTTGAGAAAGCAGCAAATACTCGCCAGTGCGCTCTAGTACATGCCAGGTAGGAAGGATACTTAAAACAACGTCTCCTGGTTCCGGTTGCACTATTGCCCGTAAATTTCTTACCTGATGCAATAAATTTTCATGACTTAACATTACTCCTTTGGGCTTACCAGAAGTACCAGAAGTATAAAGTAAAGTTGCTAAAGAATCGCGGCTTCGCTTAACCGGTTCTAAATTATGCTTTGAACCAACTTCCATTAACTGCTTGAAATTCAACACCTTGATAACTTCATCACTTGGTGTTGATTCTTCAGTTAACAAAATTACTAATTGAATTGGTAAATCATCTAAACGAGGACGCAATTTCTCAAAAGTTGCCAAATCTTGCGCCACTAACACCGTACTATCACTATTAGCTAGAATATACGCCAACTCATCAACATCAGCTTGAGAACTGCGTACCGCATTTACAGCCCCAACAGTCATAATACCTTGGTCGGCAATAAACCAGCGAGGACTATTATCCGCAATCAGCGAAATCCTTCCTTGTGGTTTGACTCCCAAAGACTGTAAACCAGCAGCAAACTGTTGAATTTGATTAAAAAGTTGCCTATAAGTAAATATTTCCTGTTTAGGCTTAGAATGGGGATTGTGCAGAGCAGTTATATTGCCGAATTGACTTGCTGCGATTGGCCAAATTTCAGGCAAAGACTCCACATTTGAGTAATCCACCACGCTTTTTAAATTTAAACTGTCTTTTTCGGAAAGCTTAGGAAATAAATTTTTTGTACTCTTAGTTTTAGAAATCATATCCTGGCTTGTTAGTCAATAATATGTATATGAAAATATATTGCTTCATTTGGTACAAATAGACAACTATTACAGATACAAATACTTGTATCCCTATTCTAATTATTTTGGTAAATTAATGTTAACTTATATCTAGAAAAATATATTTATATAAACCTAGTTCGATAAAATATTTTTATAGATGCAACAGATATATGAAATGAATTTTCACAAAACAGACAAGCTGCAATCAGGGTAAAAAACTCCCTTCAAAACAGTATTTTAGATGAAAAATAACTATAAAGTGGTACTTAAAGCCATAATTTTAAATTTTTATTGGTGAATAAATTTTCACAAAATAAAATTTTTATTATCATAATTGCTTTACGATATATGGTTCACGAATGTCAAATCTGATATAAACATTAAATGCTAGTTATTTAAACCAGAAGAAATTTAAAAGCCAGTACTGATTTAATTATTAAGATTGTGTTCCACAATAGAATATAAACTTTTTCAGAAAATGGAGAGTTCAAGATGAGTTTAGCTGATGGTTTTTTATTAACTCTTTTTAGTACTGTTATCTGCATTGTGTTTCCCAAAATCATATCTTCCGTTTTCGCAGTTAAAAGCAAAGCAAACGCCCAAGCTGTTGCTACTATTCCTGTAAAACAAGCAGACTAAAATTACTCAAGCAACACAGTGCTTAGATATTTCTAGTCATGATGATGCTTGAGTAAGTCTTATGTAACGGCATACTTAATAACTTACCTCGTGAATAGAGGTTTTATTGCATTTTAGAACAATGCGCGAGACTCAATAAACCCGGTTTTTTGGAAAAACCGGGTTTCTCAATGTTATAAACTATAAGTTGCGATTCATCCGTAAAATAAACCAAAAATGGTTAATCTAAGACAGATTAACCTCCAAATTTTAACTTTCAATCTTTATCAATCTTGAACCTAAAATAATGGTAACAGCAGCAGTAAATCCCTTTCTTGAGGGTAATTATGCTCCGGTGCGTGAAGAAGTCACCGCTGATAATTTAAAAATAATTGGAGAATTACCCCCCGATTTGTCGGGGATGTTCGTAAGAAATGGCCCCAATCCTCAATGGCAACCCAAAGGGGAATATCATTGGTTTGATGGCGATGGAATGCTGCACGGTGTAAGGATTTCCAATGGTAAAGCCAGCTATGGCAACCGTTACGTGCGGACAAAAGGATGGCAAATAGAACATCAAGAAGGTAAAGCCCTGTGGAGTGGTTTATTAGAGCCTCCACAGATGGATAACCCCCATGGTGCATATAAAAATGTTGCAAATACAGCCCTTGTCTGGCATGCAGGAAAATTTTTAGCTCTTTGGGAAGGAGGTGCCCCTCATGCAATTAAACTTCCAGAATTAGATACGTTTGGCGAATATAATTACAACGGTAAATTGCAATCCGCCTTTACCGCACATCCCAAAATAGATCCGGTAACGGATGAAATGATGTTTTTCGGCTATTCCTTCGCTCCGCCATTCTTACATTACAGTACAGTTTCAGCAGAAGGCGAACTTTTGAAAACCGTACCCATTGAATTACCGATGGGAGTAATGATGCACGATTTCGCCATCACCGCCAACTATACAATATTTATGGATTTGCCATTGACATTCAATCCTATGCGAATGCAAAAAGGCGAACCCGGTATGATGTTTGAGAAAGATAGAGCCAGTCGTTTTGGTATAGTTCCCCGTCACGGCGATAATAATAATATCCGCTGGTTTGAAGCTCCCGCTTGTTTTGTATGGCATACTTTGAATGCTTATGAAGACGGAGATGAAGTAATACTTGTTGCTTGTCGGATGAATTCTACAAATGTTCTTGTCACTAATAGCGAAGAGCGCGATACACAAGGAGATATTCCATTCCTATACCGTTGGCGATTTAACATGAAAGACGGTAGCCTGCGGGAAGAGAGATTAGATGATTTCCCTTCAGAATTCCCCCGCGTCAACGACAACTTTTTAGGGCAACCAACCCGCTACGGTTACGCCGGAAAAATGGGACAAAGTTCGATGCCTAGTTTTGAAGGTGTAATTAAATATGATTTGCATAACGGTAAATCCCAAACTCATGAATTTGGTAAAGGGCGTTATGGTGGCGAAGCAGTATTTGCACCTTGCGGAAGTGGAGAAGATGAAGGTTGGGTAATTACTTTCGTGTATGACTCTAATGAGGATACATCTGAATTAGTAATTGTAGACGCTCAAGATATGACATCGGAGCCAGTAGCGCGGGTATTGATTCCGCAAAGAGTACCTTATGGTTTCCACAGTGATTGGGTTTCGGAAGATAAATTGCAAAAATCACAATAATAGATAATACAGGTTTCAAGTAAGAATCCTTACGGCTTTAGGTTCAGGAGTGTTTTGGAAAAATCGGGTTTTTAAATTATTTTGTTAAATAATTTAAAGCTGTTATTCTGAAAAATCTATAGTTTTGAACTTTATAGTCAAATATCATCTCGACTATAATCTATAACACCTTGCCGCCAAATCAGCTTTACCTTACTTGCCACCATAATAAAAAGCGATTTCCTTTTCCTTTAAAGGCAAGAAATCAGCTTTCGAGAGCATTTTATTAAGTTCCTCTTGAGAGATATGTTTCGCACCAATTCTAACAATGCGCGATCGCATAGTATTCTTTACACCACTACGCTGCCTGTTTGCTTCCAAAGCCATTACTTCGTTATATAAATCCAGCTTTTCGGGTTCAATGGCAGAGCCATCTAAATCAATACCTTTAGCAATAGCTTCGTCAACAGCATCAGCACCCTTAGTTGACGAATTTATTTGATTAGCTTCAGCAGTCATCGCAAATTATTTTTATTAACTTAAATCAATTTTACCAGTTAACAGTCACCAGCTATTAGTCATCAGTTAGAGTTTGCATTTCTTACTTTTTATCTCTTGCATCTCACCTTTAACCTTTAACCTTTAACCTTTAACCTCTAAGCTACTCGCAATTCCCAATTCCCAATTATCAATTCCCTTGTTGAACATTTAGATGCAGTAATTTCGCGTATGTGCTTGTCACCGAATGAGCTTATAGTTTAATCTCAAAACAACGCCCTCTGCAATATGGTGACGCTATGTCAGAGCATCGTATTCCCGATAAACAAAACCGTAAATTAGAAAGAGCTTTAAGCAATACAATTGTTGATAAATGTTTTGAAAATTCAGAAAGCTGGCTGCGAGCTATCTTACGAATGTGCATCTTCTCTTTAGGCTATATAGATTCCGAGCCAGTGTTTATTGTTGAATGTCCTAACCAAGCTGTAGCAAAACGATTAAGCCGTAAAACTTATCCTTTTCGCGATATAGTATACTACTTGACCGATAATATTTACGCCAGCGAACGCAGTTTATTTTGTTATCAAGAATCAGATAACGGTTCGTGGCAATGTTTTGATACCAATAGCAATTCTTGGGAAAACTGGAATAGCTTACAAACACCCCACCATTTCAAGTAAAAAGTTGAACGCGGGGAATGAGCATTAGGTATTGGGAATTGGTAAATGCGAATTAATAACTTCTAACTCCTAACTCCTAACTGTTTACTCCTTCCGCGTTACTAAACCACCGAAAAAAGCACCTAAGACGCTTCCAGTCCAAACTCCTGTAGTGCTGCCCTGCCACATAGCACCAGGCGCGACCGCAACTTGACAACCTGCTCTAAATAATCCCCAGCGCTGATTCTGGCAATTTTGACTGTGGGCTTGCAAACTGATTTGCCCGCCGATATAACCTCCAAAAAAACCCGATGCTAATGCTAAAAAAGTACAAATTAATAGTCGCTTTTGTGAAGATTGTTTGCTCACGATGGAAATAAATGGTAAAAAACGCGAAGCTTGCCCTTTATTTAGGGAGTTAAGTTGACACTCTCCCGCCTCTACTTGCGTTAAAGGCAGGAGATTCTCAGTTCAACGAGTCGCCGTTAGACAGCAGGTTGGCACCAACTGCTAAAAATGCCAGTCAAAAAATAAATATTGACGGCACTTCTTCGTGACAACTCGTTCTACATCTCTCGGCTAGAAGCAAGGGAGTTTTGAACTTCGACCAGTCTTATAAAAACTAAAAACTTAATAGATTTTTGCACAATCTGTACTTAAATGGCTATGATTATTAGCAACTTGTAAGCGCAAGATACAATTACCGTTTTTGGGATTCTAGTTTTTAAAATGAAGAAGCCCTATTTGTCCAAAATGGTATATCTTGCTTGCTTCTGACTTCTAACCTCTGTCTTCAAAATAGCAACTTCTTAAGTTGCTGAAGTCGTGGTTGAGGGATAATCCTAAAACGCCGGTAACTAAAATCGTTTTGTACCGCTTTTCTAACTTTGCTCACAAAAGCGGTAATATCTACCCAAAAAACGTAATAGTTATCACTGTCCCCAGAACAATTAAAACAAGTACCACAATCATGGAAGCCCCAATGCAAGAACCAGAAACCGTGGAAACTAAAACATCAGAGACAAAAGTTCCAGAAATTAACAACCCTACTGGAACTATAACCAAAATTCAGCCTTCTACGCAATCTCAAGAGCAATGGCTCAAATATGGAGAGCAAATTTCTAGCTTTTTAAAACAGTTCTCCAATAACGCTGGAACCTTCTTTAATCAGTACAAGCAGCCTTTAATTTTGTTTGCTGTAGGTATAGCTGCCCTAATTGCAGTTAGAGTTGTGCTGGCTATTTTGGATGCATTAAATGATGTTCCTTTAGTAGCACCAACTTTTGAATTAATTGGTATTGGCTATTCTGCTTGGTTTATTTACCGCTACTTACTAAAAGCCTCCACTCGCAATGAATTAACCAGCGAAATCACAACCCTTAAATCACAAGTAGTAGGCAAAGATGCTTAAAAATCATCAGTAATTAGCCCTTTTATACGGCTGATACGATGCAAAGCATTTTTCATATACGTCAATTCACAATGCAGACCTTTTGGGGTCTGCATTTTATCTAATTATGATTAGAAAATTGTAGTAAAAGCGTTTTGCTCCCCCGCTAGTAATGCCAATCATTAATTCCGACAGTTGTAGAGACGTAGCACTGCTACGTCTCCCAAAAGTTCTCAGAACACAGAACCTTCAAAATTAATACAACCAACCACTAGTTGCTAGCAAGCAAGACAACACTATAACCAGGCTTTCGTAATTCCTAGGCAACTACTACTCATTTATCACGTATTGTGATTTTATCGGCTCGACTTTATCGATTTTCACTAAAGCTTGGTGAAGCATTGCCGCTACCTCCGCACGTGTAGCTTCTTCATTGGGTCGGAACAATTTTTGATCTGGATAATTTACAATTAAGCCATTCGCTGTAGCAATTGCAACTTGTTCTCTTGCCCATTTAGGAATCTGCTCGGCATCTTGGTAGGTACTTAAAGCTTTATCTGAGGAAGCAGGAGTTTTTAAAGTTTTATTGAGTCCGCTAACTAATGCTGCTATAACTTGCACTCGCGGAATCCTCTGTTGTGGTTTAAAGGTATTTTCGTCATAACCTTTCATAAACTTTTTATCGACAGCATTTTTAATTTGCTTTTGTGCCCAATAATCACTGGGTACATCCGCAAAATTTCTATTCGCATTAGTAAGGTCAGTTTGAAATGCTCTGTCAATCATTGCCGCAAACTCGGCACGGGTTACAGGTTGCTCGGGTTTATAATTTACCTTATCATTCTCCTCATACCCTTCTATAACTTTCCGTGATGAAAGCTTATCCATAAAAGGCTTTGCCCAAAAATCAGGACGCACATCCGCAAAATCTTTCGGTGGCGGAATTGTAGGTGGTTTTGTGGCTTTTGCTTCTGGAGTCGCTGTTGGTGTAGGTGTGGGTGTGGGTGTGGAAGTTGCTGTGGGTGTGGGACTTGCTGTCGGCGTGGGAGTTGCTGTTGGTGTTTGTGTTGGAGTAGGCTTATTAACTACTACTGGTACATCCACAGGCTTGTACTTCTCATCTGTTACATTAACCCCCGCATCATTAGTATTGTTCTCAGTTACTTTGTCATAGTCTGGTGGTACTCTTGTCCCAGGTAGCGCTATTAATGGCGGAATTACCGCGTTATCTGTTCTTCTCTCTAATAAAACTGGATTTGGAGCTTTGGGCTTTGGTTCAGCTTCAGCAACTGGTTGCTTGGGCTTAATGTTGTTATTTGGTTCTGGAGAAGGAGCCAACAAAGCTGTCAAATCATTCAAGTTATTATCTTTTTTATCTGACTCTGATATTACCTTGTTACTCACGGAAAATTTTGACAACAAATTGCCAAAATCCCAGTTCGTTTCTTTTCGAGAAAGCGACCAAAAAAGAACAGTACCGATAGTTAAAAAAGCAATCAGTATACCGATCAAATCATCGAACCCTAAATCATCGTCTTCGGACGAGCGAGGATTGGGAGGTGGTTGATTAGTCATGGTGTTAATTATCTTGTTGGTATTAGAATTAGCATCTAACAGAATTAAGCCATAGACTATCCCCTTACTGTACTTTTTTCAATATTTTTTGTTAATTCGACATTTAAAATTCGGAGTAGGGATTGGGAATTGTGTATTGCAAGACAATTCTTTAAGTAGCGAGTAGCAAATAAAGAACGATCGTGGGGTAATGAAGTAATGGGTGATGGGATTTTTTTCTTCTAGAATCTATTCCCCTCACCTCTTCGCTTCTCCCCCATCTCTCCTCTCCTTCATTGGGTAATCATAAAGCCGGGATAGGAGTAACCGCTAACTGTCAAAGGACTCGCAACAAACTAGGAATGCTGTCAATTGCTTCTAAGCTGCGAATTTCTTCTAAAGCTTGGTGAAAGCTGCCTTCACTAACGTCATGAGTCACTACTACTATTTCTGCTAATTTTTCTTGAAAACCTGTTTGCACAACTGATTCCAAGCTGACTCCATATTTGCCAAAACAGGTACCTAATTTACCAATCACTCCAGGTTGATCTTTTGTCAAGAAACGCCCATAAAATCTTGTGACAAGTTCTTCAGAAGGAGCTAATTGACAATATTCTTGATGAAAACTAGCTAATAGTGGATCTAAATTTGAAATTTTATATTTTGAATTTTCCCTATTCGATTCAGGTAAACTTATAAGTTGAGATACAATATTTAAAATATCTGATGACACGGCGGAAGCTGTAGCACCCGCACCGGCACCCGGACCAAAAAACATTACTTGTCCGATGGGTTCACCTTCAACAAAAATGGCATTATTTACGCCGTTGATACTCGCTAAGGGATGTTCCGAAGGTACTAAAGTTGGATGTACTCTTACAGAAAGCGATGATTGGTTAACTTTTTTAGCAATCGCCAACAACTTAATGACAAATCCCAGTTTTTGAGCGTATTCAATATCGGTTTTACTAATCTGCCGAATCCCTTCACAATAAACATCTTTTCGATTTACACCTCCATCAAAAGCACAAGAAGCCAAGATAGAAATTTTATCGGCAGCGTCTAAACCTTCTACGTCAGCAGTCGGATCGGCTTCAGCATAGCCCAATTTCTGAGCATCAGCTAATACATCATCGAAACTGCTGCCTTCATCCTGCATCCGCGTCAAGATGTAATTAGTAGTTCCGTTAATAATGCCCGTCACGGCTTGAATTTTATTAACACTCAAAGATTGCTTTAACGGTTGAATTACCGGAATTCCACCACCCACCGATGCCTCAATCATTACATATACTCCGGCTTGATTGGCGGCTGTATATAATTCTTGTCCAAAACGGGAAATCGCCGCTTTGTTTGCAGTTACTACATGCTTACCGTTACGAATAGCTTTGAGCATCAACTCTCTGGCTGGCTCTAATCCACCCATTACTTCTACAACAATATCTATCTCTGGGTCGGTGACAATCGCTTCTAAATTTGTCGTTATAACCCCTTTGGGCAATTTTACTTCACGAGGCTTATCTAGCGATCGCACTCCAACACGATATATTTCAATTTCTTCTAATAAAGGATGACGACCATCGCTATCAGTTAATAACTGCACCGTACCACATCCGACGGTACCCAATCCTAAGATTCCCAGTTTAAAAGCCACGATTACAGCACCCAACTCCACTAAATAATATAGGTAGGGCAATATACCCTACCTAAGCATTTTATGTCAAAAGTTAACAGTCAAAAATGACTTTCGGACTAACAACTTTTCTTAGTAAGTTTCAACGTTCCAGCGATGAGCCTTCTTGAGTTGCTTTTGATAAGAACTCCACTCTACACCTTCTTTTGCAGCAGCAGCAGCAAGGGCGGCATCAATACCGTCTTCCATACCCTTCAAACCACAAATATAGACGTAAGTTTTTTCGTCCTTAACCATTTTCCATAATTCGTCGGCGTACTCCTCACAACGGTGCTGGATATACATTCTGCCACCATCTTTATTCTTCTGTTCGCGACTAATAGCGTAAGTCAAACGGAAGTTATCGGGATACTTAGACTGTAATTCTTCTAATTCTTCCTTGTAAAGAATATTAGGAGTTGTAGGGATGCCGAATATTAACCAAGCAAAACCATTGAACTGATAATCTGTGTTTACTTTCTTCTCTTCATCCTTGAACATCCGCCATAAGTAAGTACGGAAAGGAGCAATACCCGTTCCCGTTCCCATCATAATGATGTTAGCTTCGGGGTCATCGGGTAACAACATTTCTTTACCCACAGGACCAGTAATCTGGACATCCGCTCCGACTTCAAGACCTGTTAAGTAAGTTGAGCAAACACCGTACACCATTTCACCTGATTCGGGGTGCTTGTATTCCAAGCGGCGAACGCACAATGACACAGTTTTATCATCTACATCATCACCATGTTGAGTTGAAGCGATGGAGTACAGTCTGAGTTTCTCAGGCTTACCATTCTTGTCTACTCCCGGTGGAATAATACCGATACTTTGACCTTCAAGATAACGCAAGTCTCCGCCAGAAATGTCGAATTTTAGATGACGCACGGTACCAATTCCGCCTTCACCAACCAATTCTTCATTTGATAAACATTTACCAATATATGGATTTTTGGGACGGTAAATATTTACTGGAACGTCCTTCTTCTTGGCTTTCGCTTCAGTCATGGTGTTGCCTTTTTTATCCTTCTTCCTAGACTCTGATGTGGCTTTAACATCCCCTTCACTGCTAGCACCATTACTGCCATTTGAAGCTCCTTTCGAGCTAAGTTGCTCCAAAGTATCCATAGATTGAATGCTAACAATTTTACCGCCTAGACGAGTAATACGCCGCATTTCTTGATTCATGCGGTTGTAAGGCACTCTGATGAATACACTGCCACTTTTACGAATTGGATAGTTTGTTTTGTCAGCTTCTTCGCTTTGACGTAAACCCACTACTTCATATAGAAAAACGCGGCTACCTGATTCTGTGTTAGCAGTACTTTCAACAGCACCTTGATAATACATATTTTCTACCACTCCGATTGATTACTGAACCCTTTTCAACAAAATTTTTCCCAAAGACAATTCGACATAGTCTACCGAATTTCGGCATACTTTTCGCAGTTGCTACAAGGGAAATGGCATAAACGTAGCCATCAGTATTACTGCTTACACTCGCCTTAGCTCGGTTAAGGTCAGTTAAAGACACACCTGTTCACCTTCTAAGGTAATTGATAAGTTGTTCGCAGAATGTTAATAATGAATCAATTTAATTTTTTCTTTGTCAATTTTGACTGCCCAAGAAGGTCGGATAGCTTAAATTTGCCAGCATGACAGCAAACTATCAGGCTACTGGATATGTCAAAGTTAATGATAATTATTCACAAAAGAATATTATATTCCTTATCTGTAATACTTTTTCACTTATCTAGAATTATGTTATTAGCTGTTCTTAACACTTTAATATGACGAAATAGCTCTTAACAAAAACTGATAAGAACATCCGCAACTACAAATTCAATTGACTAGGATTTTCACCTTAGCAATAACGAAATGCAGTTGAGTTTTACCGACAACTTAAAGTTATATAAACTACTATTATTAGTTTTACGTGATGTGAAACATCTGTCAACCTTAACAAATATTATTGTTGAAAGAATTTGCAGATCCACAGGCAAAAACTAAAAAACGATAGATTTTTTGTCATCTGATGTTATCAAGGTAGCTATCTTATAGTAGAATAAACAATTTATTTTCAGATTAGATACTTATAATATTATTGGTTTTGATGCTAAAAACAGTAGCCGACCGAATAAAGGTTTGAGTTCTACGGTTAAGAGTAATCGAAACATGATACATTTATGTATTATGGACAGAATAATTAAATTGCGGGTTGCATTGCAAGTTTTAAACTTGTAAATAGGCACTCGAAGTTTGAAGTCTATCGATGTATTAATTATTAAACTGGTAAAGTAATATTCGTAATTATAGGTCAACCTGGGTAAGTGGATTATTCGGGTGCAAAGCTTGTATATGATACGCCGCTTCTGTTACAATCCGAAATATAGCTAGGATTAAATACTTACAACAACGAATCTCGACTAACAAGGCAGGGATCAAGTAATGAAATAATTATTTGCCCGTTTATTGTCGTATGTTGGTGTTGTGTAGCAAGAACGCAGGGTAACCGTAATGGGGACTCCTGACGGGCACCCGTTAAATTTTTCTTTTATAAAAAAGAATTTAATGGAAGCTCTGACTTGTAATAAATCTGTGTAAAAAAATATTGATTCAGTCATCTTTAGAAACTAATTAGAGGGGATTTATGGCAAATAAGCTCGATCGCATTGTAATGATTGGAGTTGCTGGAGACTCCGGATGCGGTAAATCTACGTTTTTGCGTCGCTTAATTGATTTGTTTGGTGAAGAATTTATGACAGTCATCTGTCTGGACGACTATCATAGCTTAGACCGTAAGCAGCGTAAAGAAACAGGTATTACGGCTCTAAACCCAAAGGCGAATAACTTTGACTTGATGTACGAGCAAATGAAAGCTCTAAAAGAAGGTCAAGCCATTGATAAACCTATTTACAATCATGAAACAGGCGAATTAGACCCCCCAGAGAGAATAGAGCCAAACCACATTATCGTCATAGAGGGATTGCATCCCTTATATGATGAACGGGTGCGTTCTTTAATTGATTTCAGCGTGTATTTAGACATTAGCGATGAAGTTAAAATCGCTTGGAAAATCCAGCGCGATATGGAAGAAAGGGGTCACACATACGAAGATGTTCTGGCTGCAATCAATTCCCGCAAGCCCGATTTCCAAAACTATATTGAACCACAAAGAGAACATGCTGATGTGGTTCTTCAAGTATTACCAACCAACCTGATTAAAGAAGATAAAGAGCGTAAAGTACTCCGAGTGCGGATGCTACAACGGGAAGGTAAGGAAGGATTTGAACCAGTTTATCTGTTCGACGAAGGCTCAACCATTCAGTGGACTCCTTGCGGACGTAAGCTAACTTGTTCTTACCCCGGTATGCAAATGTACTACGGTTCTGATGTGTACTACGGTCGCTATGTATCAGTCTTAGAGGTTGATGGTCAATTTGATAACCTTGATGAAGTCATTTACATTGAGACGCATTTGAGCAAAACATCTACCAAGTATCAGGGAGAGATGACTCACTTGTTACTCCAACACCGCGAATATCCAGGTTCTAATAACGGAACCGGCTTATTCCAGGTATTAACTGGTTTAAAAATGCGCGCTGCTTACGAGCGTTTGACACAGACAGAAGCAAAAATGGCGGTTGAAGTTTAAGTCAACGTTTAAGTACTTTTTTTAATCATTGTGTTATTTATTGGGACATCCGTATGGTGTCCCTTTTTTAGTTATAAATAAAACAAAGTTTAAAAATATATTAAGTTAAGTAAATAATTGAAACTAAGTCCTATGAAAAAACTATTGAAAAAACTATTTCTTTTGAAGATATTTAAGCAAGTAGCAAAAAAAGCAAATGTTACAAGCTATCTAGATAACTATTGATTTTGAGAAAGTTAATCTAATTATCATTATTAATTGCAAAAATATTGGTATGATTGCAGATTAAAGCGGCTTAATAAAATGCTTGCATTGCTTCTTGCGTAAATTAAGTCTAAATACTCTTTAAGGAGGAATTTAATTTGACTAACCGCTATTTATTTAGCTCCGAGTCTGTAACTGAGGGTCATCCAGATAAAATCTGCGACCAGATTTCAGATACAATTTTGGATGCTTTGCTCGAACAAGATCCAGCCAGCCGCGTTGCTGCTGAGGTTGTGGTCAATACTGGCTTGGTGCTAATTACTGGCGAAATAACCAGTAAAGCGAATGTTAACTACATGAATCTCGCTAGAAAGAAAATAGCTGAGATTGGTTACACCGATGCTGTAAATGGTTTTTCTTCCAATAGCTGTTCGGTTTTAGTCGCTTTAGACGAACAATCGGCAGATATAGCTCAAGGGGTTAACACCGCTCAAGAAAACCGTGAAGAGTCCAGTGACGAGCAATTTGACAAAATTGGCGCTGGCGACCAAGGAATCATGTTCGGCTTCGCTTGTAACGAAACTCCCGAATTAATGCCCTTGCCTATTAGTCTTGCTCATCGTATTGCTCGCAGGTTAGCAGCAGTTCGCAAGACTGGTGAATTGTCTTATCTACGTCCCGACGGCAAAACTCAAGTAAGTATAGCTTACGAAGATGGTAAACCAGTGGGTATCGATACCATCTTGATTTCCACCCAGCACGCTCCCAACATCGGCGATATAAGCGATGAAGCAGCAGTAAGGGAAAAAATTAAGGAAGACTTATGGTCTGCGGTAGTTGAACCTGTATTCGGGGACATTGACATCAAGCCCGACGAGCAAACCAGATTTTTAGTTAACCCCACCGGAAAATTTGTAATCGGCGGACCTCAAGGAGACTCAGGTCTTACCGGACGTAAAATTATCGTTGATACCTACGGTGGTTATTCCCGACATGGTGGTGGAGCTTTCTCCGGCAAAGATCCCACAAAAGTAGATCGCAGTGCTGCTTATGCTTGTCGCTATGTAGCTAAAAACATTGTTGCCGCTGGTTTAGCAGAAAAATGTGAAGTTCAGCTAAGTTATGCAATTGGTGTTGCAAGACCCGTCAGCATAATGATAGAAACTTTCGGTACCGGTAAAGTTGATGAGCAAATCTTGTTGGAATTAGTTGAAAAGCATTTTGAACTTCGTCCAGCTGGTATTATTCATGCCTTTAACTTACGTAAGTTATCAAATGAACGAGGCGGACGTTTTTATCAGGACGTCGCAGCTTACGGTCATTTCGGACGTAACGATTTAAACTTGCCGTGGGAAAATACCGATAAAGCAGAGTTATTAAAGCAGGAAGCAAGCAACTCAAATGGAGTTGCAGTACCAAACTCAACTAAAGCTTTGAGTCTTTCCTAAAATAAGGTAGCCTCGTTTTTCGTGGACGAGTAGCTTTCTTAAATGAAGGAAGAAGTAAATAAAGCGATTTTAGATTTTAATAGTAAGTGAGGAGTAACCCTAACGTTTGTTGCTCCTCACTTCTTTGTTATTAGTCATAAGTAAATGTAATTAATTTTCTTAAATTTTAACTATAGATTTACCCATATATTATAAAGCTCGTGCAAAGTATGTGGCAATTAGGCTTTTGTAATTGTTATAAAAGGAGATAATTAATATTGGCTCTTTTGGTTTAAATTTCACCACCTAAAATAATGTATAAGTTATAGCGGGAGGGTAAGGAGATTTGAGGGATGCGAACTCAAAAAACCGTAGGTAAGAGTAGTACAGATGTGTTAGAACAACAGCCCTCAAATGATGAATTGCCTACTTTAGAGTTCCCTTCCAGCGGGAAGCTTAAAGCTAGCTCTAGGCGTATCCATCAGAAAATTGGCTGTGGATATTTTGCAGCAATTGGAATTGGTTTTTTTGGTTCGCTTGTGGGATTAGTAATTGCCAATTACTACCGTGCAAGAGAAATCAGACAGTTTAATCATGCCCAATATCAAACACAAATGCTGGCAAGTTACAAAGATGCTTTGGTAGAAGTGCAGTTGCACAGCTATAGTTTGGCTGCTGTAGTCCAAAAACCGCTTCTTTTTACTCGCAAAAAATCTGAATTTGATGAGAGTATTGCTAAAGTTGAGGAAGTCGAAACCGATATTGCAGAATTTATTAGCAGTAAACCTGGAAAATTAGCAGCTACAGAAGCAACTCTTCAGACATTATTACGAGATTACGAAATAAGTTTAGAATCTTACACGCAACAACTAGATTCGATATTGCAGCAAGTAGACGAACAATCTCAATCTCAACAACTTTCACGGGTTCAGCAACAATTGCTCGAACTCACTCGCTCTCAAACAGCAATTCGTTTAGAACAGCTAGGTAAAAAATTAAATAATATTCTTCAAAGTGCCCAAGCACAAGAATATCGTAGAGCAAAAGACATAGAATTTTCTAAAGGCATTGAAAGAACAATCGTGATTGCCAGTATGTTGCTTTCAGTCGCGATCGCAGTTGTGGTAGCTTGGCGAACTTCTCGCGCTATTGCCGAACCCGTGGTGGTTGTCACTCAAGTAGCCGAACAAGTTGCTCGCAAGTCAAATTTCGATTTACGCGCTCCCGTTACCACCGAAGATGAAATTGGTTTACTGGCAAAATCATTAAATCATTTAATCGAAAGAGTTTCACAAAGAACTAAGCAATTAGAGCAAGCCAAAGAATTGGCAGAAGCCGCGAGCAAAGCAAAAAGTCAATTTTTAGCAAATGTCAGCCATGAATTACGCACGCCCTTAAATGCCATAATTGGCTTAAGCCAGCTTTTACAAGAAGACGCTACAGATTTAGGGGTAGAGGAAGATTTTGCAGCGGATTTAGAAATAATTAATACATCGGGCAAACATTTATTGGAGCTAATCAACGACATTCTTGACTTATCTAAAATTGAAGCCGGGAAAATGACTCTTTACCCGGAAACCTTTGAAGTATTGTCGCTGATAAACAATCTCGTTCTCACAATTAAATCAGCTATACATAAAAATGGCAGTTCTTTAGAAATTGATTGCGATGGAGAATTAGGCACCATGTACCAAGATCAAACAAGAGTACAACAGGTGCTGTTGAATTTGTTAAGCAATGCCTCAAAATTTACTAGAAATGGTCAAATAATTCTGAAAGTTAGACGGCAAAAAGATATTATCCCCAGCATATCCGGTGAAACAATTGTCTTTACTGTCAAAGATACCGGTATTGGAATGACTGAATATCAAATCAAGCAGTTGTTTAAACCATTTACTCAAGGTGATGCTTCAACCACTAAAAAGTATGGCGGAACTGGATTAGGATTGGCAATTACCCGTCATTTTTGCCAAATGATGGGTGGTGATATTGAGGTTCAAAGCGAGTTTCAGGTAGGTTCTACTTTCACTGTTTGGCTACCTGTAATCAGTGATGGGTAATCAGTAATCAGTAATCAGTTACCAGTTACTAGTTTCCAGTTAGCAATTAATTTTTGGGTGTGTTGTCGTAAAGCCCAACTACCATTATCGGATTGTCATAAACCCGGTTTATTTGGGCTTGTTAACAATGGTGCAAGATGTAAGATAAATAGGACTAGGCAAGGATTTCTGTTCCTACTCACTACACCTTATTAATGCAATTATTCAATCTTTATCAACCAACAACAGTTAAAGCATTACCAATAGTAGCAAATATTCCTCATAGCGGGTTATTTATTCCTGAAGATATTGCCGCTCAATTTACAACAGAACACTTAAATTCTCTTCCAAATAGCGATTGGCATCTCGATCAACTTTATGATTTTCTTCCTAATTTAGGAATTACCGTTTTACAGGCTACTCATAATCGATATATCGTTGATTTAAATCGTCAAGCAAAAGAACCATTCTTTGGCTCTTTTTGGTCTGCGGTAATTCCAGCAAATACAGCTTTTAATAAATCTATTTATCAAAATCAACCTACTGACAAAGATATACAAGAACGAATTGAAAAATACTATTTTCCCTATCACCATCAATTAAAGTCGCTTCTTGAAGAAAAAATAGAAGAATTTGGTAAAGTTTATCTTCTAGATTTACATAGTTTCTGTGGATTAATAAATGATGATGTTTGTTTGGGAAATGTAAATAATCAAACTTGTTCGGAATTGTTAATTGATACTGTAGACAAATGCTTTACCAATCAAGGTTTACGAGTAGTTAGAAACAAAACTTTTATTGGGGGATATATTACAAGACATTACGGTGAAATGCCGTCGGTTGAAAGCCTTCAGATTGAAGTCCGCTACCACGTTTATTTACAGAGAAATCAGATTGATAAACCGGAACCTCCGAGCTATAAAGTAATGGAGTTTGAAGCAGCTAGGAATAAATTTAATCGAATTTTTGAAAATATAGTTAGCCAGCTTTTTTGATATAGTTCCTAAAATTAATCTCTTTTAGCATTATCGATGGAACAAAACAAACGTCGAGAAAACATTATATTTAGGCTTATAGCGTTAATAATTCTCAATAAACCAGGGTAAACTCTCTTCTATTTTCATGGGATAAATTTTAGATTCGCAAGAGCCGCAAATACAAAATAATCTTAAATAGTTAAATTTCGGTAAGATTATAAGCAATATAAGACAGTTGTATTAATGTAATTAAAAAGGCATATTGCAGCATTGCTACGACTTGTATTTTAGTCCCGCTTACTCCCAACGTCCATGACAACTACTACCGACTCTCTAAGTCATCTTAATCCCCATCAACGTCGCGCTGTCGAACATTTTTGCGGTCCCTTGCTAGTTGTTGCTGGCGCGGGTTCTGGTAAAACACGAGCGTTGACTTATCGCATTGCTAACTTAATTACCGAACATAGAGTTAATCCCGAAAATATCTTAGCGGTTACTTTTACTAATAAAGCTGCTCGCGAGATGAAGGAGCGGATTCAAAAGCTATTCGCCCAACAAATGGCGTTTTCGGAGTACGGCGAACGTTACGATTTATTACCAGAATACGACCAAGTAAAATTAAGATCGAAAGTTTATAAACATATTATCAAAGATTTATGGTGCGGTACTTTTCACAGTTTACTTTCTCGCATCCTTCGGTTTGATATTGATAAATACCAAGATGAAAATGGACGCACCTGGAAGCGAAATTTTTCGATTTTTGATGAATCTGATGCTCAAAGTTTGGTCAAGGAAATTGTTACCAAGCAGTTAAATCTGAGCGATAAAAAATTTAATCCCCGTTCCGTTCGCTACACAATCAGTAATGCTAAAAATCAGGGATTATCGCCAAAAGATTATGAGAAAGAAGAACCAAATTATAAGGGAAGAGTAATTGCAGAAGTTTACAATTGCTATCAGGATAGGTTAGCAGCAAATAATGCTTTAGATTTTGACGATTTAATTTTGGTTCCGGTAAGATTATTTCAGCAAAATGAGCAGGTTTTGGGTTACTGGCATAGTAAATTCCGTCATATATTGGTTGATGAATATCAAGATACAAATCGCACTCAATACCAATTGATTAGTTTGCTAGCCACTTATGGAGAACAGAAAAGTCAGTGGAATTGGGATAATCGTTCTGTGTTTGTGGTAGGTGATGCTGACCAATCTATATATTCTTTTAGAATGGCTGATTTCACGATTTTATTAGACTTTCAGCAAGATTTTGGTGATGGTTTGGATGATGAAGACACTCGTTCGATGGTGAAATTAGAAGAAAACTATCGTTCTTGTGAAAATATTCTCCAAGCTGCGAATTATTTAATTGAAAATAACACCCAGCGGATTGATAAGGTTCTTAAAGCAACGCGGGGTGAAGGCGAACAAATTTTTTATTTTAAAGCCGATGATGAAGTTGCAGAAGCTAATTTTGTTATCAATAAAATTCGTTCTTTGGAAAAAGAAAATCCCGATATAAATTGGGGAAGTTTTTCTATTCTTTACCGTACTAACGCTCAATCTCGTCCTTTTGAGGATATGTTAGTCAGAAATGGAATTCCCTACACTGTAGTTGGGGGATTAAAATTTTATGACCGTAAAGAAATTAAAGATGTTTTGAGTTATTTAAGGGCTATTGCCAACCCTGCTGATACTGTAAGTTTATTACGGGTAATAAATACACCCAGACGTGGTATTGGTAAAGCCACTGTTGAAAATCTAACAAACGCCGCTCAAGAATTAGGCGTTAGCTTGTGGGAAATATTGAGCGATGAAACATCAGTTAACACTTTGGGTGGACGTTCGGCAAAATCGGTAAATAATTTCGCTAGAATGATTGGCGGCTTGCAGCAAGAAGTTGAAAATTTACCCGCGTCGGAGATTTTGCAAACTGTTTTAGATCAATCCGGTTACGTCCAAGATTTACACAAACAAGGAAATGACGAAGCAGAAGATAGAATCCGCAACGTCGGCGAACTTTATAATGCAGTTCGTCAATATGAAGAAGAAGCCGAACAAGATGCTTCTTTAGCTGGATTCCTCGCTAGTACTGCTTTAAGTTCCGATTTAGATAACCTTAAAGAAGGGCAAAGTGCAGTATCTTTAATGACCTTGCACGCTTCCAAAGGATTGGAATTTCCCGTAGTTTTCTTAGTAGGGTTAGAACAAGGATTATTTCCCAACTATCGTTCCATGAACGACCCAGCCGCCTTAGAAGAAGAGCGTCGTTTATGTTACGTCGGTATTACCCGCGCTCAAGAGAGGTTATTCTTATCCCACGCCCGAGAGCGCAGGCTGTATGGAACCCGCGAACCAGCAGTGCGATCGCAATTCCTCGACGAGTTACCAAGAGAGTTATTAGCTACTCAATATCCTCGTAGTGTTACTTATACAAATACTGGTGGTCGTATTTCAGCCAGCTACGATAATGGTTTTAAAAGTGACAGTAATAGCAAACCAACTGCAAACGTAAATTGGCAAGTTGGGGATAAAGTCATGCATAAGTCATTCGGAGCAGGTGAAATTACTCATGTTTTTAGTTCTGGTAATAAAGTTTCCGTAGCCATTAAATTCCCCGGTTTAGGTCAAAAAATTATCGATCCAAGAGTAGCTCAGTTGCAGAAAACTGAACAGTGAACTGTGAACAGTTATCAGTTATCAGTGAACAGTGAACAGTTATCAGTTATCAGTGAACAGTGAACAGTTATC
>JBCBPQ010000038.1:0-40914 GCA_039820645.1 Cyanobacteria bacterium J06633_8 | reverse complement strand
CCACTGCAGTTACTCCTACTCATGCGCTAGACATCACCGGAAATACTATTACAATAAATCCTCGGTTTCTCCTATCATTGTCGTTAGTTTAGTTCTTTAGTTTTCTTTATGGATTAATCGAAGATTTAGCTGGTAATCCTTTCGCCGGTATTGACGATCCAAACACTTGGAACTTTACTACTGCTGAACCTGAAATCGCTCCTGCTCAAACACCAACAGAATTGCAAGTAAACGATAATGGTTTATTTAGTATTAGTGGTTCTGGAACGGCTAATCTAAAAGCTCAATTTGTAAGCAAAGATGCTACTTTCACTAATGAAGTTGGTGTATTTGCAGTCAGTGATGACCAAGGTACGATTGTCGTTCCAGATACAAATGAATCTTTGACTCCGGATGATGGGGATGCTTATATTCAAGCAGCTCTTAAGCAATCGCAAGTCTTGCTTTCTTCCCTCTCATCAAATCCTAACGATTTCGACCCAACAGAACTTTCTCGTACTGTGGAAGGATTTAGCGGTGGCGATCGCATGGTGTTTTATCTGGTATCGGATTCTACTACCGATGCAGTCCTTAACGGTGAAACCTCCGCTGACCAAGTTATTTTAGGTGCCACTTTTGACAGTGATGCTTTCGATCCGCTCAGAATTACCTCAGAAAGCAGCGGACAATTTAACTTGTCTTGGGAAGATCAAGTTGGCGGCGGTGATGAGTCTTTTGATGATTTAGTCTTAAATATCCAAGTTACCGATGAACCAATTGCGAGAGGAACGCAATTACAAGGTGGAAGTCCAGCAGAATTAATCGATTTGAGTTCGGAATCAGGTCAAATCGATTTTAACTATACCGTACACAGAGAAGCTGTCTGTAACAACGAAGTTTACTTATATGAAATCGAAAATGCTGATGGTTTTATCGGTAGTTTCGACCCCAATAGTTCCAGCCAAGCTGATTACCTCCAAGCCGCTCTTGACAATATTGTTAAAGATGCAATCACGGGCGAAGCAATAAAAATGACTGCTGACAATGGGGTTACACAGACTGGAAGCGCTACCATTGAAGCCGGTTCGATTCTAGCTCCAATGATGATTCTGAATGGTACCTTGGATCAACTTACAGATGCAGATACCAGTAACGATCCTGAAGTTTACTTCCCCTACATGGGAGCTAATTCTGATGGGTTTGACCATATTAACTTGTTAGGTGATAACACCTTCGGTTTTGAGGATATGGGTTCAAATGGTGACAAAGATTATAACGACCTTATTGTCAAGATTGATTTTCCTACTACAAATCTAGCGTAACGGGGAAATATTATTCCAAACTCCCAATTAATTAGGAGCTTTGGGTAAGTTTTATATAGTAGAGACGCATGACGGTGCGTCTCTACTTTTATGTTGTATGGTGATATCGATTCGGTATTGGTAGTTATTTAGATATTGGGACTCCGGATGATTTGATTACAGAACTGAGGGGTGAGAGGCTGATTATTCTTTTGCTGCTGATGTCGGCGGATTTTGTCATGAAGGTAGATGCATTTGACAAGAGATAATTATTTAAATCTCTGGAGGAAGGAAAAAGGGGTACATTGTTTTAAATATCTAAATCTTGTGGATTTTTAATTGTGCCATCTGGCATAATCGTGTTCAAAACAATAGCATTAGAATGTTCTATTTGGTAGTTAGACAAATTGATATTTGAAAGATTTACATTAGTTAAATTAGTCTTGATAAATCTAGCTTCTTTGAGATTTGCGTTTGTTAAGTTTGCGCCTTTTAAATTCGTCTTTTCAAGATATGCTTTTTCAAGGTTTGCACCAGTTAAGTTCGCATTCTCAAGATTTGCCCCAGCGAGATAACTTTTCTTTAAGGAAGCACCACCTAAATCAGCGCCTTTTAAGTTAGTACGACCTAAATATCTATTTTCTAAATTGACTCCCTGTAGGTTTGCACCAGCACCAATAAAAATCAATTCTGATAAATCCGTTCCATCTGGAAACTTTGTATTGATGCTATATAATGCATCTTTTAATTTAGCTCCTTTAAGATTAGTTGTTGATAAATCTGTGTTAAGAAGATTTGCTCCTCTCAAATCGGCGCATTCTAAATTAGTATGTTTAAATTCAGTTTCACGTAAACAAATTCCTCTTAAATCTGCTTTTCTTAAATCAGCGCCGTTTAAATCATCGTGAGGAGCATATATGTTTCTGAGAACATTGTTTAACATCATATTAGTTAGACTAGAATGAATAATTTCATAAAAATTATCTTCTTCGTCATAACATCGGATTGGTGCTGTTTCTTCACCAAGAATAATAACCAAACCTAAAGCATTGTTATCGGAAGCGGAAGAAAAAATTATTAACCAATTAGGTTCGTATTTTCCGTATTTAGTAATGGAAACACTTTTATATTCTTCCCGTGACATTTTTATGGCATCTTCTAATGATAGAAAACCATAAACTCCACCTTTTGCATTAATAAATTGAAGCCAACTTACGGGATAAGCACCTTCCATTCCATTATGCCATTGATATAGTTCGTAAAGTTCTTCTGGAAAGGGGAAAGGCAAGTCTTTTATTACCTCGTCTATTTCTTTTCTAGTAAGTCCGGGTTTTAGTTTTTCTACAAGTTTGGGATTGTGTTCTAAGTGATGATTTCTGATTCTTTCTAAGGCTTCTGTTAAGGGCGACATTTTTCTGGTTTTTCTAAAAATATTTTAATTAAAAGCAAGCGAATTCATTAGTTTAGTTTTTTTCAAAATTATAAAATAAATATAATATTTAAGTGGTGATTTTTTTAATGTAATTATAATGATGCTTGATACAGCTATCTGTAATTAACTAATTTCGGATGGTGCGTTAGACGATTTTCTAAGTTATCGTTTATATTATAAGCAATCGTGCGTCTAACACACCCTAGAAATGACTAAATTATAATTATGTATGTTTTTTTTAAGTGAACTATTATCTATTAATCTCAGATGGTGCGTTAGACGATTTCCACAATTATCGTGTATTTAATAAATAGTTTTACGTCTAACACAAGGGCAATATTGGGGGAAGAAAATCTATACCCCAATTTGCCTCCCCTACAATCTAAAAGATAAATCTATTTAAACTTGTACTTCAACTTCACTTACTGCGAACTCTTCTGCAAATTCTGTCAAGAATCTAAAGGCTTCAACAAAATTTCTGGCGCATTCTTGGGGAGAAGTATTGTAAAAATAACTCCATGCTGCGGCTTTGTCTTCGTCGTATTTATCTTTTCTGTCTGGTTGATTGTTTAACCAGTTTAACCGCACGCCATGACCAATTAATACATCTAAGACGATATATCCCCGGATTTGTAATTCTGGATTTTTTTTGGCGATCGCCGCTAGTTCCATTAATGCTTCAACGTTTGCTTGACGGTATTCTGGGGCTTCTATTTTATTCAACAAATGCTCTACGCGCAGAGCAAAGTTCTTTTCTCCGGCTGTCATTTCTGATATCAGTAGTTTACTATCCAAGCGGTTGCGGCGCTCTAATTTATCACCGACTACTAAACCTTGGCAGTGGTGCATTAATTCCCAAACTTCCTCGAAAAAGTTTTCTGGTACGCGGTTGATGGCTCCTTCTGCTTGCCGATATCTTCGCCAACCTCCTTCTGGTACATCTATTTTGTCTAAGCTAATTGGCTGCAATATCCAATCTATTTCGTTTTCTTTCTGCTTGACTTGCAGGGATTCTTGCTGGCGCAATAGCTGATTCATGCCGGAATATTCCAACAAACAGTCTTTCAATCGCGTTTTTACTTCAAAGGGCGTATGCTGCATTAATTTTTCGTAGGCTTCGTCTTGAGTAATATTTTCTTCTCTGGCAAGTTGACTAGTAATAAATAGGATGAGATAGCCGATTTTTAAGGTAATTAAGCCTTGAAATAATTCTGGTTCGGAATTGATTAAGGTACGCAAATAAACTAAAATTTCCTGAGTTAAAACCCCGTCTCGAACATCTTCGCGACAAAAGTCTTTGATTTTCTCGACTATTTCTTTGTGGGAAAGCGGTACCTTAATTAAGGATGCTTCGCTGTAAGCTCTGCCAATTACAATTTGTTTACCGCGTGCTAAAAGACTTGTGACTATATCCGATAAGCGCATATCTGCCATTTGCAACAATCCCGCAGCGCGACGTACTACTGCCCAAAGTCCTATTTCACCGGCTTTGAAGTAAACTTCGTCAAGCAAATTCGATACTGTTATGGTATTACCGGGTTCGCCAAAGCTGGTATCGAAGTTAAGCCCTTTTAACCTGGTTAATGTCTGCAATAATTCAATTTGTTCGTAAAGATTTTCTGAGGAGCGCAAAGAATCAAGCAAGAATTCTAGATTAGTTTCACATTCCATTTGGAATTCTTGGGTATGTTCTAAGATCCAGTTGTTTTCTGGATTAAAAATTAAATAGGAACTGCGGGGAGCAATTTTTGTAACTGCTGATTTGGGAAACTCGAAGTTTTGCTGTAAATTCACTCTTTGAATGTTGGCAGTAAGCATTAACTGATTGAGTCTTCCCAATTGTACCCGCACGCCGTCGCAAATACCGTTCTTTAATTCTTCCATTAACGATAATAATGCTTCGCTACCGGTTTCTAACATCGTGCGAGTCAACATTAATGTTAATGTCGGACGACCTAAATCACTCCAATATTTCTGAGTATAAGCTAGTTCACTTTTAAGCTGAGCAACGAGAAAGTGATAATCTAAAGTTAAATAAAACTGCTCTGAATCAAGAAAAGAAGGTAATAAGACAACATTTTCATTACCAATACGAAAAATTCTAGAAGTAGTTAAACTTCTCGGTAGTCTTGGCGGTCTTCCGGTTAAATCAAGTTTTTTATTACATCCAATTCCTTGATAAATTGCAATCAAATCTGCTGATTTTCTGACTTGAATTGGTTTAATTTGCAATAAAGTTTCTGTTTGAATTCCCCTAACTGCTAATTGAGCCTGTAATTCTTCATCTTCTGCTAATAAAGCAATTTGTACTATAGGTTTTCGCTCTCTTCCTACAGATAAATATCTGCCCAAGGGGTCAATATCTCCCACCGAGAGCAATTTTTCACTCAACATTTGTCCGAGAAAATATAAACTTTGCGCCCATACTAAAGGAACGTTTTCGTTGGCTAAACGTTTTTGAGTTCCCGGTGCTTGCTTCTCAGCTTCGATATTTTCTTCGGGTACGTAATAAACTTCCGGTAGCAAACGCATATTATCGCGTTCGACTAGGGTATATTCCAAACTTTGCTGATAATGCTTGATTCTATCTTGTTCGCCGCGAAATAAGGCATCTAAATGTAAATAAGTGAAAAATAAAGGCCATTCACATTCGATATCCTCGAATTGCTTGAGTTCGCCAGGTTCATAGTACAAGCGATGACTGTCTTCCACAACTGTTTGATGCCCATCGCGCAAAAACCGCTTGCAGCCGTAATTACCTTCTAATTTACTTACTATTTCTTCCAAAGTTCGCTGACGTAAACTTTCATCTTCCACAGCAAAGGCAGGAAAACTAATCACGCTCAAAAGTGCTGCATCAATTTCTTTTGAAGCTGATTCTCTAGGCAATAAATATTCTAAGGTGATGCGAGCGCGGGCAATTTCATCCGGCAGTACGTGAATTACCGATGCTTTACTTCCATGTACCCCAAATAAATCCAGTCCGTTAATTGCTTCCAAGGCAGCTTTTGCCATACCAACAGAACTAGCATTTAATTCTGCATTACCATGATTAATTTTATTGCCCCGCTCCCAAATTCCATAATCTGGGGTGCGGTAAGCTCGTCCGATATAGTAAACCAAATTTTGAACGAAATCTACTTCATCAAGGGTATAAACCAACTGCACCCCCGAAGCTGTCATCTGAGCCAACATCAATAAGAAAACAGATGTTGCATCAAGCTGTAAATGTCCCCATTCATCATCACCGACAACAACATCACCTGTTGCAGTATTATATTTGGCGTGTAAAGCATCCAAAGGCGATTGGGTATGCTTAAATTTTTCAACTTTACCCGCTTGTCGCATCATCGAGAATAACAATCCTCGCATCAACTTAATAACGCTGTGTTCTAATTCGTAAGCGCGTCCATTATCTTCATCTACCTTGCGATAAGCTAACCCTAATCCCCAAACCGCTAAAATACTGTAAACGTTATCCCTTACCCAAGCATCCGTATAGTCTCCGTGGGCAGTTATCGCCGTTGAAGCGGGAAGCAAACCTGTAATCGGATTTTGACGCGAAAGAATAATTGTCTTAACTTGCTGATAATAATATTCTAGCCGGGGAAGTAACTGTAAAGTTTTGAACATAGTCTAACTCGATAACTCTTGGCGGGGTTTTATCCCCATAACCATCAACTAAATTTTAAAAGCTAAAACAGCATATTTTATGATGTTTCAACTAACAGTATTACAAACCCCGAGATGTAGCCTTAAAAAATGGGCAGGCTTATTGTAGAGAGATGCCGGAGACAACACGAGTTAATTTGTTTTAAAGCCTGCCCATTTTTTTACGGAAATTGTAACCCCTGTTAAATTGCTTCGATAAAACCTAAAACTGTTGTTTTGAAGATAGCAGACTGACAAGCAGTCAATACTGCATTTTTTTCTCCTGATTGTCAGCCAGTGCAAATATTCAATTTCTAAATCCGTATTCTAAATCCGTAAATTATAAAACATTAAAAACTTATTGTTTGTTTATTTAAATCTTGTTAATCGTGAGCTTAATGCTAAATATTTCTAATATTCTCTACAAAAAGTGTATTATTATCAAGCTGTTTGCTGCTACTCTTTTTTTAACACTTACATTTACTTCGGATACTAATTTTCTTATCTTGAGATTATTGACAATCCAGTCTAGGAATGCTATTTAAATTTGTTGTATAAAATTCTATTGTTAAGTTACGGTAAATTTTAATACTGTAATTTTATGGCAAGTAAGAATAGTTTATTGGGAATTTTACAATAGTTTCCCGGTCATATTTTGATGTTGTATTATCTGCATTCAATGTCACCTATTTCCCTTGTGAACCAGGGAGTTAAAGGAATTAAATCAGTAGTATCACATAAATTTTCTCAATCGTTTAAAATAATATTTACTTGCTACAATGTTAATAATTTAACTTGCAAAATTATCAAGGAAATTGAGATATTACCTTGACATAGATAATGAGAGTAGTAAAATCTACTCTATTGAAATGAAAATCGGGGCATAGAGATATTCAGTAGTGCGTAATATCACATAAAAATAATACTGAAGCTCAGCATCTACCGGATTATACAGTTCCGGGTTAGTATTATGACTTAGCGATGCCTTGATAGGTAATCGATGTTGATTTTATAAAAATTTATGGACAGAAGTCCGGAAGACGGTAGTATCACACTCCTCTGAACTGTAGAGTTTATCTCTCAGCGCGGGGGAGGTAAAAGGAGGAAATATGCTTATTCAAGATGTTCGCAATTGTGCAATCAACATTGCTGATTTTGGCGTTACAGATTTAAATGAACTCAAATGGGACTTAAACCATCTACCAGCGGTTGATGTTGGAGAATACATCGCAAATTTATCTCGAAAACAACGCGCGATCGCGTTTCGTTTACTTAATAAAAATCGAGCAATTGACGTTTTTGAATATCTACCTACTGAAATACAAGAGCAATTAATCAATTCCCTTCATGATATAAGGGTGGCACAAATCTTAGAAGCGATGAGTCCCGACGAACGTGCGGAATTGTTCGACGAACTACCCGCAAAGGTTGTCAAGCGATTATTGCATTCTTTAAGTCCCCAGCAACGACAAGTCACTGCAACGATTCTCGGTTATCCAGAAGGTACCGCAGGCAGGGTAATGACTACTGAATACGTGCGGTTGCAGGAAGGAATGACTGTTAAAGAAGTTCTGAATAAAATCCGCTGTCAAGACAAAGACAAGGAAACTATTTATTATGCTTACGTTACCGATAGCAACCGCAAGTTAGTTAGTGTTGTATCGTTGCGACAATTATTGTTTTCCTTCCCCGATGCTTTGTTAAGAGATATTGCAGCAGCAAAAGTTATTAGAACTACTACAGATACTCCCCAGCGCGAAGTTGCTCAAATCATGAAGCGTTACGATTTAATCGCTTTACCTGTAGTGGACAAGGAAGATAGGCTCGTAGGCATTGTCACGATTGATGATGTTGTAGACATTATTGATGAAGAAGCTACCGAAGAAATTCAAAAACTTGCAGGGGTAAGTGGTGGTGATGAAAGTGCTTTGTGTTCTCCCAAAGTAACCCTCCGCAAACGTTTACCTTGGCTGTTGGGAAATATTGGTTTGTACATTACTGCTGCTAGCGTTATTGCACCTTTCCAGGAAGTTATTAAAATAGTCCCGGTTTTGGCAATTATCATGCCCATCTTGGCTAACAGTAGTGGTAATGTAGCTTTTCAGGTTTTATCTGTAACAGTAAGAGGTTTGGGTTTGGGCGAAATTACGCCAAAAGACACTCTGAGACTGTTACGAAAAGAATTAACAGCAGGTTTAGGAACCGCTATCGGATTGGGTTTAGCTTTAACAACTTTATCAATGATGTGGTCTCCACCTGATGAGCGTTGGGTATCCTTTGTTGCCGGTAGTGTAATGGCTGTGAATGTATTAATAGCCGTAACTTTGGGAACAGTATTACCGATGGGACTCAAACGTTTAAATCTCGATCCTGCATTAATTAGCGGTCCCTTAATGACCACAACTTTAGATGCTGTTGGATTTATGACATTTTTATCTTTGATTTCTTTTGCTTTACAAGTATTCTTTTAACAGTTATCAGTGAACAGTTATCAGTGAACAGTTATCAGTTATCCACCGGTTGGGTGTGGATCGCCAGTATTAAATGTAGCTGTTTTTTTATATATCGGATTTAAGTTATCAATAAACAATTCCCACAGATATAATACTCCCCTCCTACTCTAAAATTACTGAGAAGGGAAAATTGCTAACTAACTGCTCACTGTTGACTGATAACTGTTGACTGTTGACTGTTGACTGTTGACTGATAACTGTTGACTGCTCACTGTTGACTGATAACTGTTGACTGCTCACTGTTAACTGTTAACTGTTCACTGGTAACTGTTTTAACAATTCTGCTTTTTCAATTTCTAATTGCTCAATTGTTTGCTGTAATGTTTGAATTACACCATACATTTCTATAGGGTCAAAAATTTTCAGCAGACTAGTTAAAGTCACTATTCCCAGCCCCTGTCCCCAATTCCAAGAGACTACCAATCTTCGCACGTGTCGCCGCTGCATCTCTTGATGAGCTGTCCAAAGCGAATCTTCTGGATTCAGTAAAAACAGTGGCTCACTCATAACCGTCTGCGCTTGCACTTTTGCTAAATTTATCTGTAGCGCTTGAAATTGAACGATATCTCGTTCGGTAACAATACCAACTGGATTACCAGCTACAGATTGCCAATCTTCTTCATCCTGCTGTGTAATTACTACGCAACTAACCTTTTTGTCTGCCATTAATTGAGCTACTTCCAACACCGAGGCAGTTGTGGGAGCGCTAATAACATTATTTGTCATAACATCTGCGACTCGCCGCATTTTAAGAAAATTATCGGGGCGCAATACTCTGCGAATGCTTTCGGGGGAGATTATACCAAGAATTTGACCCTTATCGTTGAGTATTGGTAAATGACGAATTCGGTAACGTCGAAATAAAAATAAAGCCGCAAAAATATCTTTAAAAGCAGATTCGTCTAAAGTAATGACGGGCTGTACCATTACTTGTGCAACTTTTATCCCCTCCAAATCAGTATTTTGAGCGGTAAGCCGAACAATATCTCGTTCGGTAAAAATCCCTATTAGCTCCGTACCCTGAATTATTAAAACACAGCTACAACTACTCGAACAGTCGCCTTTATTATCGGACTTAATATTAACCAGTCGTTGATTCATCAAAGCAATAACATCCAAAAGTGGCGTTTGAGGGGAAACCACTATTGGCTTGCGTTCAATAGCTGCCTCTATTAATGGAGCATCTACATTCATAATTCACCTCGAATAAGGGTTTTTTGCTCCGGCGTTTAGACAGCAATAGGGATGTTACACAAAAAACTTTACAAACGTTTACTTATATAGACATTAGTCTCATAAAGGTTTATGATTAGGGATGTAACAGTAAATGAAGTTAACAAGTATAGCTGTCAAACTGTTAAGGCATTTTAGGTTATGGTTATAGGAGTTAAGTATCTAATACTTAACTAATATTTCCATTAAGAACAGGTTATCAGCTTTTGATACCGGATATTCTGGGAGTTTTTCCATAAAGGCGATCGAGGACTCGTTTAATAGAAATGCGTTTCCATTCACTACCGCGCTTAGTAGTATAGCCATGATGGTTTAACCAATCGGCTATCTGTTGCAAAGACTTGCCAGACTTATGGTGACGACGAATTAGTTCAATGATTTCTTGTTCTTTTTCATTGTGAATCAATTCACCATTTACAGACTTTTGACCAAAAGCTGGCGAACCATAACCTGCATAGCCACCATTTTGAGCTTTAATCTGTCTACCTCGTTCCAATCTTTCTCGAATTTTATTTGATGGCAATTTTTCAGCAGTCATTGTTTTCGGAATTAAAGAAGCATTTGCTAATTTTTTTCTATTTTAACGATGACATTCGATTAATTGTCAAATAAATGGGAAAATATTGATTTCAACTCATAATTAAAAAAATCATGACTACAGTAGTTAAAGTTCCAGAAGCCGAATTTGAGACACTTTTAAAATCTGAAAATTTCCTTGTGGTTGATTTTACCGCTACCTGGTGCGGTCCTTGTCGTGTAGTTGCGCCTTTAATGGAACAGCTTTCTGAGGAGTACCAAGAAAAGATTAAAGTCATCAAAATCGATGTAGATAAAGATAAGCCCCT
This sequence comes from Cyanobacteria bacterium J06633_8, assembly GCA_039820645.1. GTDB lineage: Bacteria > Cyanobacteriota > Cyanobacteriia > Cyanobacteriales > Nostocaceae > Rivularia. Next base: position 29,960 of record JBCBPQ010000038.1, on the reverse strand, counting down.
GGCAAAAAAATACAAAGTTCAAACTATTCCCGCCGTCCTATATTTTAAGAATGGTGAATTAGTTGAAACTATCAAAGGTGTTTCACCATATGAAGATTTTTCCAAGGCAGTTAAAGCTCACATTTAAGCTTTCTATAGCTTACGTTTATCTTGAATAGATAAATAACCGCAAGTTATGAATTATTAAAGTTTTATATTTAATTATATTCCAATAGATAGTTCATAACTTTTTTTAATTTTCTTATTAAACACAAACTTTAGCCTGAGTCATTTTTATGAGAATAAAGCAGATGGTTAGATGTCCAAATTGTGGAGCATTAGCCAAAAGAGAGTCTTTTAATCAGTTGTTGTCAAACTATATAAAGGGTTCTGAGAAAGCTGTAATCAAAACAGAATGTAAATCTTGCGATTATTTGATGATTATGGGACGTTACGACGGTACAGTTGTAGAGGCATATGCTCCCGGTCTTTCCTTTTAGCTAACACTTCAAGTATCGGCAAATTAACAGTTAACAGTGAACAGTGAACAGTGAACAGTGAACAGTTAACAGTTAACAGTTAACATTTAACTAACAACTAACAACTAACAACTAACAACTAACAACTAACAACTAATAACTAATACCGGAAATATTTACCATGATGAAAGCAGAAGAAATAATGACCAAGGATGTAGTTACAGTAAACGGTTCGGCTACTGTAGCAGATGCTGTGAAATTAATGAAAGAGAAGGGCTTGCGGGCTTTAGTTGTGGAACGACGTAACGATAGCGATCCATATGGAATGGTAACAGAAACAGATATCATTTATAAGGTTGCAGCTTATGGAAAAGACCCTAAAGAAATGCGGGTTTATGAAATAATGACTAAGCCTTGTATTGTAGTTAATCCTGAACTAGGGGTAGAATATGTAGCGCGGTTATTTTCTAATACTCGCATTCGCAGAGCGCCGGTAATTAAAGGTAGTTTACTAGGTGTGATTTCTATTAGCGATATTCTGACAAAAAGTGATTTCGTTGAGAAGCCGAAAAGTAATTTTGAACTCTACTGTGAAGAGTTCCCTGATGCATTAGAAGCAAGAATCTACGATTAATCAGTGAACAGTGAACAGTGAACAGTGAACAGTGAACAGTTAACAGTTAACAGTTAACTCCCAACTAACAACTAACAACTAACAACTAACAACTAGCAACTAACAACTAACAAATAACAACTAACAACTAACAACTAACAACTAACAACTAACAACTAACAACTAACAACTAATAACTAATACCGGAAATATTTAACATGATGAAAGCTAAAGATATTATGACTAAGGAAGTCGAAACTATTAGTGGTTCGGCGAATGTGGCTGAAGCAGTGAAATTAATGAAAGAAAAGGGATTGCGTGCTCTAATTGTAGAACGTCGAGATGACAATGACCCTTATGGAATGATAACAGAAACAGATATTATTTATAAGGTTGCAGCTTATGGTAAAGACCCTAAAGAAATGCGGGTTTATGAAATAATGACTAAGCCTTGTATTGTCGTAAATCCTGATTTGGGAGTAGAGTACGTAGCGCGGTTATTTGCTAATACTCGTATTCGCAGAGCGCCTGTAATCGAAGGTAAATTACTGGGTGTTATTTCTATTAGCGATATTCTGAATAAAAGTGACTTTGTAGAAAAGCCAAAAAGAATCTATATTGAAGATGAAATTGAGGCAGCAAGAGTAGATGCTCGTGCTGTTTGTGAAAAAAAAGGTCCGACATCAAAAGAATGTGCTGCTGCTTGGGATGTAGTTGAAGAATTACAGGCGGAAGCTGCTCATCAAAGGTCTGCTAAAGTTTAGATAATCTTACATTTTGTAACAGTTTCACAAACCCGGTTTCTTTCTGATTTCACAACAAGATAATAATACTTTCACAACTAGAAACCGGGTTTCTTTGAGCGAAATTGAGCTTGGGGTGTAAGAAGTTAGGATAATCAAATTTTGTTTTGGATTGATAAATCGGCTTCTGATTATAAAATTCAAGAAACTTTATTTTTGGTAATCTCAGAATTTTAAATACTTCAAACTTCCACTTGGTGGTATGATTTCCTCTGCATACTTAAACTAAAAACTAAGTAACTGTAGAGACATCATCGCTCGTGCTAGAGCACGCAAGAGTTGATAAATATCCATGCCTACTACCACCTGGACTCGTCATCACGTACTTTCCCTGGCTGATTTCACCGCAACTGAATACAACGCAGTTTTGCAGACTGCCGCTAGTTTTCAGGAAGTGCTAACGCGGCGGATGAAAAAAGTTCCGACTTTGCAGGGACAGGTGGTGGCGAATTTGTTTTTTGAACCATCTACTCGAACTCGGAGTAGTTTTGAACTTGCTGCCAAGCGCTTGAGTGCAGATACCCTCAACTTCTCCGCAGCTAGTTCTTCTATGACAAAAGGAGAAACAATCTTAGATACAGCCAAAACCTATTTGGCGATGGGTACCGACATTATGGTGGTGCGTCATCGAGAAGCTGGAGTACCAAAGGCGATCGCCACAGAAATGAACCGTTTGGGTGTAAAAGTTAGCGTGTTAAATGCTGGTGACGGACAACACGAGCATCCTTCCCAAGGGCTGTTAGATTTGTTTACTATTTGTAGCCTGCTTGACAAAGAAAAGCCAAGTATAGAACTTCTGCAAGGTAAAAAAATTGCCATTGTTGGGGATATTCTACATTCTCGGGTTGCTAGGTCAAATATTTGGAGTTTAACCGCTGCTACTGATGCAGAACTACATTTAGCAGCACCACCGACGCTTTTACCGAAATTATTTGCTGATTACGGCAAAGATAGAGCGGGGAAGTTATTTGTACATTGGGAGTTAGAGCCAGCTTTGCAAGATGCGGATTTTGTGATGACGCTGCGTTTGCAAAAGGAACGGATGACAACCCATTTATTGCCTTCTTTACGGGAATATCATCAATTATTTGGAATTACAAGAGATAAATTGAGAAATTGCAAGGAAAACGTGAAAGTATTGCATCCGGGACCTGTTAATCGAGGAGTTGAAATTAGTTCGGATTTAATGGATGACCCAGATTTTAGTTTAATACAGAATCAGGTGACGAGTGGAGTTGCCGTGAGGATGGCTCTGCTGTATTTGATTGGTAGTGGGAAAGCTTAATTATTGTGAATTGTGTATTGGGCATCGGGCATCGGGCGTAATAAAGGCTTGTAATGTCACCCTTAGCTAACTAAAGTACCTTCATATCATAAAACTCTTGTGGGGTAGGCATCCCTGCCTGCCGAAATGTCCTCTAACAACTTAGAAACCCGGTTTTTTCTAAAAACCCGGTTTCTCAATAACTCAAATTCCTAAAATTACGTTCGGATGATTACTTATGATATAGGGTTCGTAGTTGCGCTTTAGCGCCAAGATTTTTGGCGCTAAAGCGCAACTACGAGCATATTTTTATTCATAAGCGATTAAGCGAACCTGATATTAGCTGTTGACTGTTAACTGTTGACTGTTAACTGTTAAACCGATACATCATGACTTTAGCTTTGGCATCTTCTTCGACAAATACCAAATATTCGCCATTTTTACGTTTAAAAGCACGCACCCCATAAGGAATATCAACCCAACCAGTTTCCCCGAAAACTTCTGCTCCCGGTTTCAAAATTTTGACTCGTCTTCCGGTTTTCGCATCGTAAACGTAAACTTCTGCCTTTTTTACTGTCACAGCAAACACATAATCACCAGCTACACTCATTGCTGCTGGATTTAACACATCTGGAGGTGCGCTTCTATCAACAGGAAGCACAATACGATATTTTGGTTGACGATTACCTTTACTCCAATTGTCGTAACGAGCGATTTCGGAACCGATTGATTTAGCGTAGTCGCTGTGAATTGCTGGATTCTCTTCTGTATAACCTGATAAATACATGGTGTCGGTTTCGGGAAAGTATTCAATCCTGCGTAAGTCACCAAATATTTTCGGATGAGCAATTTTTTCCATCTTGCTGTAGCTATAGATGGGGTTTCCGTTTTTATCCAATCCCTGTAACGGAAAATGACGAATCCCTACACCATCTTGAGTACGTAAATTTTTCCAAATGTCGCCTTTACTATCTACCCACCATCCACCAATATAAGGATGGTCTTCGCTTTTATCGTATTCGTTGCTCTCAAATTTACCGTTACCGTTTTTATCTCGCCAAATCCATTCACCGGAAGTTGGTTCAAAAGGCGGAAAATCCCCTTCGATAGCAGCTTGCTTTCCGCCAGGATGACTAACAATAAACATCCCTGAAGGTATGGCAATTTCACCATCGGTTTTTTCGTTGAAACGGTAAATTTGCAGCATTCTACCGTACATATCAGTTAAAAACAGAAACTTTTTTCCTTGGATACGACGGACAAAAGGCGCATCTGGAGCAGTATGTAAGCGAGGATCTTGAGGATATTTGAAAGCGTTTAATGTATAGCCTTTGTAAGTTGCTTCTTTCCCGGCTTGTTTGCTAAAATCCATCGCGAAGCGTTCGTTTTTGGTATATACGCTTAAACCGTTAGTTGCTGGATCTACGTCAGCGTTATCAAGAAATTGCAATCCTAATAACTGCCACTGTAATTTACCGGATGCGGAAAACTTGCGTAAATCTACTCCCGAACGTTCAAAACCATCATTACTAATATAAATATTTCCCCTACTATCGCTACCTACCCCTGAAATACCATTAAATTTTAAATCTTTCACTTCTCCAGGAATCCCGGCATAAATTCCACCTTTTTCACCAAAAGTCCCAATTTGTTTCAGTTGATTTTGTTGATTTTTAATATTGTAAATAATAATTTGCTGTCTGCGACCGTTTTCTGCAACTAAAAGTCTATCGCTATTATCAACAGCAACTGCACTAGGATTCTCTAAACTTGAAATTACTCCCGGTAACTGTTTACCTTGTTTGGAATAATGTGCAACCTCATTATTTGCGATTATCCATAAACTACCTTTTTTATCAACAGCTATATTTCCAGGTTCGGCAACTTTAAAACTGCGTAATTCCTCCATAGTTTCTGTATTATAAACCCGCACCTTATTCGCCGATTTATCGCTGACAAATAGCTCGCTACCTACAGTTGCCAATCCCTTAACTTCATCTTTAGTACTGACAATCAACATACTTTTATCCCACCCTTTACCATTCGAGAAAGGTGCGATTTTTCCACTCTTATAATACCGTCTAACGCAATACCATTTTGTTCCTTTCGGTGGATAATCTTCTTTTTGTTGGTGAATCCACGACTGCTCCATTGCCACATATATATATTTATCGTTTGTGGTAATGGCAACTCCACCGCTTCTTCCCCATCCATGTAAATCTTCGGCTTTTCCAACTACATCCCCATTTTTATAAATGCCTACCTCTCTACCAGCTTCATCCCATTCACTATTCGTATAAATAGTGCCATCAGGAGCTACATACATTCCACTAATTTGGATTTGTACCCATTTCTCACCACCACCGAAACTATTACCAATCCACGAAGTTGTATAACTAGTCGAAGAAGCCGCAGGAGCTACTTTTCCATCAAAATGAATTGCAACTATAATTGAAACTGCTAAAGCAGCACTTAACAATAATAGAAATTTTTCAGTTTTACGATATTTTATACTTCCATTACTGAATAAATGCTTTATATAAGAATAAAGAAGCCTAGCTTGGTTTATCTTTTTCCGGATAGAACCACGAACAACCGTTATAAATCTGTTAATCATAAATTACCTTAACTATTGATTCCTGTCTGAGTCTTACAGCAAAGCTAATTCAATCTATAAACAAAATCTATGTAGCTAATAGATAATATATTGATTAGACTTGATAAAAAACCTCGTATTCGTAGGCATAGATACTGTTTATCTATAAAATGCTTTGTCATTAATATCTTTAAAATTATATATATCTATTTTTCTCAACATCTGATTGCTAGACTAATTAGAAAGCTTGTATGAGAAATGAATAAAAATAATAAGAAGCAAATATTTAATTACTCCAAATACCTTATACTTCTATACAGCAGTAGCTTTTTAACTTCTCTTTTATCAATAAGAATAATGATTAATTACAAAAATTGGATTTGTTTTACATAAAATTCATCAAAGTAACATGAGATATTTAAATTAGAATCAACTATTTTCAATATCTAATATCAAAATGGATAATTAATTCACTTAAATACATATGTCGCTGAAAATGTGAGTACATTCAAATGTTCGTTTAATTACAAATAGTTTTATAGCTATTGATTGCTAATTATTATTATTGGATAGCAGTCATAATTAAAAATGCGAACCATCATCAAAAAAATATCAATTCTACAAAAAATAGGTAAAACTATTTGCTAACAAGCTAGAATAATACGGATTATATCCTAAGCGCCAATATATTTTAAATATTGAAAACGCTAGTTACCCAAACTTGAGCAAACATAAAGTCAAAAATTATAGAGAAAAGTTGTTAGTTATATGGGAGTAGCAAAAGTGATATGCAATGAAACAAACTATACATCAGTTAAGCCTGCATCTATTCTTTGCTTAGGTTTGGGGTGGTTTCCTAAAACCCCTGGAGGATTGGAAAGGTATGTTTACGAACTTACACTGAGGCTAGCAAATAATAAAGACCAAGTAGAATTATGTGGGGTGGGTTTACCCGAGAATGAAACTAATCTTCCCATCACCATGACGAATTTAGCTGCACCAGATACTCCCATATTACAAAGGTTGTGGAAGGTTAGAAATAACTTTAAAAATATAATAAATACAAGAGAAGACAAGCTAGATGCAGTAAACTTGCATTTTGCTTTGTATAGTATGCCAATATTAGACTTAATACCTGAAGATGTGCCAATAACCTTTAATTTTCACGGTCCTTGGGCATCTGAATCTTTAGAAGAAGGAATCAGTAATATTACAGCTTTACTGAAAAAATCCTTAGTTGAACAAAGAACTTATCAACGCTGTAATCGTTTCATTGTTTTAAGCAAAGCATTCGGAAATATTCTGCATCAAAAGTATGAAATTCCCTGGGAAAAAATCCATGTTATCCCTGGTGGAGTAGACATCGATAGCTTTAAACCCGACTTATCAATTCCAGAAGCACGCCTTGAGTTAGGATGGTCAATAGAGCGTCCAACTTTATTTACATCTCGACGTTTAGTACATCGAGTTGGACTTGACAAATTACTCACAGCTATAGCTAAAATTAAACCGAAAATTCCCAATATCTTTTTAGCGATCGCCGGAAAAGGACCTTTACAAACTAGCTTACAGCAACAGGTTACAGAATTAGGGCTAGAAGACAACGTTAAGTTTTTAGGTTTCCTACCCGATGAACTTTTACCAGTAGCTTATCAAGCAGCAGATTTATCAATTATGCCTTCCCAATCCTTTGAAGGTTTCGGGTTAGCAATAGTCGAATCCCTCGCTTGCGGTACTCCCGTTATTTGTACCCCCGTAGGTGGAATGCCAGAAATTCTCGAAAATTTTTCACCTAATTTAATAACCGATTCCATTGAAGTCAGCGCCATTGCTAAGAAATTAGAACAAGTATTCTTAGGAGAAATAGCCAAACCCTCACGAGAAGAATGTCGCCAATATGCGGTTAATAATTTCGATTGGGATAAAATCACCAAAGAAGTTAGAAAAGTTATCTTAGGTGAAGGAATTAATAGTTAGGAGTGTAGAGACGTAGCAGTGCTACGTCTATACCGCTCGCGGAGTTAGGAGTTAGGAGTTAAGAGTTATTGATTAATTACTAAATTCACAATTACCAATTACCAATTACCAATTCCCAATTCCCAATTCCCAATTCCCCATGTCCTAATATTTTAATTATGAAAATCTTATTTTTAGATCAAAGCGGCAAACCCGGTGGTGCCGAATTATGTTTAATAGATATTGCTAAACCATATCAAAAAAATTGTAAGGTAGGATTATTCGCTGATGGTTCTTTCAAAGATTTGTTAGAGAAAAATTATATCCCCGTAGAGGTTTTAACAAATCAAGCCATACAGGTAAAAAAAGAAAGTTCTCTCAGCCAAGGATTAGCAAGTATAACTCAACTTGTACCTTTAATTGCTAAAGTCGTAAAAATTGCCCGAAATTACGATTTAATTTACGCAAATACTCAAAAAGCATTAGTTGTAGGGGCTATCGCTAGTTTTTTAAGTCGTCGTCCTTTGGTATTTCACTTACACGATATTCTTTCAGCAGAACATTTTAGTAAAACAAACATTAATATTTCAGTTAATTTAGCCAATCGGGCATCTTTAGTTATTGTTAATTCTCAAGCTAGTAAAAAAGCCTTTATTGAAGCAGGTGGCAAAGCTGAATTAGTAGAAATAGTTTACAACGGTTTTGAGCCACAAAAATATATAAGTAACGAAACAGAAATTCATCAAATTAGACAAAAATTAGAACTCGACGATAAATTTATTGTCGGACACTTCAGTCGTCTTGCACCTTGGAAAGGGCAGCATATCTTAATAGAAGCACTGGCAAAATGTCCTCCAGAAGTTGCAGTAATTTTAGTCGGAGATGCTTTATTTGGCGAACAAGATTACGTCAAACAGCTACATCAGCAAATTGATTCCCTACAGCTACAAAACCGAGTTAAATTTTTAGGTTTTCGTAACGATATTCCCCTTCTCATGGCAGCTTGCGATTTAGTCGCACATACCTCCACTTCTCCCGAACCTTTTGGAAGAGTCATCGTAGAAGCCATGCTATCGGGAACACCAGTAGTGGCAGCAGCATCCGGTGGTGCAGTTGAATTAGTCGAATCTGGTGTAAATGGGTTTTTATCTACTCCTGGTAATCCCCAAAAACTTACCGAAGTTATTAAAACCTGCCTATCTGACAAACAAAAAACTGACGCTATCGCACTAAAAGCGAAAGACAGCGCCAGCCAGAGATTTCATGTCGCCAATATTAACCAGCAAATCGCTCGATTACTTCAACAGTCAACAGTCAACAGTTAACAGTGAGCAGTACCATGACAGTTAGAATTTACAACCTTTAACCTTTAACCTCCATCACGCAGCTTCTTGCAACTGGGGCTTTTGAAATGTTTCTGTCAAGGAAAACTGTAACTGTTCGGCTGTTGGAGCTTTTTCTTCCTGTAAAACTTCTATATCAATATTCACACTTATCAAATAATTACCTCCATCAGCCTCAACTTCTTCGGCTATTAACTTGGCAATATCCGGACGCTTTGAACTAAGCACATCACGCAAAATACATCTATCCCATTCATGCTTGGCAGTAGGATTGATACTCAGAATAAAATGCTTAACCATAGGACAATATTTAAATATTTATCTTGTTGCAGGCTGTTATATCACCTTTAAATCTATTTTAGTACTAAAGTACTAAAAAGACAATTATTCTTTAGGAGTAGGTAAAATTCCTCGATTGCTAAAGGGGAAGAAGCAGAGGAAGCAATAATTTTTAAATAACTGTTAACTGTCCACTGTTAACTGTTCACTGTCCACTGTTCACTGTTCACTGTTCACTGTTCACTGTCCACTGTTTACTGTTTGTCGAATTGAACCAAATTGTTTGCTGAGGCACGGGGATAGAAATTCCGGCTTTATCAAAAGTAATTTTAAGACGACGACGGTATTCTCTAGCTACATCCCATTGTTTGAGAGGCTGGGTTTTAATCCAGACACGAATAATTAAACCGCGATCGCCGAAGTTCTCGATTCCCAAAACTTCCGGTGGCTCGATAATTTGGTGCTCCCATAAGGGATCTCGATCCATATCCAAGCCCACAGTTTTAATTAGTTGTAAAGCTTGGTCAATATCAGCCTGATAAGCTACTGGGATGTTTAAATCGGCACGGGACCACCGGCTAGAAAGATTAGCAACTATTTTTATTTCACTGTTAGGAATAGTAATTAAACGTCCTTCAGCATCCCGGAGCTGTGTAATACGTAAGTTGAGATTTTCTACTAATCCCCCGACATCACCTACTGTAATAACATCACCTAAAGCATACTGGTCTTCCATAATAATTAGAAAGCCGTTAATAGCATCTTTAATTAAACTTTGGGAAGCCAGAGAAAGAGCCACACCAATTAAACTGACACCAGCGAGAAGTGGAATTATATCTATTCCTAAAGCAGTCAAAGCTAGCAAAATTCCGACTACTAACCAAACAAAAGTAATTATGCTTTTTGCTACACCAGATATAGTTGATACTCTAAGCTTCAATCTTTCAGAAGTTTCTGGAGTCAATAAAGTAGTACTTTTTACAAAAGCAGAAGTTAAACGCTCTGTTAAAGCATAACTAAGACGAATAGCGACATAAATTACTAGGGAAACAATTCCTAAACGTAAAGGGATTTTCAAAACAGTGATGATTCCAACTTGGAAAGATCGGGTGTAGGGAAACAAGCTTAATATAGTTAAAATCCCACCTGCCCAAATACCTGCTTGAGCAATCTGAAATAATCTTCTTTTGACCTCTTTTATATGTCCTCGCTGCTGTTTATCAAGTAGTGTTGATATTGGTCTGTAAGCCTTCTGTGCAGGGGTTAAAGTAGTTTCCCCAGAAGAATTTTTAGAAGGATGTAAGAAGTAAAAAACCCCACCGCTCATAAGAATCATTATCCCTAAAACCATCGCAGCAGTTTTAGCTTGTTCGGTGGTAAATTCAATAGTTCGCTCGTATCTAGCTTCCTCTAACCTTTGCAATAGTTCTAGCTTAATAGCTTCAGCTAAAGCTCTAGTATTCATACCCCGCAATTTCGCATCTTCAGCAGTTACAGTTAGAAGATATCGTTCGTTGACGTAAATGACTGGGTTACCGTTTGCAGTACGAACTTCTATATTTAGCTTCTTTTCAGGTTTTTGCAAGTAAGCTGTGCTTATCTGAGCTAAATTATCCTGAATATTTTGCAACCGCTCGTTTAAACTTGCTCTTGGTGCTGCTATCGAAAACAAAAGTTTTCCATCCAAATAAATTGAGCCAGCAACAACTTTATTCTCTAAATCTTTAATATTTATATTTAACAAAGGCGGTTGTATTTGCGAATAAATAGAAAACTGTGCCATCCCTACTTTGGCATCAATCCCTAAAGTCATCAATATTGAACATAAAGCAATAATAATAAATCGATAGCGCAATGGATACCTCTTTTTTATGTCTTAGAGGATGTTTGAAAAGTATAGTTTTTAGCTCAAGTCTCGGATTATCCCCCCTTCCCCCCTTATAAAGGGGGGTTCAAGTCCCCCGACTTGTAGCAAGTGGCGTGGATTTAGGGGGATCTTAAGATTTACGAGTTTTATTTATGACTTCCCAAACATCCTCTTAGGATTTAGCCGATATATATCTTGGCAAATAGTTTCTCCAAATGTACCTATCGATGGGTAAGTTTTAAATTAATCGAGTATTAATTTTTGCCATAGTCCTTTTAGTACTCCGCCAGATTAATTTTGCGGGGTTGGTAAATTGATTGGTAGAGCAATTCAACAAGGGTGTTGGGTTGAATGCAGTGAAACCCAAGCTACGAATCTTTTAATTTAATATTGGGATGCTTAGGGGATGGGCTTTCCCATAGCAGAAGCCGCATTATTGCTCGTGAATTGCGTTACTTTGAGCAGTCAGCAAGCTGAACATCGAGTGAGACACTCACTACCAACCGGGTTTTATGCTAAACTGCCCGGTGTAGGTGCGATCCAATTAAATCCAGCCTACCAATAAAGATAAATATCTTTAATGAAAGTCCGTGGGGCACACGGCTGTAAAGCTCTGGGAATCTCATTACAAATGAGTCCCTGAGAAGCTTATACGGAACCAAAAAGAGAAGTATAGGTATGTCACTCTAGTAGAGTGCATCTGAAAAGATGCAACATTTTTAACTGAAAAGAGGAATTATTTAATGACTGCAACAACTCCCAGATTAAAGCACGAGGTTAAAGACCTCGGCTTAGCTGCTTTGGGAAGACAGCGTATCGAATGGGCTGGACGCGAAATGCCTGTTTTAAAACAAGTTCGCGACCGTTTTGCTAAAGAAAAGCCTTTCGAGGGAATCCGTTTAGTAGCTTGTTCTCACATCACAACTGAGACAGCACATTTGGCAATTGCTTTGAAAGCAGGTGGTGCTGATGCACTGCTAATTGCTAGTAACCCCCTATCAACTCAAGATGACGTAGCTGCAAGTCTAGTTGCAGACCACGAAATCCCCGTCTTCGCTATCAAGGGTGAAGATGACGCAACCTATCATCGCCACGTTCAAACAGCTTTAGACCACCGTCCTAACATCATCATTGACGATGGTTCTGACGTAGTTGCGACTCTAGTAAAAGAGCGTCAAAATCAACTTTCCGATATTATCGGTACTACTGAAGAAACCACAACAGGTATTGTTCGTTTAAAAGCAATGTTGAATGACGGTGTATTGTCATTCCCTGCAATGAATGTAAACGATGCTGACACCAAGCATTTCTTTGACAACCGCTACGGTACCGGACAATCAACCCTCGATGGAATTATCCGCGCTACCAACGTTTTATTAGCAGGTAAGTGCATTGTTGTTGCTGGTTACGGCTGGTGCGGTAAAGGTTCTGCACTTCGTGCTAGAGGTATGGGCGGTAACGTCATCGTTACTGAAATTGACCCCATCAGAGCTATTGAAGCAGTAATGGATGGTTTCCGCGTTATGCCAATGGCTGAAGCTGCACCTCAAGGTGATTTATTTATCACCGTTACTGGTAACAAGCACGTAATTCGCCCCGAACACTTCGATGTAATGAAGGATGGCGCGATGGTTTGTAACTCCGGTCACTTTGATATTGAAATTGACCTTGCATCCTTGGGTGCGAAAGCGTCTGAAGTTAAGGATGTTCGTCCTTTCACTCAAGAATACAAATTACCCAGCGGTAAATCAGTTGTTGTACTTGGTGAAGGACGTTTGATTAACTTAGCGGCTGCGGAAGGACACCCCAGCGCTGTAATGGACATGAGTTTTGCTAACCAAGCTTTGGGCTGTGAATACCTAGTGAAGAATAAAGGTAAGCTCGAACCCGGTTTGTACTCAATTCCTGAAGATGTAGATAAAGATATTGCTCGCTTGAAGTTGGAAGCAATGGGTATCAAGATTGATACTTTAACTTCCGCACAAATCGAGTACATAAATTCTTGGACTTCTGGAACATAAGTAGATTTTGCTTCAGAATTAACTTCACAATTAAATCATAATTTTTTTTGGGATGGGCTTTAACGCCCATCTTTTTTTTGAATAAATTTTTCTTAAATAAATTTTAATTAAAGCTTACATCTATTACTTGTATTAAATTCTCAAGGAATAAAAAAATATTGCTGCAAAAGTTTAATTTATCTAAATTATATACGTAGACATACAGTGAAAATATGTATATAAAAATTACAAATTTTCCTGTGCTTGTTTTTACAAGCTGAATATAGAAAACAGCATATTTTGATTTACCTAATTAAAACGCATGGTACTAAAAATTATTTCTCCAGCTTGTTGAAGACAAAACCGATCTCTATGTAATCAATCGATAACATTAGTAATTTTTATTGCTTATAGTTAAGTATCTATTCATAATCAAATAGTTGTATTTGTATGGAATAGAATAACTTTAGCTAAAAATCACTTTATCTTAGTTCAGTAAATATATTTATTACTTAGTTTCAATTGCAACACATTTTAACTGTATATGCAGTCTTGTTCAAAACTATGAATATAAAACTTTTAAGAATCGTCAATTTTTTAGCAAAATCAGCCAATACTATTGCGAATAATGAATTAAGCTGGTTCGAGGTTTCTGAAGTGACTGAAGCTGAAATTGAACTTGAAGATTTACAGCAAGCTGTGATTCATCTCAAAGATGCTGTTGATGTCATGAAGCCATTAGAAAAATCTGCGAGGGGGGTGGAAATACATGATTTGACTACCGCATTTTTATTTTTAGAATCAGCTAGAGATGCATTATTCCGAGCTAGTATTCCCAATGCAGCCAAAGCGATGAATAAAGTAATTAGAAACATCAAGCTAGCTTGTAAAACAAAGTCAAGAATGCATCAAAAAATATTAATTGCAAGGGTATTAGATGGTTTAAATAGAGTTTTGCATTCTGTAGAAAAATCCATAGATAATGTTATAACTCCTGTAGTTACTCATATGACTTATGAAGAATTATTGTCTAAGCTTGCAGCTTACTCATCAGGAACAGTTTATTAATTGCAGGATATGACTTTTGGGTTTGTGAGAAAGCTTAATCGAATTTGAGGCGGTGATAGTCGTATTAAATAGTCCCACCTCAGATATTTATTGCTTAAGCTTTTGAATCATTTATAGACTGTAAGAATACTTATATAAGACTACAATTGAAAGTTAGAGCTTCAAAAAAACTTCATCATAGTTTGTAGTTTTAATGGGATACTGCTGCCATTTTGGCATTATCTAGGTTGATTTTCTCCTTAAAGTAAAAGTAATAACCTTCTATTTTCATTATTCATTTCCTTATGAAAAATATTGAGCAAACCTAGCGGTTAGGTGCGAGAAAAACAGCCGAAATTAGCTATAGGAGAACCATTATCCTCAGATATAAACTGATTTATACCTATTGATAAACTATGATAAATGAAGCTAAACTTGCAAATCACCCGAGATGGAGCCTTAAAAAATGGGCAGGCTTTTGTGAAAGATGCCGGATGCTGCACTAATTAATTGGTTTATCAAGCCTGCCCATTTTTTTACGGAAATTGTAACCCTCCTAGCTTAAATCAATGAAAACAGTATTTCTCACCACTTCTGTAGAAACTGTTTCTATGACTTTTTTATTTTAGCTTCATTTTTCTACTTCATTTACTTGTATAAATACAGTCTTTACGCATAAAGCCATGCAATACATCAAAAGTTTTTTGATGAAAGCCACAGTCTAGAGGCTTCAAACGCTCTAAACAAACAGCATTTGCGAGGGAATATCAAATAGACTTGCTGAAGATAAGTCGTAAAGTAAACTAGTATCTCAAGTACATAACAAATTTTTCTATAAGCCTCAATACCGAAGACAGCCTTCATGGGAAGAGATTAAAATTATAAGTCTTAACTTTGTTTTTTTGTACGTCTTGCTTCCTTCTGTCGTCTTAACAAACCCAACTGATTATTTAAATTTACTGTATGGGTTATTGAATGTACATATAAAGTAGAGCGCGAACGAGATAAAATTTATGGGCGAAATAATTTCGTCTACTTGTCAAGTATAGTCAAAAATTTAACTAACTAGTAGTTAAAGAAGGATTGCTTAATCAGATTTGTGAGAAATGGTTGAGAGTTTAGTTTTGTAAATGATAAGATGTGCTCCTCATGTTCGTGCTAGGAAGGTAAATCATTATTAAAATGCCCCAAACTAATGTTTAAAATCCCAAATTCTAAAAACTTAGCTACTCCATTGGACTATAAAGGAGTTTACCCTTGTCCGGTATGTAGAGTCGGAAAAGTTCAAAATATGCCTTTAATGGAGGCAATGTCTTGTGATTTTTGCCATCAAATTTTTACGGTTAACTTGGAGCAACAACAGCTAAAAATGCCTTCGAGAGAACCTCCCTTAGTCTGGAGCTGGAATGGCTTTTACTGGACTGAAGCTCATTTAGAAGGAGTCGAATTTGGCTGGAGTTATGTATTAGCAACAGTTGCTTTTCTATTCCTTCCTACCACTTTAATTGCATTAGTTGCTTATAATTTCCCTCCACAACCGAATGCTCCTTTGTCCTGGGTTCCATATATTTGGACAATACTGACTTTTTTCTCTCATTTAACAATTATCATTTGGCTATTTATAGAGGTTTATCAAATTCCACTCAAAGCATATTTTAGAGCTTTGCAACAGCGTTTTCTTGGTTGATCGAATTACAATCTTAGGCACTTACAAGTAATAAAATATCCAGCTTTGGGTTCCGCCTTCGGGGCGGAACCCCCATCACTTTAGGTTTTCTCCGAAATGTATTTGATAAAGCTGGATATTTTATTTTGTGGATCTCCCTTAAAAAAAATCATCCAAGTACTTTAATAATTCATTAGTATTCCCACCCATTAAACGGGTGGTTTTTTTATCTCAATTAAAACAATCTTCCCTATAAGCAGCAATGGGGGAAGATGTAAACATTTGCGCTAATATCCTAATAATGTAAACCAATCAACTGCGACATGGAGCCAAATTCAGTACTAACGGAAGTCATTTTAACCTCATCACGTGAGTCTCTGGGCAACATAAATCTTGATTGGACACCGCAACCAGGGAATTATATTGACTTAAAAGGTAAAACATATGCAGTTTTAGAACGTCACCATCGCTACCAATTAAAAGAAGGACGTTACTGCTTGCACAAGATTGCCATTTACGTACAATCAGCAAAAAGACCAGATGAAAAAACTTTAGTGAACGGAAGTTGGGTAATTGGTGATGCCAGTTGTAGCTATAATGCTCTTTCAGAAATTGTCCGTTGTGCAGTTAATCCGGTTGGTCCTTGTAAAGGTTGCAAATATTTTAAAAAATTATAAGAAACCCGGTTTCTCTGAGCTAATTTAAATTGTTGCAAAACATAATTCTTAACTCATAACTCCTAACTTTTAATTTACAATTCCTAACTCTTCTCCAACAGTTAAACGACTACCGTTGACAAAATCCCATCCTGACTGAGGACGTTTACCGGCTAACTGTACTTCTTGCAATAACAATAAACCTTTTCCGGTTTGGATAATTGCTCCTATACCTTTAACAATAGTTACAACTTCCCCTGGTTTACCTGACAACTTTGATAAATCTGGTAGTTTCGTTTTCATTTCTTCAAGTAATTTTGGTAATTGATAAGAGTTGTCCGCAGTTAGGGGAGCAGTGCCTATAATTTTTATTGGTTGATCGCGAAATTTTGTCACACAATTGGGATAAAAACCCCTAATTTTATTGTGTAACTCTATAGCACTTTGAGACCAATCCAAGGAATAATCTTCTTTTTTGATCAAAGGGGCATAAGTTGCTTGAGAATTATCTTGAGGAATAGGTTCAATTTCCTTGTTTTGAAGTTTTATAAGCGTTTCTACCAATAAGTCTGCACCCATTGATGCTAATTTTTCTGCTAAATCCTGGGAATTATCAAGCAATCCAATGGGTGTGGTAGCTTTTAGTAACATTGCGCCGGTATCCATACCCGCATCCATCAACATAGTTGTAATTCCCGTTTCCTCTTCCCCATTATGCAAACACCATTGAATCGGAGCCGCACCGCGATATTCGGGTAATATCGAACCATGAACATTGACGCAGGCAATTTTCGGCAGATCTAAAATTTCTTGCGAAAGAATCTGTCCGTAAGCAATTACTACAAATGCGTCTGCATCTATTTCCTGTAATTGTTTCAAAGTTGCTTCATCTTTTTTTATTCTAGTCGGCTGCCATACAGGTAAATTGTGCGTCAGAGCAACACTTTTGACGGGGGAAGGAGTTACTTTCTTACCGCGCCCCCGAACTTTATCCGGTTGAGTCACAACTGCAAGTACTTCAAATTCTGAATGATGGAGTAGTTTTTCTAGAGTAGGAACGGCAAATTGAGGAGTGCCAAAAAATATTACTTTCATCAAGATAAACCATTTACTGTTCAACTCTAAACACTAACATCATTCATTAATATATACTTCTGGAGTATCTCTACTATTTGTTTCACAATAAGTTAATCGGTAGAGTGCCTCTAATAAATCTATAGGCTATACTGATAAGGAACTAAGCAAATATTCAAAAATTTATATTTTTTTATTGCGTTCTTTATTTTTTCTGTTTTTGAATGAAGAGTAAGTAATTTAACCTAATCAATAAGCCGACATTCGCTGGTTTTACTGTTGCAATTGAAACTTATATATGTTTCACTGTAGTAAAAAGCGCAGCAGCGTATGTAATAGTTTTTTAGTTTTTCTTCTACTATTCTTTTGAAGATTTTGCGCGGTCGCCGGAATCGGTGTTGAAAATGTTGAAGTAAAACCCAGTAATTACTTAGCATATAAGATGTTGTTTTATATACCTACAACAAATATCTAAGTATATTTAGTTAGGTATAATTCCTGCAGTAGGAAAGCAAGCAAGTTGTAACTTAACTAACTTTTTAGAAGTAGCATCTGATTCTACTATTATTTTTAGGGTTTTTATACCTAAGTAATAATATTGTGACTTGATTTAGTTCATATAAATCATAATTTTTCTAAACAATTGTTTGGAAAATGAGTAAAAAACGATACCCTGTTATCGTAAAACTATGCGAAATTAAAGTAGATAATCTCGCTAAATCTGAAGTTCCCTGTTATACATATTAAAGATAGCCTGCCCCATTTGCCGTGAGGCATTGCTCCTCCCACAGCAACCGCCCTCTAGAGAGTCAACCAACAAATGCTGAAACATCTTTTACTATCAGGATGGTTCCGCGTGCAACCATTCCTAAAGTACGTATTAGTGGTAGTGCTTATTGCGCCTTTAGTAGGAGCATCAGGACACTCCAGCTCGGCAAAACAATCGGAACCAAACTCCCTTACTGCCGAAACGCCAGAATTGGATTCGGTAATAGTAGAAGTTCCGATTGCTAGCGAATACAAATTATCGCAACCAGAAACGGTGAAAACTTTGACACCAGAACTTGATTCTGAGTCAATGAAATTAGCTGTAGTTATTGAGCCAAAAATTATACAGCCTAATGTCGTAGAATCTTTGACAATAGAGACTGTAACTCCAGAAGAAGTAAAGCCTGCTGAAAATTCTTCTTCAATAATTAATGAAGACCCATTTAAAGAAGTTGAACTCGCACCTCCTGTTAGTAGTACTGAGGTAGAGTCGGGTAAAATTTCTGCTCGTGGAATTAAGTTGGTACAGCGTTTAAAAGCTGCAAAAACTCAATCTTCAAAAAAAGATATTTTAGTAGCTAAGTTAGCGGGTGCAAAATCCCTTAAAGCTGGTAAAGTCTTAGCTTTAAGACGAAATTTAGTTCCCCAACCAACCGATGCACCTGTAGTTCAAGAACAAGAAGAATCGGAATTATCTGGGCAAGATCCAATCGGAAGCCCTCATGCAATTCCTTGGAAGTGGATAACAGCTACTCAGGAAAGTGTAAGTGCTAATGGCGGTTCGGGAATACGTTATTACCGTAGCGTACCAGTAATTTCTCCAGATGGTCGTTATTCTATTTACAGTCGGGTAAAGTTAGAAGTTAAACCACAAATGCATAAAAGCCGCGTTAGCAGCGTGTTGTTTGTGGAAGATAGAGACACAAATCATCTGAAGGTTGTTGCATCAACTTCTGCTTTAATAGATCCGTTACTTAAATCTAAGGAAGTAGCGGGTAAAGATAGTCAAATTCCAGGAAAAATCGGCGTACTAGTTCCTGTTGGCTGGTCTGAAAATGGCGAACGTTTCTTAGCACGGAAGTTTGAAGGTTTATTCAATACTGCTCACGCTACCGACGAAGCACTAATTTGGAATCGTGAGAAGAATCGTGCTAACACAGTTGCTCCTTCTCAAAAGAATCATCAGTATGATATTGCGGTGTTACTAGGTTGGAGTAGCAATACGCCTGACAATGTAGTGTTTCGGGCTGGCGAAATGGGTCAAGAGACTTGGCCGACAATTACAGTTGCAAATGACGGAAAAACAGTTGCGACACCAGAATTAGATCGGCCTACCACTTTTGGTAGAAAGAATACTGATATTTGGGCTGGTCCGCAAGTCGCTTATCAATAAGTTCACGCTCCGAAAGTCAATCAAATTAGATTAATAAGACTTAAGGTAATCCCGCTGCAGTTTTGGCTGAAACGGGATTTTTCATTTATTTAATTTCGAGAATCGGGCATCGGCGATAACACTTCACTAATACACTTTTTTATGTTTCTTTAGTTACCAACCCTCAATAAATTTAAAGAACCTCAAGAATTCCTATAACAGATACAAGTCCCATATTGATACATAGATTTTTTTTCTTTTAATGCAAAATGCTGTATTTTTGCTGCCCAACACCCAATTTCCAATACCCTATAGCCATTGCCCAATAAAAAATATATACTTTTGTTCTAGAGTTGATATCAAAAGCACATAGTTTTCTATTGCAAAATATTAAATCAAATTACTCTGACTTTTTTTCACCTGCTTCTGACTGCGTAGCAGAGTCTTTGACTCTACGAATGGGTACATTAGCAATTAAAGCTGTTGTGCGCTGGTTACTTTCCAAAGAAAATTCCAAGCCATCAGCTTCAACTTCCACATAGCGACAAACAATTTCTAAAATTTCTTGCCGCATTTTCTCTATCATTTGAGGGCTTAAATCGGCCCGATCGTGAGCAATAACCAATTGCAGGCGACGTTTTACATCATTGCGACTGTTATCGTTTCCGCGAAAAAAAAGTCTTTCCAAAAGTTCAAGAATCATTGCAGCCCTATGAGCGCATACTGGATTTGATTAAATTATTTTTGTCCACAATATCCTTCGGAGGCGGGAAAATAGGTTGTCTTGGGACGAGTCAAAATCAAGAAAATCTACTGTTTCCCCTTCTAATCTACGAGCAATGTTATCGTAAGCAGTCGCAGCTAAAGAAGGATTTTCTGATAAAACCAGAGGTTCGCCACGATTGGTAGAAACAATTACCCGCTCGTCGTCGGGGACAACCCCAATTAAGGGAACTGCTAGAAGTTCCTGAACATCCTGCACAGACATCATATCATTTAACCGAACCATTGCGGGTTTTATTCGGTTAATTATTAAGTGAATTTTCTTTACTCCTTGTGCTTCTAATAACCCTACTACCCGGTCAGCATCACGCACGGCTGCTATTTCGGGTGTTGTGACAATTAAAGCTTCTTTGGCTGGAGCGATGGCATTTTTAAAACCCATTTCGATGCCAGCGGGGCTATCGATAATGATGTACTGATATTTTTGTGCTAAAGCATTTACCAGCAGTTTCATTTGGTCTGGTGTGACAGCTTCTTTGGTGCGATTTTGTGCCGCAGGTAGCAGTACTAAATTGGGTTGTCGCTTATCTTTGACTAAGGCTTGTTCCAAACGGCATTCCCTAGACAAAACCTCCACCGCAGTGTAAACAATACGGTTTTCGAGTCCCAACAACAAATCCAAATTTCGCAGACCAAAATCAGCGTCAACTAATGCTACCTGACGACCTATTTTGGCTAAAGCCATGCCCAGATTGGCTGTAGTGGTGGTCTTTCCGACCCCTCCCTTACCGGAGGTTATGACAACAATTCGAGTCATGATTACGAACGCGCTCGTGATGGCATTTAAAAATAATAAAGTTATTAGTAGTTAGTTGTTAGTAGTTAGTGGTTAGTTGCTAGTTGTTAAAACTAATAACTAATAACTAATAACTAATAACTAATTCGAGAAAAATCTTAAGGAACACGCGGTATGCGGGAAACCCAGTCTTTTTAAAGCTGGTAGGGAAGCGACACGAGTGGTTTTAACCACCGTGGGCTTCCGTACTTGGTGGATGGTTAGTCCGCTCAATGGTAAAGTTAGCTTCGATAATGTTTATGGTCGGTACTTTCCTGGCAACACTGGCTTAACTCAGTTACACCTATTTAATTGCTAGGTTACAGAGCAGGGAACTAGCTACGCATTCCCTGGTGTGAACTTGAACGCTTGCCATAAACGTAGGAAATAAATCCTTAATCTGGTCAGCTAAGAGTTTCAAACTATGCCTGAAGCTCAGTGTCTTTTGACCTGAGTTGCTGACTAGCTTTGGTAATGCGGATTCCCTGAGTCGTCATATACGCAACTTCAGCAGTGTGCTGCGTAGGCGATTTCTCTGGTGCTCTAGCTAAAGCATCGGCAATTCGCAACTGGGTTGGTTCCATTTGTAAAGCCATAATCGTGCATTCGCTGTTGCCTTGGGCACCTGCATGAGCAATCCCACGCAAACGACCCCAAATCAGGATATCGCCCTCTGCGACTACAATACCACCAGGATTTACATCTCCCAAGATAATTACACTACCTCTGTGACGAATTTCTACACCAGAACGCACGGTAGTCTCTAAATAAAGTGGTTCGGCTGGGGGTAAACTATTCTTTGAGGCTGCAAAGGAAAAAGCCGTTTTTAGCTGCAATTGCTCTACAGAATAACCCGCACCCGCTGCTGCGATCGCAGTTTGACGACGACTGGTACCAACAGATTTGAGTTCCAAAGACATTTCGCTTAGGGTTTCGGCAATGTCTTGGAGTTGTCTGCTATCAAGTAAGCGGTCGTGTGCAATCAAATGTACGTTTATCTTAGAGTCAAAAAAGCGTTTTTGCGCCAAAAGCCGCACCTTCATTTGCTGCCAAATTTCAGACCAACTATATTCCGATACAGAGGCTTCAGATACAGTGGGTAAAGTTAATACCAATCTGTCTTTTTCGCTGCGGATTTCTACTTGTATTTTTTGATATGCGGTATTTTCTAATAACGATGTATCAAGACTTATGTCATCATCAATTTGTTGCTCGGTAGAATCAGTGTTTAAATTTTCAATTTTAGAAACGGATTGTTCTTCAGCGTTCGGTTGCTTGGTAACTAATTCATTTTCTAAAACTGTACTTTGATTATCTCCAGTACTAACAATACTAGTTTGATTGGAAACAATTTCTTCCTGGGGAATAGCAGCAGTTTCTTCAACAGAGGTTTGATGGAAGACGATTTCTTCTGCTTTAGTTTGATTATAAACTGACTCTAAAGAAAGATGATTGGTAGAATTATCTTCCACATTAGTTTGATTGGAAACAGAATCATTCTGCGCCCTAGCGGTAGATTCCCTACAGGAGGGAAGTGTAACTTTGGAGTCTGTCTCAGAAACACCATTGTTAGAATCTAAATCTGGAATAGCTTCTTCTGAAGTCATGCAACACCAGCCAAAACGCGGACATCTAGCAATTCTCGATAATTTTATCTCGGGAATTATAATTAAAAAATATCTCTTACATACAATGTATTATGAATAACATTTTAAATATATAAAAGATATTTGGTTAATTGAGGCACTACGATACCATTAAATGCAGGTATCTTAGATAATTATTTTTCTATTCTCCTCAAAATGTGAACTTTTGTTGTTGAAATACTGAAATATTCTAAGATTGTTAAATCCGTTCTGGTTATTAAACCTCACTTCAAATTTTTACTTAGTCTTTGGTAAACAGTTGCGACGGCATCTGTATCACCAACATTGCCTGGAAATAGTACTACTGGTAAATTGGGAAACTGGGGATGATTTTCTGGAGTTCGTACCATAGAAACACCATTGAGAATCTGACCTAGTAAACGGGCAGTTTTTAAAGCAAGACCGGTACTTAAAACATCGTTAGATGTAATACCTCCCTTACTAATTAAAAATCCTATATCAGAAGGTAAATGACCTACAACATCCATTAATAAGTTGGAAACCTTTGCTCCAAATTCCAATCGGGTATCGATATCCTCAAAAGTTAATTCCTGACGGCTGGTATAAACTACTGGCGTATTACCAGCATTATGTGCTTCACGAACATTTTTGAGTATATTGGATAGCAGTGTAGCGGATTGATTTTCTTTATCAAGCAACTGGGCTACATCTACTTCGATTCCCACGATATCTTTTGTTTGTAAAAGTACTTCTAACTGCTGAGTTGTTTTTTTTACGTGAGAGCCAACTATAATTGCCCCTGGTTTCCCCGTAATTACATATTCAGCCATATTTTCTGGAGAAATTTCTTGGGGAGGCAGTGCAGCTAAAGCAGTTAAAATACTTGCAGCAGAACGGAATAAAAAGCGTTTTCCTTGACTTGCAGCAGTTAATATATCTTCAGCAAACTTATCTAAATCTGCTTGGGTTTCGCCATCAACAACACCGCATTGATTACCGGTGAGTTTCATCAAACGTTCCAGACTGCCACTGCGAATATCATCAAGCAAAAATCTTTCTACCTTGGAGGCTGCTATGCGCCCTTGGGTTTTTTCTTCAACATATTTAGGTAAATAACTGTGATTGTACCCAAATACCGAATCCCGAGCGAACTCAGTTTCATGAACTGCAACCGGAGCGCCCTGCATCATTAAATAATGTATGCTATCGCGGGTAATACGTCCTCCTTCAAAAAATGCTGGTACCAAAAAATGAGCGTCGAAAGGACCTATTTCTTCAGCAATAACATCAGTTTCAATTGGGTAATGTCCCCGCAAAGTTGAATCACTACGACTAACAACAAGAAAATCCTTAACTTCCTCAGCTTCTATTGCCAATTTCAAGTTATGACAAACCTCTTTAGTCACAGATGCTGCTTTTTCTGGAGTTAATGCCCTAGTATTAGTTAAAACAAAAAAAATCGGTGAATCATCTTGTAAGCCCAACCGCAAAGTCTCTACATCCCACTGCATTAAAAGCAAGCAGCCGTGGACAGTTTGAGAACCGGTAGGGTCATCATCTAGAACAATAATTTTTGGTTTTGCAGTCATTTCAGTTATCAGTTATCAGTTATCAGTTGTTCATCCGGAGGATGTGGATCATCAGTTATCAATCATCAGTCATTAGTCATCAGTCATCTTTTGAATCAAATTTATCGATCAATCTGACTGTAATTTTCCGATCTGAGTTTGAACATCAACAGCAATCTGCAATGATTGATTCAGAAGTCGAGCATATTCGCCAGCTTCCGTACTCACTTGCAAAGCTTGCAGATTGGCTAAATTATTGACAAATAAATCTTGATTGTTAGCAAGTAACTTTTTATTATCCCGTAAAATTCGTTCCGTTTTCAAAGCTCGGACTAAATCTTCTCTAATTAGTTGTAATGCTGCAATAACTTTATCGCGATCGCTAATATTGCTTTGCGTATTTCCCGCTGTATCTAACTGGTCATTAATATCGATGGCTTGTATAACTTCGTGATATTCATCAACTTCATCCAGAAGTTTTGTTAAGGATTTTGGACAAGTTTTGCGTCGCCAAAACCACCGTACTAATATCACCATGACTGGTACTAAAGTTAACAATAATAATCCGATAAGAATTGAAGAACCAATGGTAGGTAAAATAATAAATGCATAAATAAAACCGACAACAATAGGAGTAAAAGCTAAAGCTGTAATTATCTCATTCATGAAAAAACCAAAACGTTTCTCGCGGTTTTTTAGAATTGAGGGACGAAAAACATCTTCTGAATCAACTCCCGTTAAGCGTCTTAATTCTCCTTTAGTAATTTCTAAACCGATTAAATCTGGCTGCACTTGGGGATATTCTCCTGGGTGTATAAGTTGTATTTTTATGGTATTGTATTAAATTTGAAAAAGTTTTCCTGAGATTTTTATGTCTAGGGCTAGACAAACGAAAGGCACCGTGGAAGGGGTTAATTAAGGTTTAATACATATAAGTAGTGTAGAGACGTAGCAGTGCTACGTCTCCTCGCATTTCGATTCGCATTAATAATTTAGAATTAATCTTAACTATAAAGCTACAGGATACAGCTTTATTTTTTCGGAAAACAGACAAGGTTTTTAAAATAGTTGCTTAGCTAGAAGGTATATGAATCAGTTTTTGTTAAAATAGTACATATATTTTCGATTTTTTTTATTCACACAAAGCTACTATAAAACTGAGAAAATTATGACAGCAGGCAATATTCAACAGCAAATATTAGAACATCTTGAAGCATTACCATCAGAAGAAGTAAAAACTCTTCTTTTAACATGGTTGACAAATTCATCTGGTAATTTAGAAGATTTTGAACAATTACTTGCAAATCAACCAAATAAAACTATAAAAGAATCATTTGAATACGGCGAGATAGATACAGAATTGAATTTTCAAGCTCTTACTGAAGCTCAAATGGTTAAACAAAGTAAATTAGCCCTTGAAGATTATCGTCGTAAAGGTTCTGGAGTTGCACATAATACTGTGCGTGAATCGGCTGATAGTTTAGGAACTAACGAAGAAGGTTAATGTCTAAGATAATTTGGAGTCAAACCGCAACTAAAGATTTAAATCGGCATTATAAATTTATAAACTTTAGTAATCCTGATGCAGCAGTCCCTGCTGTACAAGCGATTCTCTCTTCCGTGAAAGGTTTGGAGGAAAACCCACGTAGAGGTGCAATAGTAAAGGAAATTGCTGGTTTACGTAAGCTGATAGTATCTTTTGGAAAATACGGTTACATAATTCACTATATCATTCTTGAAGATGATGTTATTATTTTGCGCGTCTATCACGGACGAGAAAATCAACCTCGATAGTACTAATTATTATTAGAATAAGAAGCTGTAAATACGATTTGAGCTTTTTCGGAATCAAAGCTCTGTGATTTAAGAAACCAATAAACAAGAATGATTTTGATAGTATTTACCTAAATACCGCTACTATCAAATCGCTACTGGGATGAGCATAAATAATAATAATTGTTCAAATTATAAAGGAAATCGCGCTTTACAATTATTTATCGACCGACATCATTTAATTAAACATTTTGCAGAATATATTAATAATCACCCAGTTTCAGAAAAGATACTGTACTTTTATGGTGATGGTGGTAATGGTAAATCTCTGTTATTAAAATATTTAAGGACAAGATGTTGCAATCGATTTGATGAAAAAATATGGCAGGAAATACTGCATCAAAAAGATTTAAAACTATTAGCTAGTGATATTGCAATTCCTAACAATGCTAATAATTTTGTGACAGTGCCAGCAGTATTACACGATTTGGGATTAGTACCCAACGGTGACGATAAACCCCAAGATTTATTTTACGGGTTGTTGATGTTGCGGCGAAATATTGGGATTGAAGCGAATAAATTAAAATATAAACTGCGTTTTCCTCTGTTTGATTTTGCTTGTGTTTGGTAATGCGAAAAATTCCTACACCCAAGCCATCGAATCCTACAATCAAGCACTCAATCGCGCTCCTGATTTGATTTATGCTCGCAATAATAAAGGGAATGCTTTAAAAAGTTTAGGGGATTTACAAATAAAATTATCTCAAAAAGAAGAAGCAATAAAAAGCTATCAAGCAGCATTAGCAGAGTTTAATCACTGTTTAAAAATTGCACCTGATAATCAGCAAATTAGAAATTTAAGAGATAAGTTGCAAGAGTTATTGGATGATTTAAAGTAAACTAAAATTACCAGATTTAATTTTATATATTTTCCGTTCAAATTGGAATGATAAAATATCGGCTAAAAAACTCTGCGCTCCTCTGCGTCTACCTCCGCGTAACTTTGCGTTAAAAAATATATAATTCCGATACAAACGAGTTTGATATTATAGCTTTTGTTGGGTAACATTCGTCAACCCAACCTACTTAAACTCTTCTAAATACAGTTCTGTTGCTTCTTTTAGATTGGCGATCGCCGCAATCGACGTACTGTCATTATAAAATAATCCGGAAAAACTGTTTCAACAAAAAAGACGTTTCAACCATTCAACAAATACTACAGCTAAAGTTGAATTATAATTAAGCACCTGCGCTGTAATTGCTTGTCCCATAGGCATTCCCGGTGTTTGTTGCCAAGCAAGCCAAGTATGAATTAAAGCCTTTGGATGTTGAACTAAAGTATAACGATTAAGTTTATTTTGTTCGATATCTTGTAAAATTGACTCTGCTTTTATAATTAATAAATCATCTTCTGCAATCAATTGAGCTACAAAATTTTCTAAAATACCAGGAAGTTGATTATCTGGCATTAACCAAACTCCAATATTAGGTAAATTTTGGGATTTGTAAACCCAACCTTCTGCTGGTGGAACTTTAGGAATTTCTTCATAGCCATATTCTTTCAACCTTTGAATTACCGCTTGCCATCTTGCTAATAAATCAGTATCCGCATCAATTACTATTCCCAAAGTAAGTAAATTATCTTGCTTTAACCTAACTGGTATTTCAGCTAAAACTGCATTAATTCCTTGTCCATCTTCTACCAAAGGAACTTCTACCGAAAAAGTTTCTGGTATTTGATGTTGTTCGCACAAAGCCCAAATTACATGGCGGTCATTTTTACCTTCAACTAATAATTGTTGCGGTTTAAATTTAGGTGGTTTTCGCGCTTTTGGCATCAACGTACCTCGATGCTATGGTTAACCGCAGTTGCTAATTCATTACTGCTATATTCAACAGCATGTATATCTTCTTTGTGCCGACTCAAACGAAATAATTTTCCTGAATCATCATCTTCCGATAATTCTAAAGCTTCCTGAAATGCGGTTATACAGTCCCAACTATGAGTAGTCGCAAATACCTGAATATTCAATTGTTGTGCTACCTTTAATACAAAGCTCCACATATCTGTTTGGCTTTGATAATAAAGTCCTGTTTCGATTTCGTCTATGAGCAAAAAACCGTTTTCAACTGTTACTGCTGCAATCGCTATTTGAAGAATACGACGCATTCCTTCACCCATACTTACAAGAGGAATTGGGTATTTACCGCGCAACTTAACAAGGATACCACCATTAATATTTGCTTGACTTGTGAAACTAATACGTTGTATTTCTGGCTCCAAAATTTGCAGCGCTTCAATTACTTTATCTTCTTTAGGAGTAAGAGTTATCTTATTCCATAAAGCTGCTAATTCCCCAAAATTTAGATTATTAGTTGTGATAAATATATTTCTTTGCGTATCTACTAAATAACTAATTTGACGAGTAAAGCTAGGAGATTGCTTAAAATACTGCATGAATTTTTCATCAATAGAACCGTCTTCATGTACCGGCAGTATTATTTTACCAGAGCCAAAATCAAGCACAAGTTTATAAGGCGTTAAATCGGTTTCGACTTGATTATCAACAAATTGATTATTTAAATTATTTACCTCTAATTTTATCTGAAAATTTATTTTACTATCTGCTGTTTCTAAATTAATAATTTTTGGCGCTTCTATTTGATAATTATGAAATAAATTTGTTATTTGATAATAAGACTCTAACTTTTCTGGTTTGCCTGTAATGCCTAAATTCAATCTTTCAATTACTTCACCACGATTATCTAATATTTCTCCTAAAACACGAGGATGCTTTTGACCAATCAATAAATATATTGCTTCTAACAGACTAGTTTTACCACTGTTATTCATACCAACAATTAAATTAACACGCGCTAAACTGTCAATATGAAAATCTTTAAAGCAGCGATAGTTTTGAATTGTAATATCATTTAACATTATGAAATAGACTTATTATTTCCGAATATAGATATTTTACAAAATTATATATGAGTCTATATCTGTTGTCGCTGCATCCCTAGCACTTTTATACCTAATTTACTTCACCCAAAAACATTTCAGAATGTTGCAAAAAATGCATTCTGAGAATTTGTAACAAATAATAGTGGTAAATTTCAATACTTTTTACTATCTATTAACTATAAAGCCAGGGAGAAAATTTCATGACAGACTCACAAGCTTCTACACCCAGCCAAGGAATTCTCAAAACTAACAGCAATACTATCAATACAGTTAACATACGTTCGGGACCTTCCCTGAATCGTCAGGTAATTCATGAAGGGAAAGAAGGCGATAAAATGAAAATTCTCGATCAAACTAAGCCTGCTGGAGATACCCACGCTTGGTATAAAGTAAAATTCGGTTCCGAAGCAGATGATAGTTGATAGTTGATAGTTGATATTTGATATTTGATATTTGATAGTTGATAGTTGATAGTTGATAGTTGATAGTTGATAGTTGATAGTTGATAGTTGATAGGTGATAGTTGATAGTTGATAGTTGATAGTTGATATTTGATATTTGATAGTTGATAGTTATTCAGTGTCACGCACCAGCCGGATATTATGACAATTGGGTAAGTCCTGATATAGATAGGAGATCAACTATCAACTATCAAATATCAACTATCAACTATCAACTATCAACTATCAACTATCACCTATCAACTCTCAACTATCAAATATCAAAT
>JBCBPQ010000037.1:0-41901 GCA_039820645.1 Cyanobacteria bacterium J06633_8 | reverse complement strand
GTGAACAGTGAACAGTGAACAGTGAACAGTTCACAGTGAACAGTGAACAGTGAACAGTTAACAGTGAACAGTTAACAGTGAACAGTTAACAGTTAACAGTGTGGTATGAATATTCTTCTAGTATTTTCTGAGTGTAAGAACAACTATTAACTGTCAGGAAAGAATTAATCTGCTACCAATTACCAATTATCAATTACCAATTACCAATTATCAATAAATAATTCCTAACTGTTAACTGCTCACTGTTAACTGCTCACTGATTCAACTTTGCCATTCACTGAAGTCTTGAGTAAATTGAGCCAGCGATATTAAATTTATTCGCGTATCTTGTTGGGCATTTTCTCTTTCTGTGGCAGTATTATAACCCCAGTCGCAAAGAAACAATTCTACGTCTTCTAAATCTTCTTGCTCTTTAACTTTTTCTAACGTTTTGATTCTATCTTCTATAAACCATAGACTAACTGATAAATCGTTAGACTCTTGTTTCAATTCTCGTAATATTTCATATTTGGGGCGCTTTTCTTCTTTTCCAAAAATTGCTTCTCGCGGTAAATCAAAACCTACTTTTTCTAACAATTCTTTGACAAAGCGTCCTTCTTTGGTTGTCACTATATACAAAGCAGTTTGAGTATTATATATATTTTGAATTCTTTCTACAACTCCGGGATAAAATTTATGCATATCCAGCCAACCATTCTTATCATTGGCTATCCATTCATCGCGCTGGGTATCTAAACTAAAAGCAATCTCTTGGGCTGAAAAATCATTTTGACGAAGAATTTTGTGGGATATATCATGCCATTCTTGCAAAATTTTATCTTCTTCAAATCCTTCTAATAATGCTTTTACTAAAACTGGCATTTCCCAACCAGTTTCTATTACAGGACGAAGACGATAAAATTTATTAGCTATTTCTTCTGTTTGATTTTGGTTAGCACAAGGCCAAAATTTACAGTGAGTACGCCAAGCTACTTGAAAGTATTCTATCAAGCCGTTACAGATTACACCATCAAAGTCGAGAGCTAAAATTGTCGGGCTAATTGCGGTCATTTTGTGAGTTAGAGAAACTGCTTTTGTAAGCTTATCGAATTTACAATCATTTTGTGCTTTTATTTTTGAAATTGTATTACCAGGAAAGAAGTTATAATCAATATAAATTTATCTAATAATTTAAGGCGGGAGTTATGAATAGCCCTTTTCCAGGAATGAATCCATATTTGGAGCAGCCAGAATTATGGCATCAAGCTCATAACCGCTTAACTGTGGGAAATAGAGTGAATGAACTCACTCCACATATCTTTTCTGCTTACATCGGAATTGTAACAAATTTGAGCTAAAAAACTCTGCGTTTCTTTGCGCTTACCTCAGTATGACTTTGCGTTTAAAATATATAATTTTTGATTATTTTTTGAGGACGGGCACGGATGCCCGCTTATTCAAACACTACAATTCTTCAGTAATCTTCACCTCTTTAGAAAGATATTTAAACCAAGTAAAATATAAGGCAATTGAAAGCATAATAAACACTGCCAAAAGAGTACCAAAAATATCCCAGCGCTTCATCATGAAGGTTATTCCCAACATAAACAAAGTCAATTGCCAGGGAATTGCAATGAGTGTGGAAACAATATCGCGACGATTTTCATTTCTAATTTTCTGCTGAATATTAGCCGGAATATTTTTCCGCACTATTCCCCAAAAACCGAATGGTCTGGTAACTTTATAAAAGTTATCTATTACCTGTAAATCTGTTGGTTGAGTTGTAAATGTACCGATGATACAGCCAATAAATGAGGAAATACTGGGGATGAGAAACAAAGCATATTCTTGTAACTGTGAATCTATATTGTTGATTATGAATGCTTTAGTAACTATTGCCGCTAACATCCCTGCTGCTGTACCAGCAGCAAATCCATAACCGTTAAAGCGCCACCAATACCATCTTAATACCAAGGGAATTGCTAATCCAGCACCCAATCCCAAGGTTAACCATCCCCAAATTTCGTTAATATTTTTAATTTGGTAACTAAATAGCATTCCAACAACTACAATTACTACCGATGCTAAACGACTTTGGGTTAGTAGTTGTTGGCTAGATGCTTGTGGCTTTAAATATGCTTGATAAATATCTTTTACCCAGTAAGCAGCGCTGGAATTAATGATTGAGTCAAAAGTAGACATTGCTGCGGCAATAAAACAAGCTATTAATATTCCTTTAATTCCTACCGGCACGTATTCCCCAATTACCGTAGGTAAAATCAATTCCGGATCTGATATAACCTCTTGAGTTGCGCCGTAATGAATGCCCAACATAGCAAAAGCGGTAACAAGTGGCCATCTGAATGAAAGTAACAGAATCCAGAATAATGAAAGTAAACCCGCTTCTCTATCGCTTTTGGCTGCAAAATAACGTTGCACCATATAGCCACCACCTCCACCGATACCAGCCATACATTCTTTAATTAAATAAAAGAAAATTACCCCACCGAATAAATTAAATGCGGAATAGTCTCCAGGTAAATCTAAAGTTAAAGACGGTGAAATACTGCTCCAGTCAATAAAATTCCACTGCTTTAACTCAAAACCATCACCAACAGGAATAGAAACTGAAAATGTATCGGGAATAGTTGCAGTTTGTAGCGCTAAGACACAAACGTAAATTATCGCCGCAAAAATCAAAACACCTTGAAAAACATCAGTCCAAACAACACCGTAAAAACCGCTAGCAGCAGTGTATACCAAAGCCAAAGTAACTAAAGCAATAGAAGCAAGTTCATCGTTAATTCCCAGAAATTGACCTAAAAATTTACCGCCAGCAACAGTAAAAAAGCTCATCGCTCCCACTGCAAACATTAAATTTGCGATCGCGCTAATAATTCGAGCCGTATTTCCTTCCCTTCCCTCACCAAAACGAAATCGCATCCATTCAGCTAACGTCATTACATGAGCGCGACGATTCCATTTACCCATGAAAATCATCAAAATCGCCATGATTAACACCACACCACCGCGAATTTCGATGAAAAATCCTTTGGCTCCCACCGCGTAAATCAAAGCACTGATAATCATCGTACCCGCCAAATCGGTATTCGATGCCATTCCCGAAGCACCCAAAACCCACCAAGGCATATTGCGGTTTCCCAAGAAATAGGAATCGATACCCCTTCGAGCTTTGCGTTCGAGATAAATCCCAAAAATGACTATAGAAATTAAGTAAACAGCAATAATTAGATAGTCAACTAGCTGTAGCATGTATTTTTTCGCAGTAAGTAATAACAGGGAAGATACAGCAAACCCCTGTTTGCATCAAGTCTGTTATTTAACGGTTTGAGTTTCCGTGTGTGTAGAATAAAATGCCTACACCTTCAAAGGATGGAGCTATACATATTAAAAATAAATTATATTCCGTTTCCATCAACCCACCCGCCAGTGAATGAGATTCTTATATTAGAATAATGAAGCGAACACTAGTACTATTATCGAACCCTTGAGAGAATGAGGAGAGGGTGAGATTCTTAAGACTCCGAACTGTTCACTGTTCACTGTTCACTGTTCACTGAAAATGCGTCCTATTGCTGTAGATTTGTTTGCGGGTGCGGGGGGGATGACTCTTGGTTTTGAACAAGCTGGTTTTGATGTGCTTGCTGCTGTAGAATTAGATCCGATTCACTGTGCTGTTCATGAATTTAATTTTCCTTTTTGGTCTACTTTATGTGCAAGTGTAGAGAAGATTTCGGGTAAGAAAATTAGAAGACTTTCAAAAATTAGAAATAAAGAAATTGATGTTGTATTTGGTGGTTCTCCCTGTCAAGGGTTTTCGGTGATGGGAAAACGGGCTTTGGATGACCCTAGAAATACTTTATTATTTCACTTTTTACGGTTAATTTTAGAGCTACAGCCCAAATATTTTGTCTTTGAAAATGTACCGGGATTAACTGTTGGGGAGCATCGACAATTTTTGTTAGAAGTAATTGCAGAATTTGAAAAAAAAGGTTATCGAGTAGAAGCTAATTATCAAGTTCTTAATGCTGCTAATTATGGAGTTCCTCAAGATAGAGCTAGATTGTTTCTTTTAGGATGTCGTCAAAGTTTAAAATTACCAAAATATCCCCAACCGCTGACAACACCAAAAATATCTAAAAAATCAAAATATATTGTAAATAATCCAGATTTACCTGCGACTCCTACTGTTTGGGATGCGATTTGCGATTTACCGGAAGTCGAAAATTATTCAGAATTGATTGAAAGAGATTGGATAATTGCTAAATATGGTAAACCGAGCGATTACAGCAGTAAATTGCGCGGTATTTCACCAATCGAAAATAACTATTCTTACGAACGGTTATTTGATGCTTTTTTTCTAACTTGCAGCACCCGTACCAAACATAATTCGCAATCTATCAGCAGATTTCAACAAACCGAACCCGGTAAAACAGAACCAGTTAGTCACTTTCATAAATTAGCAGCAAACGGTATCAGTAAAACTCTCAGGGCAGGAACACCGAGAAATCGCGGTGCTTTCACTTCTCCTCGTCCAATTCATCCCAAAACACCAAGATGTATTACCGTCAGAGAAGCAGCAAGATTACATTCCTACCCCGATTGGTTTCGCTTTCACCTGACAAAATGGCATGGATTTCGACAAATAGGAAATTCTGTTCCCCCTTTATTAGCTAAAGCAATTGCTACAGAAATTATTCGAGCTTTAGAAATAGCTCCGGTAAAACCAGAACAGATACAGCCATTAGGTGATGATAGTTTATTAAAGTTAAATATGTCTCAAGCCGCTAAAAAATTCGGCGTTGCAGAAAATATTATCGAACCGAGAAAGAGAGAAAAAACAAGATTAGGTAATGGCTAATAAGTAATGTTTTTCTCATTTTATCGTTACAAGGCTCTGCCTTGTAATGCCTTTAATGAAGGCTCTGCCTTCAGTATTACAAGAAAGGCAGAGCCTTTGACAACTGCGTGACTAGGCAGAGCCTAGTAACGAGTATTGTGAGATTTACCTACCAATTAGCAATTACCAATTATCTATTCTT
Source organism: Cyanobacteria bacterium J06633_8 (assembly GCA_039820645.1). GTDB lineage: Bacteria > Cyanobacteriota > Cyanobacteriia > Cyanobacteriales > Nostocaceae > Rivularia. The sequence goes on along the minus strand of JBCBPQ010000037.1, from coordinate 36,859 downwards.
TTGCTTCATTAAATACACGTGACAGTTGCCTCAAAATTCTTGCCCTCGCATCTGTAGATGTGTTTTTCAATTGGTATAACTTAAGTTTTTTTTGAACAACTTCGACGATATTATCTTCTAAAAGATGCTCTAATAAATCATCAATGATATCTTCGTTATTTTCTTTATTTGTCAGATCGAAAACATCTGTTAAATAATAAATTTGCTCTATTCCTTTTGATTCAAAGTACTGTACTAATCGCCATGCATCGAAGGCTTGCGGATAATCTACAAAGCCAGCATGGATATCAACTACGACATAAGATTTTTCTGATTGAAAATAAACACCTACTCCGTGTTTGTCGAAAGTCCATTTTTCTTCTTGCAGTGATAATAAACCTTGACGAGGACAATTCGCACAGAAAGATTTGATGACATTGGGATATATCTGGCGAAATGCTAAATTAAGATTATTTTGCAGTTTTACGAACTCTGAAATGATTTGAACTGCCCGACTCGCTTTGATTGACGATTTCATTTACCGTACTCCTAGCCTTGATTTTGCCGATATATAGCCCAGCAGAGCTATTTTAAATAATAATTTTCTCGCCTTTGGGCTGTATCTTTAAGAATAATCAAATAATACTGAGTTATACAACCTAACGTAATTTTTGATAAAAATCAAATAAGTTATATTACCCTTTTGCAACCTAAAACCTTTCTAATAAATTTATACTCACCATATGCTTTAGCTCAAATAGATAAAAATGATTCTAAGTAAATTTACTAGAGAACGTAAATTATAAAAACTTTTTATATTATGCTTAACTAACAAAGAATTTGTCAATTTATTTTGTTAATTGTATTTACATTTTTATATTTTTTCAGAACAATTTCGTAATTTTGAAATCATAGTTAATTAAAGGCTGTAAAATACATCCTTGATAATACTGAATAATCAATTTATTTGTTCGGATAAATCATAAAATCTTTACTTGTAGCGCTTAATTATTTCTTTGAACGATGGGAACTATGGATATAGCATTAAAATCATTATTTGTCTTATTCCCCTAATGTTAGCAGAACATCTAATTACCATTCCCATAACTGAATACGAATCAATGACTAAGAAAATTAAGCAATTGGAATCTTCTGTAAATACATTAGAAACAAGATTGCACGGTTTAGCCGATAACGTACCGGGGATGATTTATCAATTGTGTCTTAATTCTGATGGTACCATGCACGCACCTTATGTATCTTCAGGTTGTCAACAAATTTATGAACTAGAAGCGCAAGCAATTGTGCAAAATTGGGAAGTCATGAGTTCGATGGTGCATTCAGATGATATGGCTTTATTACAACAAACAGTTTTAGAATCGGCTCAAACTTTACAAAAATGGGAATTAGAATGGCGCATCAAAACCCCTTCAGGTTTAAAAAAATGGCTGCAAGGATTCTCGCAACCTGAATTACAACCAGATAACTCTATAGTTTGGTACGGTTGCATTATTGATATTACCCAACGCAAGCAAACTGAAGTTGATTTAGCACAAATCAACGAAAAATTACAAGCGAATATACGGGAAAAAACTTTAGAATTACAGCTTTCTCAGGAAAGATTACAGCATTTAGCAGATAAAGTACCGGGAATGCTTTATGAATATCGGCTTGATACTGAGGGGAATACTTCATTTGATTATGTATCTTCCGGAAGCAATGTAATTTATGAAGTAGAGCCAGAAAAAATTCAAGACGATGAAGAAATTATTCAGAAACAAATTCATTCTGAAGATAATCAAAAATTAATTGAAGCAGTTTATCGTTCGGCTCAAACTCTGGAAAATTGGGATTGTTCTTGGCGAATTACTACACCTTCAGGTAAACAAAAATGGTTACAAGGTACCTCAACACCTATTTTACAAGAAGATAATTCAATACTTTGGTACGGTTGCGTTATTGATATTACTAAACGCCAGCAAATAGAAACAGAATTGCGGCAAAAAGACGCTCAGTATCGCAAAATTTTTGAAACAATTAACGATGGTTTGAGTATTTTGGATGTAGAAACAGAGAAAATAGTAATAGCAAACTCGGCAGCTACCCAAATGCACGGTTATACTCAAGCAGAATTTTTTGAATTACATCCTACAGCTTATATTCATCCTTCCTGCCATCATTTGTTTACAAATTTAATTGAAAGTATATCTTCCGGCACACCTTTTCATGCCCAGTCAATTGATGTATGTAAAGATGGTTCTATAATAAATATTGATGTTAAAGGAGTTCGCTGCATTTACAACGGTAAAACCTGTGCTTTAATAACAACACGCAATATCACAGCCCAAAAACAGGTAGAAGACAAAATACAGCAACAAGCTAAAACTCTTCAATTAGCTTTAGACAAAATCAAAAATACCCAAGCCAAACTTGTACAATCCGAGAAAATGTCATCTTTAGGGCAAATGGTAGCTGGAGTTGCCCACGAAATTAACAACCCAGTTAATTTTATTCATGGAAACCTCAAACATGGTTGCGAATACGTCCAAGATTTATTACGATTGCTTACACTTTATCAACAACATTATCCCCAACCCCATTCAGAAATTCAAGCAGAAATAGAAACAATTGAACTCGATTATATTCAAGAAGATTTAGTTAAACTACTTACATCTATGCAGGAAGGCACCACTCGTATCCGAGAAATTGTTTTATCGCTGCGAAATTTTTCTCGGTTGGATGAAGCTGATTTTAAAAAAGCAAATATCCATGAAGGTATTGATTCCACTTTGATGATTTTAAATAACCGTCTCAAAGCTAAACCAGGTAGCCCCGAAATTAAAATAATTAAAGAATACGATACTTCATTACCTGCAATCGATTGTTATGCCGGACAACTCAACCAAGTATTTATGAATATTTTGGTCAACGCTATCGATGCATTAGAAGATAAAATTAAAGATAAAATTAACAAAAATCAAAATAATTTCAATTCTCAAATTACTATTACTACTAAATTGGTTCAGTCAAAATTTGTTAGAATCACAATCGCTGATAACGGTTGTGGAATATCTACGGGTATCCAAACTAAACTATATGACCCGTTTTTCACTACCAAAGAAGTAGGTAAAGGTACTGGATTAGGATTATCCATCAGCTACCAAATCGTAGTTGAAAAACATCGTGGAAAACTTTACTGTTATTCTAAGCCAGCAAAAGGAACCGAGTTTGTGATTGAGATACCAGTTTTTCAGTTAGCAGTTAACAGTAAACAGTGAACAGTTACCAATTATCAATGCCCCATGCCCAATGCCCAATTCCCAATTATGAATCAGCAAGAAACTCATTTAAATCGCGCTCGTGCTAGTCTCAGACAGGCTTTGTCGTGGTATAGCAATTTGCGTAAACCGGGATTTGATTCGGAGTTAGCAGGTTTGGTTAAGCCAGAAATACAGCTTTTAACTTCCAATCTGAATAAGCTCGATTATAACGTGATTCGCATTGCTGCTTTTGGGTTAGTAAGTCGTGGAAAATCTGCGGTTTTGAATGCACTGATGGGACAACAAATTCTGGAGACGGGACCTCTTAATGGTGTAACTCAATACCCCCGCTCTATTCGCTGGAATCCCGGTGGAAAGGTCGAAGTTGAATTAATTGATACTCCTGGTTTAGATGAAATTGCCGGAGAAGCAAGGGGGCAAATGGCTCGGGAAGTTACCCGTCAAGCCGATTTAATTTTATTTGTTGTTTCTGGTGATATTACTCGTACTGAATACGAAGCATTACTAGATTTACGACAAGCTCAGAAACCTTTAATTTTGGTATTTAATAAAACGGATTTATATCCCGATACCGATAAAAAAGCTATTTACGCGAATTTACAACAATTAGCTGCGGGAAGCTCCATGAAACCCTTAAAACCTGACGAAATAGTCATGGTAGCAGCTGAACCCGCGCCGATAGAAGTTAGGATTGAATATGCAGATGGTAAGGAGGATTATGAATGGGAAACTTTACCACCACAAATAGAGGAGCTTCAGCAAACTATTTTGACAATTCTTAATCGTGAAGGGCGTTCCCTTTTATCTTTAAATGCTTTGGTACAAGCAAGAGATGCCGAAGAATCTATTGCATATAAAACAGTAGAATTGCGAGAAAAAGAAGCAGAAGATTTAATTTGGCAATATGCAAAATACAAAGCATTGGCTGTGGGTTTAAATCCTATTGCTTTGTTTGATGTATGTGGAGGAATTTTGGCTGATTTGGCTTTGATTCGCTCTTTGTCTCGACTTTATGGTTTACCGATGACTGGTTATAAAGCCGGAAAGCTGTTAAAAACTATTTTATTTAGCTCCGGTGGTTTACTGTTAGGAGAATTAGGCAGCAGCTTTCTTCTCGGTTTCGGAAAGAGCGCGATCGCAGTTACTAGTAGTGAAAATCCCATGAATATCACCGCTTTTGCAGGAACCGCTGTCACGCAAGCCGGTATCGCTGGTTACGGTGCTTATTCCGTAGGTAAAGCTGCTCAAGCCTATTTAGAAAAAGGCTGCTCTTGGGGTGAATTAGGGGTTAGCAATGTAATAGAAGAAATATTGCGCGAAGTTGAACCGGATACTATTTTGTATCGTTTGCAGCAGGAATTAGGCAATAATTGGTAATAGGGAATTGGTAATAGGGAATTAGGCATTGGACATTGGGCATAGGGCATTGGGTATTTAAAAGAATAAAAAGAATAAATTCGGCTTCTTGATGATTGTTACGATGATAAAAGAGATTTACAAACAGCCATACAGGAAGGAAACACCCTTGAATCAGCTATCAACAAAAGAAAAGTTACAAACTCTCTTAGATAAAATTATCTCTAAGGATGATTCCCCCGTAACAAATTTGACTTTAGAACAAAGCTTAGTTGAAGAAATTGAGCAGTTAACAACAGAAGTAGAGGAAGTTAACCCCAATCCTCAACCGTTACTTAATGCAATTGATTTATTAAATGGAAAGTGGTTGTTACAATACTCAACAGCAAGAGAAATCCGTTCTTTATCTTCCCTGCCATTAGGTTTAAAAATTGGTCAAGTTTATCAAGAAATTGATGTTGCGACTAAATCATTTTCTAATCTAGCTTTTGTTAAACATCCTTTAGAATTAGTATCGGGAAGCGTTAAAGTAACGGCAACTTTTGAGCCAGCAGAAGATGAAACCAACAAACGTATCAACGTACAATTTGACAAAAGATACTTATCAATTGAGAGAATCTTCGGTATTCAAACCCCGAAACTGAATCCATTTAAAGTTGTTCAAGCTAATAATCCCCAAGGTAGAATTCCGACTCTTGACGTTACATACTTAGATGAAACTTTGAGAATTGGCAGAGGAGGAGATGGAAGTTTATTTATTTTGAAACGGGTGAGCAGTTAGCAGTACCATGACAGTGAACAGTTAACAGTACCATGACAGTGAACAGTGAGCAGTTACCAATTACCAATTACCAATTACCTAAAATCTAAAATCTAAAATGGAAAGACAGCGCTATCAACAAATAATTTTATCCCATGCGAGAAAACCGCAACATAAAGGTAAAACTAATCCCATACATCGCCACAATCAAGGGGAAAATCCTTATTGCGGGGATAAAGTTGAATTAACCTTAATGCTGGATGAAACAGAAACAAAAATAGAAGATATTAAATTTGAAGCTACCGGATGTGCTTTATGTCTTGCTTCCGCTGATTTAATGGCAGGTGCTGTTAAAGGTAAGGATATATCAGCAGCGCTATTGATGGTAGAAAATTTCCGTGAAATGCTGATGGGGGAAACTACCTTCAAACCACCTTTAGAAAAACTGAATATTATGCAAAGCGTATCTCAATTTCCGATGCGGGTTAAATGCGTTACTTTGGCTTGGCATACTTTGAAAGGGGCTTTAAATTTTGACAAGTCTCGTGAAAAACAACTTTAACAAGAAAATTCTATTTACTTAGATAATATCAATAGCTATAAAAATACTTTCAGTATTGATACTGATTCAAATATAAAAATATACAATATACAATCTTAAGTAAATTAACATTATTTTTACTCAATTTTTAGAACAATCAATGTAGATTTTCTGAAAGTATTTGTTTAAATACAGAAATTTTCTTTGATTCTTAATAAAAGTAGATATTCAAAAGTTGTGTAATTAAGCCTATATAACTTCAGGGCAAACGCATCTAAATTAAGAGCATAGGCTATTGACTAAAAAAACTTTTATGTGCATCAAACGATAAAATCAGGTTTACCGTCACGAGTGTTTTGTCTACTTATAAGTATATAGTCAGAAGTGCAACTAAGTAGTTGGTCAATTAGTATGGCTTAATGCGACTATTCTAGGTTTAGTTGAGAATACAGCCTTCTGAATGACAATATCCGTTCGCCCTGGTATAACTTCGGGTTAATACACAACAACCTATATTATCTTGAGTGAATTATATTTAAATCTACCAAATTTTTAAATCTACCAAATTTTTAAATTATCAAATTATATATAATATATAAGCAGAGTATGCTGTTTAATTCCCTCGAATTCATATGTTTATTTTTACCAATTACTCTACTAATATTTTTCCAGATTGGTAATTTTGGCAACTATCGAGCAGTAGTAGTCTTTATTGTTGCAGCTTCTTTATCTTTTTACGGTTGGTGGAATCCACCTTATTTATTACTACTCATATTTTCTCTGATTTTTAATTACTTCTTAGGTTCAGCTTTAAGCGATAAAATCAATATAAATTTGGGCAATAAATTACTTCTGACTCTAGGAATAATTGTAAATCTTGGTTTAATTGGTTATTTTAAGTACGCTAACTTCTTTTTATCTTCTGTAAGCGCTGTAATTGGAACAAATATTAATATTGAAAATATAATTTTACCGCTTGCTATATCATTCTTTACCTTTCAGCAAATTGCTTATCTGGTAGATGCTTATAAAGGAGAAACCAAAGAATATAATTTTCTAGACTATTGCCTTTTTGTAACTTTCTTCCCACAATTAATTGCTGGTCCAATTGTACACCATAAAGAGGTAATGCCTCAATTTGCAGATAAATCAACCTATCGGTTTAACCCTGAAAATATAGCAGTTGGAATTACAATTTTTAGCTTGGGATTATTCAAAAAAGTTGTATTTGCAGACAATATAGCAGTTTATGCGACTCCAGTATTTAATGCTGCATCAAAAGGTGTTGAACCTACATTAATTGAAGCTTGGGTTGCTGCTTTAGCCTATACATTACAACTTTATTTTGATTTTTCAGGCTATTCAGATATGGCAATTGGTATATCTAGAATGTTTGGAATCAAATTACCAATCAACTTTAACTCTCCTTACAAAGCTATCAGCATCAGCGATTTTTGGCGGAGATGGCACATTACTTTGTCTAACTTTTTACGAGACTATCTATATATTCCTCTTGGTGGCAGTCGTCAAGGTGAAATTCGCCGCAATCTTAACCTACTAATTACCATGCTTCTTGGTGGATTATGGCATGGTGCTGGTTGGACTTTTGTTTTCTGGGGTGGGTTACATGGAACCTATTTAATTATTAATCATCAATATCGTTCCTTGCGTAAGCGTTTGGGGCATGATTTGAAGAATACTAATTGGTTTGATAGAGGCTGTGGTTGGCTATTAACCTTTGTTGCGGTGGTGGTTGGTTGGGTTTTCTTTCGTGCTGAAAGTATTGATTCTGCTTTGGTAATCGTTAAAGGAATGTTTGGTTTTAATGGGGTGTCTGTAGCTGAATCTTTATCAGGTAAATTGGGTTTTTTACAAAATTGGAATATTCAGGCTAATGGATGGTTACCAACTATAGGAGCTAAACCAGCAGAAGTTATTCTATTCATATCTTTCTTATTAATAATTGCTTGGTTTACACCAAATACTCAACAATGGATGGAACGTCATAATCCTGTATTAAATCATCAATTAGCAAATCAATCTTCAATTTATAAGTCGGACTTTTGGAAAAGATTACAGTGGGAACCAAATAATTTTTATGGTTTGGTAATAAGTGCATTGATTTTGATTACTTTAAAAGTGATTCTTGACGCACCTGAAAGTGAATTTTTATATTTTAATTTCTAAAAAAAATGGCTTATTTAAAATATTGTAAAACAATTTTATTTTCTTTCTCTGTTTGGTGTGTTATTTTCTTTTCAATCGTTTATTTACAAATAGGAATTCCCGCAACAGGACAAGCTTTATGGATAGATGAATTGTATACAATTAAGTCTAGTATTGCTAAATCTATCCAAACGCCTAAATTAGTTATAGTTTCTGGTTCAAGTTCATTATTCGGTATCAGTTGTAAAATAATCCATGAAGAAACAGGAGTTCCTTGTCTGAATGGAGCTACTCATGCTGGACTAGGTATTAAATACATACTTCATCGAGCGCATTCTTTTCTAAAACCTGGGGATACGGTTCTTTTACCTCTAGAATATGCTCATTATAAAACTAATAATATACCTGGAAGTGTATTAGTTAATTACGTACACGAATACGACCCTAAATACTTAATATCACCGGATATTCCGAATAGTCTCAGAATTATTACTGGCATATCTTTTAATAAGATAGTAGAAAAATTTAGTTATAAATTTAAGCCCCAAAAAAGTATCAAAACACCTTATCAATCAGAAAATATTAATGAATTTGGAGATGAAACAGGTAATCTTAAATCAGATATAAATGCAAAAAAAATGGATAATCTGAGAAAATTGAAACCCGATAAGAATATCGGCAACTACAATAAAGAAACTAATGGCTTGCAAACTATTAAGAATTTTATCTCATGGTGTAATGATAATAATATCAAAGTGATTACAACTTGGCCTAATACAGTTTGGTTTGATACATATAAAGAACAAAATCAACAAGATTTTTTTAAAAGCGTACAAGATTTTTATCAAGACTTAAAAGTACCTGTATTAGGTAAAGCCGAAGATTCAATGTATGATAAGTCAATGTTTTATGATACCAGATATCATATGAACGATGTAGGAGTACGTATACATACTCAGTATTTGATAGATTTTTTGGAGCCTTATTTAAAAGATATTAAGCAATAAAGAAGGGACTAAAAAAACAATTGGGACTTTCATAATGATTTGAACATCTTGTAAAGCCCACATTCTCGCCTTGTAAGCCGGAGGCTTTCTCACCTTGAAATAAATTTCAAGGCTAATAAACAAAGTACGTTAAAACGCACTAAAAACCTGACCCAGTCTGATTTATCAGACTTTATTTTTGAGCCTGGGAATTTATTCCAAGGCGGATTATTAAAGCAGTGCTGAAATGAGTATTTGTCGTTTTGGATAAACATCATTGCGAAAAGGAAGCAACCTTAAAATTCTGCGATTGCTTCGCACAGCGAACAATAACATAAATATTTTTGTCCACCTACTTATTACCAATTACCCATTACCAATTACCTTCTAAGAAAACTTATTCAAAAATCCCAAAAGCTTCCTGGTACCATCAGTCAATTTAGTCCGCTTATAGGCATCCGCAGCTTTCTTAATTCCTTCGGCTTGTGTCGGATAAGGATGAATTACACCGCTTAATTTATTCATCCCAATTCCGTTAACAATTGCCGTAGTCACTTCAGAAATACTTTCACCAGCATGGGTAGAAACTATAGTTGCACCAAGAATTTGGTCGGTACCTTGTTTAAGGTAAACTTTAACAAAACCTTCGGTTTCACCGTCGGTAATTGCTCTATCTACATCTTCGTAATCTATTTTAATTGTATTCACTTCCAAACCCTTCTTACGGGCTTCGTCTTCGTACATACCTACGTGAGCAATTTCTGGATCTGTAAATGTTACCCAAGGTATAACTAAATCGCTGAGTTTTTTACGTCCCAAACCAAAGGGAGCGAATAAAGCATTTTGAATGACAATTCTTGCTGTTGCATCTGCCATATGAGTAAATTTCTGGCTTAAGCAAATATCTCCCACTGCAAAAATCTTGGGATTTGTAGTTACTAAATTATCGTTTACTTTGACACCTTTACTGTCATATTCAACGCCAACAGTTTCTAAATTTAAACCTTCTACATTTGGGGTTCTTCCCGCACCGACTAAAATTTCATCTACAACAATAGAACCTTTTATTCCATTGCTGGTGTAATAAATTTTCTTACCTTCCGGAGTGCTTTCAACTCGTTCTATTTGAGAACTCAAAATTAAGCCAACTTTTTCTTTTTGAAATACTTTTTGGACAATTTCCGCAGCGTCGCTATCTTCCTTATTTAAAATATGGGAACCGCGATGCAAAATTGTTACTTGAGAGCCAAAACGGTTGAAAGATTGAGCTAATTCACAACCGATGGGACCACCACCAATTATTGCTAAACGTTGCGGTAACTTAGTCAGGGAAAATACAGTTTCATTAGTAAGATATCCGGCTTCTTTCATACCAGGAATATCCGGTTGTGTTGCTCTCGCTCCCGTAGCAATTACAGCCTTTTTAAACTTAAGTTTTTTCCCAGCAACTTCAATAGTATCCCCACTAATAAAACTTGCCGTACCCAAAAATACATCCATACCAATTTTGGTAAAGCGCTCAACCGAATCAATGGGGCTGATATCCGCTCTTATTTTCCGCATCCGTTCCATAACTGCCGGAAAATCGACTTCTACCTCTTGAGGAGCAACAACTCCATACTCCTTTGCATTCCACATTTCACCCACAACCCGAGCAGAGCGAATCAAACTTTTAGAAGGTACGCAACCAACATTAGTACAATCCCCACCCATCAAATGTTTTTCAATCAAAGCCACCTTCAAACCCACACCCAAACCCGCAGCCCCCGCAGAAGTCACCAAACCCCCAGCACCCGCACCAATTACTACTAAATCGTAACAATCAGCAGGTTCCGGATTTTTCCAATCATTAGGATGTAAGTTCGCAATCAATCTTTGATTGTGCTCATCCATCGGAGGAATAACTACTCTTTCAAAAGCTGAATTAGACATTTTATGTATTAGTTGTTAGTTGTTAGTTGTTAGTTGTTAGTTGTTAGTTGTTAGTTGTTAGTTGTTAGTTGTTAGTTGTTAGTTGTTAGTTGTTAGTTGTTAGTTTTTTATTACTAATTACTGTTCACTGTTCACTGTTAACTGTCATGGTACTGTTCACTGTTAACTGTTAACTGTCATGGTACTGTTCGCTGATACTTGTTGATTCATTCAAAGCTTTTCTGGCTACTTTAGTTACGTAAAGGGTAACTGCAACAGTAGCGATAAAACCTATGATACGAATTGCCCAAACAACAGTCGGATTACTGGGTTGATTTCCAGTTCCAATTGTGGCGATGTTGCCAGCTAAAGAACCCAAATAAACATACATAATAGTTCCCGGAAGAATTCCGATAGTTCCTAAAATATAGTCTTTCAAAGAAACTCCGGTAACGCCATAAGCGTAGTTTAATAAGTTAAAAGGAAATACTGGAGAAAGTCTAGTTAATAAAACAATTTTTAAACCTTCTCTTCCCACAGCATCATCAACTGCGGCAAATTTTTCATTGCCAGCGATTTTCTTAGAAACCCAACCCCTAGCAATATATCGTCCAACCAAAAATGCTGCAATTGCGCCTATTGTTGCACCGATAAAAACGTATAGCGAACCTTCAAATACACCAAACACGACTCCGGCACCCAAAGTTAAAATAGAACCTGGTAAAAAAGCAACGGCGGCGAGGATGTAAAGTAAAATGAAGGCAATTCCACCAATCGCACCTTGATCCTCAATCCATTCCAAAGCATTTTTAAGCCATATTTGAGGATTAAAACCTTGTGCATTACTAGCAGTTTCCTGAGCCAAAGCTGGATTAGTATTTAATAGGATTACAATACTAAAGGTAGCTACAGCAAACAAACTCAATCGAGAAAACTTATTCATAATTGTTAGTTGTTAGTTATTAGTTGTTAGTTATTAGTTGTTAGTTGTTAGTTATTAAAATAGTTCGTAATGATAATTTATAAAAGCTGATGTAGCAAAACCATCTTGCTTCCTAATTATTCAAATTTTAATGCCCAATGCCCAATTCCCAATGCCCAATTCCCAATGCCCAATGCCCAATCCCCTAATTAATTCATACTTTCTTTTAAAGCCTTTTTAGCAACTTTAGCAACGTAAATAGTTACAAAAATCGTAGCAATTAATCCAAATCCTTGTAAAAGTAACTGAATGTATTGTGTTTCCTGATTTTTTGGGAGCGATGGATTATTTATGGCAATATGACCTATTATTGAACCCATGTAAACATACATCACAGTTCCAGGAATCATACCAATAGAGCCGAAAATATAATCTTTTAGAGATACTTGTGTAACTCCAAAAGCATAATTTAATAAATTAAACGGAAAGATTGGAGATAAGCGAGTTAAAAAAACGATTTTAAATCCCTTTCTCGCAACTGCTTTATCTATGGCTTTAAATTTTGGCTTCTTACCTATTTGCTTACATACCCAATCCCGAGAGATATAACGTCCCACCAAAAAAGCAAATGTCGCACCTATAATTGCTGCAATTAATACATATATTGAGCCCCAAAGTACACCAAACAAACAGCCACCTTTTAAAGTTAACAATGAACCCGGAATAAATAGCAATGTTGCAATGTTATAGATAACTATAAATGCAATCGGTGCTAACCAACCGAGACTATCAACCCATAATAAAGATTGATTCACATGCCTTTGTAAATTAAAATGATTACCAACAATGATTAGGACTGCAATTAAGCAACTTATCAATACCGGTTTAAGAAAGCGTTTATACTGATTTTTCATGGGAATCCTCAAAGCTCAAAGGTTAGAGGTTAAAGGTTAAAGGTGAAATTTTGTTACTTTTAACTCCTAATTCCTAACTCCTACCTTCTAACTTAAGCTACTAACCTGAGAATCAGCTTAATGCTTTATTAGTTTTTCCCCACGATACCAGCTGCGAATTCTTACGGGTGAAACTCCCAGAAAATAAGCAATTATTACAATTTGATTTATCAAAGTTGTTTGCAGTATTCCTCTTCTCAACCAGCGGCGGGGTGAAGTAATTACTGATGCCGGAATTAAAGTAATTTTACCCATTTTTTTTAATTTGCGTATCAGTTCAAAGTCTTCCATAATAGGCAATTCAGGAAAACCGCCGATATCATCAAATTTATCTCTTGTGATAAAAATTGCTTGGTCGCCGTAAGGCATTTTAAATAATCTTGAACGCCATTTTACTCCCCATTCAACCAATCGTAAACCTATATTTGCTGCATTAATTCTTAAAGCAAAGGCACCCGCTATAGTTGATGGTTGTTGCATTGCAGTACGAATCATGCCATCAAAATTAGCTGGTAAAAGAGTATCGGCATGAAGAAACAATAAGATATCACCCTTTGCATTCTTCGCACCTGCATTCATTTGACGAGCGCGATTTTTATAACCCGAAATAACTTTCACACCTAGAGACTCAGCAATATCAACTGTATTATCATCAGAGCCACCATCAACGACAATAACTTCTACATTAGTACTTATCTGGGTACTAACTAAAGTAGCTTTGAGATTTTTCGATTCGTTGAGAGTGGGAATAATAACCGAAATTTTTGCCGTGGCTATAGTTTGACTATCATTTTCAGAAAGCAAACATTTTTTTTCTTGCAGAGCGGTTTGTTTGTAAATCATTTAAGTAACATAGATGAAAGAATAATGATTAAAATCATGTCGGTTAAATTAACCGTCATATTATGGGTGATTTGTCGGACATCATATAAAATGCCAATATAAAGCTCCAAGTAAATAACGTCAAAATTTACTTGATTCCTTTCAGCTACCATGCTTTAGTTATTCCCCAAACAAAGTTAAAGAATATTACAAAAATTGCTGTTATTTTTCCGAATTCAATACCAAGAGTTCCTTTATTGGCTTTCAAATAAAATACCAAAAACAGTTGAATTATTTTTGGTTATAGACTTAGTAAAATACCTTTATAGAGATATTTTTGTGCAAGAAAGCTAAAAGAAACAGAAAACCCCAAATTTCAACCCAAACAATACTGACATATTTTTCTTGTAGGGTGCTAGTACACTGATTTATTCCGTAATAATAAGGCAATGAGGGTACGGCACCAACCTGTTATTGTGACAAGTAGGCTTAGTCCTGTATAATTAATTGTGAATTGTAATTCTGAAAATGAGATGAGTCTGCTATTAGAATTTGATGAATTGACAAAATTTACTATTATAAGTTTTCTACAATACTTTTTTATATAAATTGCTTGATTCTGGTTTTTTTGTTTGATTCTTCTGCGTTAATATACGCTACGAACAAGCATTTTCTATGAAGTAGATTTGCTAGAAAAAGGTCTAATAATGTATGGAACATCACCTTTTCTGTTTGTTCAACAAACCCTAAATATAAATGGTAGAAATAGTCAATTAAAATCGAGCTAACACAGTACGATCGTAACTCCTAACTCCACAGACGTAGCATTGCTACGTCTATACACTCCGGTGGTACCAACTCTCTGCTATTGCGGTATAAAAGTAATATCAAAAGAAGTCAATCTATCATTTATTTTCTTTGGTTCTCCAACTTTAAAAAAACCAGATAGTTTTCGATTTTTTTCATCGTAATTAGTTATCTTACCCCAGTTATAACCATTTCCCGCTTGCTGCATAAAATAAGTATTAAGCTTAGAATTTTGCTTTCCTGGTTTTTCACTGACTTCAAAGAAAGGCGTACTTTCCTGCGAACGATAACCTTGCGGTATGTTGTCGCCAAAAACAATTTCTAAATAAACTGTTTTACCGATATTCTCCTGCATAAAAGTATTGAATTCTGAAGGGTTTTGATTCAAGCTACCAATAAAAATTGGCACGTTTGCTTTTTTCAAATGAACTTTATTTTCAACAATCCAACGGTTAGCAACTTTATCAAATTGTTCGATTATCAAAGTATTGCGATTAATTCGGAAACGCTCGAATATTAACTTCGGATTACCCACACTAGGACATCCATTACCGTGCTTTTCATGAACGATAAAATCGAAAAATGAAGTAGTGGAGTTGACTGTCACGAAAGAAAGACAATTCATCCGTACATTACGATATTGACTATCATTTAATATCCGTGCAGCAACAGTTTGTAAAGCAGTATTTTTATCAAGTAATCGAGATTGAGCTTTTGCTGGTGCTGTTGTAGCAAATAAGAATGGTAGGACAAGCAAAGATGTTAACTTACTATTCATATAGATTTAATAATTTTTTAAATAAATTTCGATGAATACAGTATTTTTACTGATACCACATTCATCTTAATTAAACAAGCTTGGCATCTTATGTTTTCAAAGTTCCCGATACACAGCTATTTTTTGATTTAGATACAAGGCTTGTTTCGGCAAAAAACTCCGGTAAAGCTAATGTAAATCAATTTCTTACAACGTAACGGGCTTTTCTTGGGGTGCTAGGATCCTTACGCTGATAACAGTTAACTGCTCACTGTTCACTGTTAACTGTTCACTGTTCACTGTTAACTGCTCTTGCTATTTCTGTAGTAGTTAAATTATGAAGCAAACTTAAACTCATAGAATTTATAGAAATGCTTTCTGCGTAAGCTGCGGTGAGATAAGGGCGGTATTGCGAATTACCCGATACATAATTTTGAAAGAAAGGTAAGCTCAAAAGTTTCATATAACTTTGCGCTTGTTTTGGATTATCGCCAACTAATTTCGAGGGTAATCCAACTTGCTCGGAACTATCTTTACCATCACCGATGGCGGAAAAGTGAGTTGCACTCTCCATTTGCACTAAATATTTCTGAGGATTCGCAATCCAGGCAAAAGGTAAAATTTGTTCGTATAAAGCTGGTGCAACAGTATCTTCACTGCTAGAAACCATCATCACGGGAGTTTTAACTTGACTCAAACCAGTTTTTCCGAAGATAGTGCTGGTTATCGGATTCACTGCAATTACAGCTTTAACTCGTTTGTCGTATAAATTATACTGCTGTACTGGTTTCCTAATTTGCAATTCTTGTATTCGACATTGCAACAACAAAGACATATTCCAGGTTTGTT
Organism: Cyanobacteria bacterium J06633_8; assembly: GCA_039820645.1. Taxonomy (GTDB): domain Bacteria; phylum Cyanobacteriota; class Cyanobacteriia; order Cyanobacteriales; family Nostocaceae; genus Rivularia. The sequence continues at coordinate 20,769 of JBCBPQ010000037.1, read as the reverse complement.
TTAAAGCTTGCTGACGGCAGTCTTGTTTTATTTTTTCTGAGTTAATTTTTGCACCAGCTAAAGCCAAGGCTGTATAACCACCAAAAGATTGCCCAAATACTCCTATTTGCTGTAAATCTAGACGTTGCTTAAACCGAGAATCAGTATTATTCAGTTTCTCTAATTCATCTAGAACAAACTTTACATCCAAAGGGCGGTTGATAAATTCATCTGCCCGTGCAACCTCCGAAGTACTACCATTCAACAAAGAATTGATTTGTTTCGTATCGCTGCCGGGATGATTGGGAACAATAACCGCAAACCCTCTTGTTGCTAAATGATTGGCTAAATATCGAAAATTACTGCTGTCAGTACCTATACCATGAGAAATTACGATTACCGGTACTGAAGAACGAATATTAGGAAGATAAATATCTGTTGATAACTGTCTTCCTCGGATAACATCGAAGAATTGCAAAGTTTGCTTTTTAAATATAAACTTTCCCCTACGATTCAATGTAGGTAAATCCTCAAAGTTAACTCCTGCTTGAATTGCAGCTTCTGTATCAGACTTAGCAGAAACAGCCGCGACAGCCTTATTTGTTTCGTTTACCAGAGTTTCTAATTGCCCCGCTATTTGCAAAGTGCGGGCTAAATCAACATTAATACTGGAGTTAGGATATTTCCGTAGTATATTTAATAACGTCAACCCCTCTGGCTCGGCAGCAGCTAAAATTAAAGCCGATCTCAAAGCGTAAAATCCCGGTTTACTTTCGCCAGATTCAGTTTTAATCACTTCTCCTAAGCGTCTCAACATAAATTCACCTTGTGAAGTGTAGAGAAACTGCGAGACTGCTACAGGATGTACTTTGATCTGGCTGGTTAAAACTTGCCTCAAATCTGCTATTTGTTCCGGCTTTAAATAGTGGGTATAAACTGATAACTCTTCACCAATTTCACCATTTTCGGCGAATTTTTCTAAAGCATTTATAGAAATAGAACGTTGAAACGCTGAATAAGATGCATAAATTCGCTCCGCAGTCCAAGCATAATTACTGATGCCGAAAACTGATAGAAATATAGATAAAACCAACAACAGCCAAGATTTTCTCAAGTTGTCAATCCATTTACCAAACAAGCTGTTCATCACTAGATAGTGTCAAAAAAAATGTGCTTCAAATAAGGAGAAAGTTTGGTAGCTTGGACACCCTGGAAGGTATTAAATATTATTTGCCTTACTAATAACGTATTCAATTAACTCTGAAGGTAGATAGGTAGAATGCTGTTTTACATCTTAACCGTATTTACAGGTAAGTTAAATTACTTACTAATAAATCGATTAAATTAGTTTCTCGATGTTCACCATGACATGATAGCAGATAAAACAAACATCTGCTTCAGTACACCAAGTTAAACTTTAAAAAAGCGATAAATTGAATTTTTCTTACACGTATAAGTACGGCACTAAAATCGAAACTTATCGGTTTTTCCCTAATGCAATCGCCGTAGAACCACATACCACTAACATCGCTCCGAAGATTCCCAGCATTGTAAAATGCTCGGCAGCGATTAAATTTGGTGATATTTTTGATACTAACCAAGATGATAATAATGTTACAAGAGGAGCTAAATTTAATACCGCACTAACTCGTGATGCTTGCCAATGTTCTAATGCTTCAGCAAAAGCGCCATAAGCAATTAAAGTATTCAAAGCACAAAAAACTAGCATTCCGCCTTGCAAGAAACTAAGTGTAAAAATTTTTATAGGATTAGCAAAAAGTGTGAATATTACAGCACATCCTCCATAAATCATCAGCATTATATGAGGAGAAGATAAACTTTGCAAAAGTTGTTTTTGAGCTAAGGCATAAATAGACCAAGCCATTGCAGCTAGTACAATTAAACCACTACCATATACATATGTTGTTTGTGCGGTAATCAAATTTGATAATTGTTCGTTAAAGAACAAAACAAAGCCAATAGTAAGAATACTTATGCCAATCCACTGAAATAAGTTATAGCATTCTTTAAAAAATAGCAATCCTCCAAAGCCCATTAGTAAAGGAGCTAACTGAATCAAAACTTCAGCATTTGCAGGAGTTGTAATATCTAAGCCTTTGACAAATAATATATAGTTCGTTGCCAAAAAGATAGTTGCAATAAATACAAGTTTTGGGGAAGTAGACTTAAATTGCGAGAAAGTTGGGAAATTCCCACGGGACTTTAAGTAAATTGCCAGCAAGCAAAAAGATACTATAAATCGAAACCAAGTCAAAGTAAAAACATCTAAGCCTTGTAGCGTTATAGACAAAGAAATCGGTAAAACGCCCCATAAACTAACTGTCAATAAAGACAAAGCTAAACCGTAATGCCAGCGTCCGGAAGTTTGATGCATCTGATTAAAAATTAGGGGTTAGGAGTGTGGAGACGTAGCAGTGCTACGTCTGTACGTCTGTACAGTTAGGAGTTAGGAGTATTTTTGATGAGTATCACTTTTAACTCCCTCTCGCCATTGCCAATTGTTGTAAAATTGTATAACTATTAACTGAATATTTACCTTCATTTCCCATCGTCAACTATATTAAATACATCTAACAATTCAGGCTATTCTAACCGTACCGTGATTAGGAGACTTTTAGATAATTTCCGTGTTGCTTTCTTAAGAAACAATCCGAGTAACTGTTCACTGTCATGGTACTGATAACTGTTCACTGATAACTGTTCACTGTTTGCTGTTGAATAGGAATAGTAATCAAAAACTCGGTTCCTTCTCCTAATGTTGAAGTGCAATTAATTTTACCTTTATGCTTTTCTGTAATAATTTGATGGCTAATTGATAAACCCAATCCGGTACCTTTACCAATAGGTTTGGTTGTAAAAAAGGGATTAAAGATATTTTTAATTGCTTCTCTATCAATTCCCGAACCATTATCACTGATGCCGATGGTGACACTGTTTTCTTGTATTTGAGTACGGATACGAGTTTGTAAGTTTTCTTTACCACTTTCTTCGAGGGCATCAATAGCGTTACTAAGGATATTCATAAACACCTGATTAAGTTGGTTGGGATAGCATTCTACTAAAGGTAATTCCTGATATTCTTTAATTATTTTAATAGCTGATTTGTGTTCTATACCTTTTAATTTATTAGCTAAAATAACTAACGTACTGTCTATTCCTTCGTGAATATCAACAGCTTTAATTTCAGCTTCGTCAAGTCGTGAAAAGTTACGTAAAGATTTGACTATTTGAGCGATACGTTCGGCTCCTATTTCCATCGAATCTAACATTTTTGGTAAATCTTCCTGCAAAAATTCGAGGTCGATTGCTTCTATTTCTTGTTGAATCGCAGGTGTTGAATTTGGATACTGTTGCTGATACAGTTGCAATAATCCTAATAAGTCTCGAATATATGCTTTAGCATGATTGATATTTCCATAAATAAAATTTACGGGATTATTAATTTCATGGGCTACCCCAGCAACCATTTGTCCCAAAGCTGACATTTTTTCTGTTTGAATTAAATAGCTTTGATTCTGCTTTAACTTTGCTAAAGCTTCTTCCAGTTGCTGCATTTGCTCTTTGTTCGTTTTTTCGCGTAAAGCTAGTTGTTCTGCCATTGAATTAAAACTGCTGGCTAATTCACCCATTTCATCTTTGGAAGATATATCAGAGCGTTCTTCTAGATTGCCTTCAGTAAAAGAGTGAGTTGTTCTTTGCAGATTTTTAATCGGATTTGCAATTGTTCTTCCTAGTAAAATGGCTAAACCTATATCTATTAATAAAGCTAAAGCGGCAATCAAAAATTGCAATTTCAAATTTTCTTGTAACAGAATATTTAAACCTGTTTCGGGAGTTCCTTGAACTAGAATTGCGACGGGTTCACCTTTAAAGTTTTGAATTGTTTTTGCTGCTACAGTATAATTTTTTTCTTTGATGTAAATTCGCTGAGTCGCAGCTTCACCCACTGCTTTGACTGCGTTACTCAATATGGTATTTTCTGGTAGAGCAACACGATTTAAATATTTATTTTGGTTTGTTTGCTGTAGTTTATTTTCCGAATTTTTTTTAATATTTAATGCCGATGTTACAAGGCTAAATCTATCAGAGCTAGGAAGTGAATAAACTGCACTATAACCATAATTTATTGCTGCTAAACTGTTATTGACAATTGCTAATTTACGATTGACAATATCACCAGATATCAATGCTCCTAATATTTCCTTTGTTTGAGGATCTGATACAGGGGTGATTGTATAGCGAATCAGCGCTTCCTGCTTTTCTAATCCTGATGGAAGTGGGGGAGATTCTTTTTCTAATTCTTTCCAACTAACGATTTCACTGCTTTTTATCTGCTGGGATGTTTTGAATGTTTCACTTACTAAATTATTCGGATTAAAAACTTCTCCATTCCGATTACTGTTAGCATTGACAATAATTCGTAAATCTTTACCTACCAAAGTTGCATATTCAATGTTTCTGGCTTTGATTTCATTTTCAAGAATCTGTTTGACTCGTTTCTGTAAATCTGAGTTTAAAAATTGAGAGTTTTTATGTACTTTAGCAGCTGAAATTATCGCTACATTATCCGATTGTCCGCGAAAACCAAAGCCCATCTGATTAATTTTAATATTATAATTAATCTCAGTGACGGCAAGTTCTGATTTTGCTTGATTAACTAAAACACTGCGTCCTCCGATAACAATCAAAAAAGCACCAACCCCCACAAGTCCGAATACAGAAATTACTTCTGATGCAAACAACCCAACTAACTGTTTCCCTTGAATCGGTAGATTAGACCACCATCCAAAAAATGTATTCATTTTCATGAAGAAAAATCAATTTAATCAAATCATCAATTTTATTCCCTAAGCTTATATTTCCTCAAATTGGACATAAAATTATTAAAATCAGAGATGTTTTATTATTAGTTTGCAATTAAATTCATCGCACTTACGCAAGCCCCCTTCCAAAGGGGGGTTGGGGGGATCTTAAATGTCTAAGGATGGGCGGAAAAGTATAGTTATTAACCATTATCTCAGATGATCCCCCCTTCCCCCCTTAAAAAGGGGGGTTAAAAGCCACTACATTGCGGTATTCTGCTTGGGGGTGTCGGTTTGCCTCCCCATCATCAATACCTAACCAATATTGTTTAAGGGGTGACTGCTATTAGCTAGAATAAATGATGAAAGTGATATATTTAACTACGTGACTCAAGATTATTTATAATTCGTTATTAAGATAGCCAAATAATTTAATGGATATACAATCAACTGAAACTGAACTACAGCAGCAAAATAACAGCAATTTAGAAAAAATTGCCATCATTGGTTGCGGTTATGTCGGAACTGCTGCTTCATGCTACTGGTATCAACAAGGTCACTCGGTAACAGTAACCACCACCAGACAAGAGCGGATTGCAGAATTAGAGGATATTGCCACCAAAGTGGTAGTCATGAAAGGTGGAGATTCCCAAGCTGTAAAATCACTATTGCAAGCAAAAGACACTGTAGTTTTGAGCATTGCTCCGATTAGCAATAAACAAGTTGATGCTGAGGTATATCGGGAAACATATATCCCCACAGCAAAAAATCTGGTAGCGGCATTGCAGGAAAATAACAGCGTTAAACAGTTAATTTACCTTAGTAGTGTTTCGGTATATGGAAATAAAAATGGTGAGTGGGTGGATGAAAATTCCCCGATTGATAGAGAAAGCGAATATAACCAGGTGCTATCTGAAGCAGAACAGCTTTTATTAAATTCAGCCAGCGAAGATGTGAAAATTACTATCCTGCGTTTGGGTGGAATTTATGGTGAAGGGCGAGAATTAATGAAGCGTTTTGCCAAACTTGCTGGTAAAAATATTGATGGAAGTGGCGAAACTTTTACTAGTTGGATTCATCTTGACGATGTTATCGCGGCTATGGATTATATAAGTCAAAGAAGACTGGGAGGTATTTTTAATCTAGTTAATGACTTCGACTTTAATATCCGGGAATTATCCGATAAAATTTGCGAACTGGGAAATTTAGAAAAGATTCTTTGGGATGATACCAAACCCAGTTATCGCTCCTTAAATGCTCGCATAAACAATCAAAAGATTAAAGCCGCAGGTTATAAATTGATTCATCCCAAGACGATTGTTTGAACTTAAGCAACAGTGCATTCCTGAGTAATCAAGTCAAAACCAGGGTTATCGCCCCTAAACTGAGCAATTGCTCTTTTAACGCGATTGTCGCTGTATCTCCAACTGAGAATAAGGTTAGCTTCGTCACCAGGCTCTAGAGTTTTCGGTACATTTAGCGAAATCCCATCTGGAAAATTAAAAATTAAACGATTTTCTTCAATCCAATCTACAGCGTTATCAGATACTGGAATTTCATCAAAGCTACCAAATCGTAACATTGAACTATTGATTACTTGTAAGGAAGGATATTCACGAGTAGTGATTTCTGGTTTTTCCTTGCTCCAAGGGAAGGAAGATTCTTCTTGCTTTGTTTCGCGGAATAAGGATATTTTCGCCAGCATGCATTCATTTTTAGGATTAAAGGAAATAACTGTACTGATACGAAAATTTTCTTCAATTAAATATATTTCTGCGTATTCTCTACCAGGTCTGCTCATGATACCAGAACCTTGAGACGAAAACATTATAGTTGATTCTGGATCTACAGGATGAACAATACCCGGTTCGCATTTTTCAATTATCCATTGTTTTTCAATCGCTTTTGAAGAGTCTTCGCTGTTAACGAAATTTAAATAGTGTTCTATTTCAGATGCATCCGATGCAGGAGTAAATTTTCTTGTAGAATCAAGTACTTCAGTTATTTTTCCTTCTCCATCGTACCGCGAAAGAATTCCCTTCCAGGTAAATCCATGATCTGCAATAAAGCGATACCATTGCTCGAAGTTGTTTTCTTCTGAATGTTTGTCTTGAGATAATTCTTCTTTTTCGACGCGATCGCGATTAATCATGATGTTGTCCTTTAATGTGGAATACTTACAATTTATAAGTAATTTTTAAATCATCAATGCAAATAATTATTACAACAAGAGATTTTTTTGGTGAATTAGTCATTTTTAATCTTTGATGTTTACAGATTTTAATTTATAAAATTCTGGAATTAAATGGAAACTAAAGTAAACTTATCACCAACAAACCTCACCCTCGTTCTCTCTCCTTGATAAGGATAGGGATGTCATGAGCGGACAGGGTGAGGTTTCAATTGCAACTAAAAACTTACAACTGCACGGTAACAGTTTTAACTTCCGTATAATGCTCCAAGCAGTACTCGCCGAGTTCTCTACCCATACCCGACTGCTTGAAACCACCGAAAGGTGCAGCAGCATCAAATACATGATAGCAATTTACCCATACGGTACCGGCACGGACGCTACTTGCTACTCTATGAGCTTTGGTAATATCTTTTGTCCACACTCCAGCAGCAAGTCCGTACATGGTAGTATTTGCTAGATGAATTGCTTCTTCGATGTCTTTGAATTTGATAATACTCATTACCGGCCCAAAAATTTCCTCTTGAGCAATCTTCATGTCATTTGTGACATCAGCAAATACAGTTGGTTCGATAAAGTAACCGCGATCGCCGACTTGATGTCCGCCGCACATCATGTTTGCACCTTCGCGCATTCCGGCTTCGATATAGCTCATGACTCTATCAAATTGAACTTTATCTACCTGGGGTCCCTGTTCGTTTTTGGAGTCAAAGGGGTCGCCAACTAAACGGTTTTTGGCTCTATCGACGCTTTTCGCGACAAATTCGTCGTAACATTTTTCTTCTACAAACAGCCGGGAACCTGCATTACAGCATTGCCCTTGATTGAAGAATAAACTTTTATGGGCACCTTGTACTGCTGCATCCATATCGGCATCAGCAAAGACAATGTTAGGACTTTTACCACCAAGTTCCAGACTTACTCGCTTGAGGTTGCTTTTAGCAGAAGCTTCCATAATTAAATGTCCTACCTCAGTCGAACCCGTAAACGCGACTTTATCAACATCCATGTGATGGGCGATCGCCGCTCCTGCGGTAGGGCCATATCCCGAAAGTATGTTAACTACACCGGGTGGAAAGCCTGCTTCAACGATTAATTCTCCGATTCGTAATGCCGAAAGAGGAGTTTGTTCGGCTGTTTTCATCACCACCACGTTACCCGTTGCCAAAGCTGGCGATAATTTCCATGCTTGCATTAACAGTGGAAAGTTCCAAGGAATAATTTGACCAACTACTCCCACAGGTTCGTGACGTGTATAGCAAAGATATGGGCCATTTATGGGAATAGTTTTACCCTGTACTTTATCCGCCCAACCAGCATAATAACGATAGCAGCGCAGAACTAAATTTAAGTCACCGTAGGCATCCTTAAGGGTTTTGCCGTTATCTAAAGTTTCCAACCGTGCCAAATCATCGATATTTTGCTCAATCAAGTCAGCTAACTTGTAAAGTAATTCACCGCGACGAGTTGCGGACATATTCCGCCATTCTGCCCCTTCAAAAGCATTTTTCGCCGCCTTTACTGCCTTATCAACATCAGCCGCATCTGCTTCTGCAACATCACAAATTACCTCCCCAGTACTGGGGTTAATAGTTTCAAACCTTTTACCACTGACACTTTCTACCCATTCGTTATTAATCAGCAGCTTAGTTTGACCAATTTTTACTTTTCCTTCCGAACTGGTTGCTGTTACCATGTCACCCTCCTGAAGCTTTATTTTTAGTTTTTCTCAAAAAAAAATATTTGTCGCACTTATCAAGAAATTTTTCCGATACTTCTACTTAGACTTAACTTTCAAATTTCTGGACAAGCTAACTAACATGTTTGATGGTGTAAAGTATTTTCGTTAGTTTATTTAAGATTAAATTAATTTTCTAGTTACATTTAATTTACATTGGTATTTAATATCCCCAAAATGTAGAGAAGCGATATATCGCGGTTTTCACTTGGGTGGAATACAGATTGACCTCACCCCCTTCCCCTCTCCTTGTGAAGGAGAGGGGTGTCCACAGGACGGGGTGAGGTTTTGAGTGTATTGTACTCAACCGAAAACTGCTATATCCCTAAAATGTAGAGAAGCGATATATCGCCTCTGGGACAAGTCAATTCCTGGCCAAACGATGTGTGCGACCTACCATTCGCCAGCAGTATCCTTATTAAGGAAAGAGAAATGGTGTGAGGTTCATCTGTATTCCACCGAAGTGAAAATCGCAGTAAATATTTACGTAAAACTAATAAATAATTTCAATAAATCGGCAAAACCATAAATACTAATAACAAGTAAAAGTAATGCAGTAATTTTCGTAACTCGTGATTGAGATGTCGGTGCAATTGCTTCTCTGACTAAAATAGAGGCTGATGCGCCAACTACAAAACTTAAACCTAAAACTAAATAAGGCAAATCAGCGATAAAAGTAGAAATTGTCAACATTATTAATGCCATACCAAGCATAATCAACTCTACAAATCTCGGTGGATTATATTGACTTGCCAATATTAAGGTATGTATCCAAGAGTAGCAGGTTCTTATCATAATTGAAAAATGGGGATTGGGGAATGAGGAGAGAGGGAGATAGGGAGATAGGAAGAAAAATTAACACTACTAACCCCTAACTCCTAACCTTTAACCTTTAACCTTTAACCTTTAACCTTTAGCTCCGACTTTCTCAGAGGTTCCGTTAACGTTGGCTGTGTCTTCTGGAAGTTCTACACCAAAGACGCGGGAGAAGGTTTTCTCTACTTTGTAGCCGGTATCGATTGATTCTAAGGGGTCTTTCCGCAGTCGGTGACGCAAACACAAAGCAATAACGCGACGAATATCGTCTACAGTAACTTCATTACGTCCTTCAAATGCAGTTAAAGCTTTGGCAGCGCGATTGGTAACGATATCACCCCGCAACCCGTCTACGTCTAGCTCGGAACATACTTCGGAAATTTTGACCCGGTAGTCGTATTCCATATTAACGGAAGATAAAAGTTCCTGGGCTTTAACGATGCGCTGTTGCAATTCTTGCTGCTGCTGTTGGTATTTTTCCAGGAATTCGGGGGGATTTTGGTCAAATTCCGACCTTTGTTCTACTATTTGTACCCTTAAGGCTGGTTCTCTAACGGTACGAATTTCGGCGTGCATTCCAAATCTATCAAGTAACTGGGGTCGTAATTCCCCTTCTTCTGGGTTTCCCGAGCCAACCAAAACGAAACGTGCTGGGTGGCGAATAGAAATTCCTTCACGTTCGACGGTATTCCAACCGCTAGCTGCAGAGTCTAGCAATACGTCTACTAAGTGGTCATCTAGTAAGTTAACTTCATCAACGTAAAGAATGCCTCGGTTAGCTTTAGCTAAAAGTCCCGGTTCAAAAGCTTTAACACCTTCCGATAAAGCCTTTTCAATATCGATGGTGCCACAAACTCGGTCTTCTGTAGCTCCCAAAGGTAAATCTACCATTGGCACCTTCATTTGTTCTACAGCAATTTCTTCACCTTGTTCCAGTTTTTGACGAGCTTCATCACCCATAATATCGGGTTCACTGGGATGAGAATTGAAGGGGTCATCCCTGACTACGGTCACCTCTGGAAGTAAGTCAGCAAGCGCTCGAATAGTGGTTGATTTGCCGGTTCCCCGATCTCCCATTATCATTACACCGCCGACTTTGGGATCGATTACATTTAGAATAAGAGCCAGCTTCATTTCTTCCTGACCTACAATGGCGGTAAAAGGAAATACCACACGCCGTGCTGTAGAAGTCTTTTGATTAGTAGGACTCACTGATAAATTACCTTTATATATTTCCACTTATTACCGTTTTTATTGTGCCATATTAGGGCATTGGGGGATAGGGGCGGAGGAGGAGTTAGGAGTGTAGAGACGGGGCGCAGTGCTACGTCTCTAGAATTAGGAGTTAAGAGTTAAGAGTAAAAGCATTGATAGTGGGAGCCGGAATGCTACCTTAATGTTTTTAGGACTTAATAGAGTCCCCCTTTTCTAAGGGGGTTGGGGGGATCTAAACCTATGAAACACTAATTTTTCGATATAGTTTGCGTAAGTCCTGGTTTTTTTAAACGCGAGAATTACCAATTCCCAATGCCCTATGCCCAATTAGCAAATTGTAATCTAGCCGTAAGTTATTAGTTAAAAGTATATTTAATCACTTAACACTTTGTTAAACAGGACTATACCATTGTATAAGTTTGATATTGTTTACAGAATATCTAAGTATTATTTCTAGTTTATGTATTTGAATTTTGGCGGCTGGTAAATCCATTCGAGTTAGAAGAATATCGAAAAATAAATGGAATAGATATGGGTTTTGGACTATGACAATAGATTTACGAAAGTTTTTCCAAGCTACGAATCCTAGTAAAACTCTGGTTATAAATAATGCTGAAGATGAAAAGTATTATATTGATTTTTCTTCTGTCAGAGGCGGCAAGATTATTCAGGAGTTACGGGACAATATTACATTTTTCTCGCCGGAGGAACCAACTTGCGTTTTATTCACGGGACATATTGGGTGCGGTAAGTCTACTGAGTTGTTGCGTTTAAAGACGGAATTGGAAGCAGAAGGATTTTATGTAGTTTATTTCGAGTCTAGTGAAGATATGGAAATGGCTGATGTTGACATTGGTGATTTTTTACTGAGTGTCGCTCGTCGGGTTAGTCAGAGTCTGGATGATATAAATTTGGGTGAACCTAGCCTGCTCAAAGAGTTATTAGAGGGAGCTTGGCGGGTTCTAAATGCTGAAGTTGTAGGAATGAAAGCCAAACTTCCGGGTATTGGTGATATTGGTGTAAGTTCTGATTCCGATAAGTTTTCCCTAGCCTTTGGTATTGGGGAAATAACTGCGAAAACTAAAGATGATGCGACTTTAAGAGGCAGACTTAATCAATATTTAGGTCCTCAAAAGACTAAGTTGTTAGAAGCGATTAATTCTGAATTACTCGAGCCTGCTGTAGAAGCATTAAAGCGGCAGGGGAAAAAAGGATTGGTAGTAATTGTAGATAATTTAGATAGGGTAGATTCTCGCGCTAAGCCTTGGGGAAGACCCCAGCAAGAGTATCTATTTATCGACCAGAGCGAGTATTTAACTAAGTTAGAGTGCCATGTTGTTTATACAATGCCTCTGGCACTAAAATTCTCTAATGATTATGGAAATTTAACTCAAAGATTTCCAGAAGACCCAAAAGTATTACCAATGGTACCAGTACAATTACCGAATGGAAAAATTTTTCAACCAGGAATGGTATTGTTACGACAAATGGTTTTAGCACGGGCTTTCCCTGATTTGAGTCCACAACAGCGTCTGAATAAAATTCCTAAAGTTTTTGACGATGCTAACAGTTTAGATAGATTATGTCAGGTAAGTGGAGGACATGTGCGAGATTTGTTGCGGTTATTGAATAACTGGATTCAGAGGGAAAGAAAACTGCCCTTGTCTCGTGAAACTTTAGAAGCTCTGATTCGCTATCGTCGCAATGAAATGACAATGCAAATTTCTGATGATGAATGGGACTTATTGCGTCAGGTGAAGAAACGGAAGAAGGTAAGAGGTGATTTGGAATATCAAGCCTTAGTTCACAGTCGTTTGGTGTTTGAATATCGCGATGCTGCTGGGGAATCATGGTTTGATATCAACCCGATTTTGGCGGAAGCAAGTGAGTTGGAAGAATGAAACAATTGGGCATGGGGCATGGAGCATTGGGCATTGGTAATTTTTACTTGTTACTCATAACTGCTCGCTGTTCGCTTTTTACTAGGAATTGGTTAATAATAGTTAGGAGTTAAGAGTTATGAGTGAAGAGTTAGAAGATGGTAAGAGATTACAAGCAGATAAGTTAAATATTTCTAACCCATCTCCCCCTGCCAATCTTCCCCATTCCTCAAACGAAGAGGGCTTAGAGGAATTAGCTTGGTCTTTGGAAGCTTCGGTGGGAGAATTTAAGTTAATTTTGGCTCGCTGTAATTATTTAAGGTTGCGATCGCGATTGGTGAAACGGTTGCGGCAGCTTACAGATATTGATGTGCGGATTGTTAATTTGAAGCGTACTGATAAGAGTCTGTATGGAATGATTGCTGACGAAGTTAAGGATAATCCAACCGATGCTTTAATGGTTTTTTACTTAGAGACGGTGGATAATTTAAAACAAATGCTGAGTGCTACCAATCAAGTGCGGGAGGAATTTCGCAAACGATTTCACTTTCCCGTGGTGTTGTGGGTGACGGATGATGTTTTACCTCAACTGGTGCGCTCTGCAAGCGATTTCGAGAGTTGGGCAACTACCACAGAGTTTGCGATCGCAACAAACGAGTTAATCGCAACTTTAAAGGAAGATACCGATGCTTTATTTGCCACAGCATTAGCTGCAGATGCTTATTGTTTGGGTTGGCAAATGGGATATCTGCGTCGTCGAGAAGTGAGTACTGCACTGCAAGATTTACAGGGTAGGGGATATAAATTAGAGCCAGTACTTAAAGCCAGTGTAGAGTTTGTTTTAGGGCAAGATGCTTATTTAACGAACCAGATAGAGCAAGCCTTGAAATATTATCATCAAAGTTTGTCTTATTGGCACAATTCAATTGATATCAATCAGCTATCCGTCAAAAAACCAAAAATTTATTCTTATAATACTCCTCTCTCACCTCCTATCGTCTCGGCTCCTCCCCTTCTCCCCAATTCAAAATTTCGTATGGGAGTAATTTTGTTTTATATCGGATTATGCTATTTTCAACAAGCTCAAAGATATCGTTTAAAATCAGTTATATTTTTACAAAAAGCAAAAAAATACTTCCAACAGAGTATTAATATTTTTGTCACAGCAAATCGCCCTAATTTAGTTGCAAAATTTATCAATCCATTAGGTGAAGTTTTACAACGTCTAGAAGATTGGAGCGAATTAAAAAATATTGCTCAACAGTCTTTAGATTTACAACAATTATATGGAAATCCGCTAAGAGTAGCACAAGCTTACGGGTTTTTAGCAGAAGTTGCATCTAGTCAAAATCAATACGCAATAACAAAAAAATATGCTTATCAAGCATTACATAATATTGCGAAAGCACCTTCTGGACAATTGCAACATCGGGCCTTATATTTGCTACTCTTAGCCATAGCAGAAAGGCATTTAGATCAAAAACCAAGAGCGGTGAAACATTTACAAATGGCTAGAGATATTGGTTCTTTAGATAATCCACATCAATATATTCGTATTTTACAAGCTCTACGAGAAGTATATTGGGAACAATACCGTTACTTAGAAGCATTTCTTGTTAAATTAGAAAAGCGTTCTATCGAACAGCAATATGGTATTAGAGCGTTTATAGGAGCGGGAATAATTCAACCACAAAGGCAAGCAAAATTAATTGTAGAAACCTTACATACTTCTTCGGTACAAGCAGCATCTGTATTAGAAACAGTAGCACCAGAAATGACTGCATCAGGAAGAGGAAAAGATGTTGAAAAATTGTTAGAAAAAATTGCTCGTCCAGACTGTAAAATGATAGTGATTCATGGATATTCTGGCGTAGGAAAAAGTTCTTTAGTGCAAGCTGGATTAGTACCGGCATTAAAACATAGTTCTATTGGTTTACAAGAGATAGTACCAGTCAATGTCAGAACTTACACTAACTGGGTATACGAGGTTGGAAAACTATTAGTTAAAGCTTTAAATACCAAAGGAATTCAATTCGGAACAGAAGAAAAAATGGATAAAAACAATTATCAGTTTTCATTCTTGACTCCGGAATCACCAGAGCAAATTTTAGATTTATTACGGCAGAGTGAATGGCGTAATTTACGAATAGTACTAATATTTGACCAATTTGAAGAATTCTTCTTTGTTTATGATTCAACCATAAAAAGAAAACAGTTTTTTGAATTTATGGGAGAATGCTTAAATATTTTAAGTGTCAAAGTTATTTTATCTTTAAGAGAAGATTATTTACATTATTTGTTAGAATGCAATCGCTTACCGAGTATGAATATAATTAATAATGATATTTTAAGTAAAAACATTCTATATAAATTAGATAATTTTGCATCATCAGACGCAAAATCTCTAATTGAACGCTTGACACAACATTCTAATTTTCATTTAGAAGCTAACTTTATAGAGCAGCTAGTGCAAGATTTATCGGCAAAATATGGAGAAGTACGCCCGATTGAATTACAAGTAGTGGGAGCGCAGCTACAAACAGAAAATATTACCACATTAGTTGAATATGAAAATCGCGGACCAAAACAAGAACTAGTAAAACGCTACATGAAAGAAGTAGTAGAAGATTGCGGGGAAATGAATCGTCAAGTAGCAGAATTAATATTATATTTACTAACAGATGAAAAAGGTACGCGCCCCCTAAAAACTCGTTCAGAATTAGAAAGAGACTTACGGGCTTTATCTTTAGAAGAATTAAGTAAAGAAACAAATCAATTAGATTTAGTTTTACGGATTTTCGTAGAAGCTGGAATTGTTGTGTTAATACCTGAAAATCCTGCCGATAGATATCAGCTAGTCCACGATTATTTAGCAGCCTTTATTCAAAAACAGCAAAAACCAAGAATTAACGAACTAATAGCAGAATTAAAGAAAGAGAGAAACCAAAGAAAACTCAGCGAAGACAAACTCAATCGCATTTACCAAAAAGTAATATTTAGTACGCTTATTGCTTTAGGAATATTTACCTTATTAGCAGCAGTTGCGATTGGATTTGCTTGGGAATGAAGAATAAGGAGTAAGGAGCCAGCAGGGAACAATCAGCTGTTATGAGTTGAAAGTTATATTCAAATCTTGCCCACAAGACGCGGGGAAGATGCCCGCACTACCATTATTTGATTTTCTTGGTTGATGCAATGTAACTGCACATCAGCTTAACTGATAACTGATAACTGATAACTGATAACTGTTCACTGTTCACTGTAAACTGTAAACTGTAAACTGTAGTTTTTGCTTTTATCCTTGCTACCAATGGATAAGTTACTGGATGAAGCTGGTTCCCTCGAAATTGCAACTCAAATCGGAAGTAAAGCTAAAAAGCCTTTTGATAATGCCTATAAAGCGGTATTAGTTAGTGAAGGTGCTGTCTATGTTCAAGGTTTTCTGGTTATTAAACGCAAATCCTATCAACTTCTCGAACATGCTTGGATAGAAATAGATTCGCGAATAATAGATCCTAATTTACCACATTTAACAAAGAAACCCGAGCAAATGTGGTATTTCACGGCACAAACTTTTACTGCCAAAAAGCTAAAAAGCATAATTGAAGAGTCAAAAGAAGATTATCCAGAAGACGATCCATTACCAATTTATGGTGATGCACCTTACGAATATTATGGTGAGGTAATGTTAGGTGGTAAAGAGTATTTATCAGCCTACCAATTAGCAGCAGCTAAATATCAAGAACTAAATCAATCTAATATTGAAAACAATTAAGGTAATTGATAATTGATGATAACTGTTCACTGTTCACTGTTCACTGTTCACTGTTCACTGTTCACTGTTCACTGTTCACTGTTCACTGTTCACTGCTCACTGTTCGCTGTTCACTGTTCTATTTGTATTACATACGAAACCTCTGTAGAGACGTAGCAGTGCTACGTCTCTACACTGCCTAAATAGCCAACCTTTGGTTAATTTCTTCTGCTAATTTGTCTAGGGAAACTTCTATTTGTTCTCCAGATTTCAAATCTTTTAAATTAGACTTTTGTGCGGCGGCTTCATCAGCACCGATTATTACACAAAATTGAATTCCTTGTTTGTCTGCCGATTGAAACTGCTTACCCAAACCGCGTTTATCAAAACTGGTAATTACGTTGATTCCTGATTGACGCAATTGTTGAGAAATTTTTAAATAAAGTGGCATTAAGTCGGCTTGTAAATTAACCACCATCACCTGTGCTGGTGTCGCAGATAAAGTTTTTAATATACCGGCTTTTAACAATCTACTCATCAATCGAGTTAAACCAATAGAAATACCAACACCAGGCATTTTTTCACCTAAAAATGTGCCTACTAACTCTTCATATCTACCACCAGAACAAATACTTCCTAACGCTTCATGTCCCAACAAAGTAGTTTCATAAACTGTACCGGTATAATAATCTAAACCGCGAGCAATTGATAAATCAATACAGTAGCGATTGTCAGCAACTCCTAAATCGCGAACTCCCGCAATCACAGTTTCTAATTCATTTACACCGAGTTTAAATTGTTCGGCTTCTGGTATACTTTCAGCTAGATGCTTCATTTTACTCAAAACTTCATCAACCGAACCTTTAATATTAATAAACTCAATAATTTTATCTGTTTGCTGCGGTGAAATACCAGATTTTTCTAACTCTTTTTTGACTTTAGCTTCGCCAATTTTCTCTAAGTTATCAACTATCCCCACACAGGGTTTGATTTTTTCTTCAACCACACCAACCGATTCAAAGAAACCAGTTAAAACCTTACGGTTATTAATTCTAATCAAAAAATCGCCAATATTTACCGCTTCAAATATTTCCGATATAATTGCAGGCATTTGAGCATCATAAAGCAAACTTAATTCCCTGCGTGCAATAACATCAATATCGCACTGACGAAACTGTCTGAAACGTCCATCTTTTGCTCTTTCCCCACGGAATACCACATCCATTTGATAGCGAGCAAAAGGAAAAGTCAAATTATTTAAATTACGAGCAATATAAGCAGCTAAAGGAACGGTTTGGTCAAACTTTAAAGCCCTTGCTTCCGAATTATGATCATCGGATTTACTCTTACCCGATTCTTCTTTTTCAGCTTGTTTATTCGGGGGTAAAATTGGACTAATCCCATAAATAATATTATCCCCTTGATTGCCTTTTGCTTGCAGAACTTCCAAACGTTCGACAGCGGGAGTTTCAATCGGCGTAAACCCGTAGCTTTCATATACTTTACGGATAGTATCCATCAAATAAGATTCTAAACGCTTTTCACCAGGTAAAAATTCGGGAAAACCGCTAGGATTTGAGTAATTTATTTTTTCAGATTTTGCCATTTCAGTTTTTAGTTAATAGTTAACAGTCAATATTACTCGGTTAAGGAATTAAACCTTATTTGAAAATCCACCAAACCCCCTTACAAAGGGAGCTTAATTCCCTCCTTCTTAAGGAGGGTTAGGGAGGATCTGCCCTTAACCGAGCATTATTGAGTTAACAGTTATTCAGTAATTAAGCATAACTCATGGATAAACTATAGTATTTTAAGCTAAATATTTTAAATTAATTTTAAATTAAAAATATAGTCCAGCTTGGCGTATAGAATTTTTTTATGGGGGTGAAGTATCTAAATCTAGCCGATAACTTATAGGGAACTAAAAAATTAGAGTTTTATTAATCACTTTCTCCACATCCTTTAAAACAATCTATTAGTTAACTTGTGAGTTGATAATCTTGATGACTTGCTTTAGAAGAATATAATGCTCGATTCTCAATTATCAATTTTTCATGACTTGTTCTTTTTTCTTCAGCCGACGTTCTTTTAAATACTTGGTTGTCTTTATACCATTGCCACGTGCGAAAACGGTATTGATTGCATCGACTAATATTAATCATTTCATACAAATAAATATTAGATAGTTTTTTGTAAGAAAGCCATAAAATAATAGTTGAATTATCAACTTCCCAAGCTTTACCTACAATACTCTCAGTATTGAATATCAGCTTTTTATCTTGATATATGCCAGTAAAATGATGTTCTTTCTGTTTGCCATCTGCCCAAGTATAACGATTAATTTGGCTATAAGAATAATCACCCGCTTCCGGAAACTCACAGCTTAAATACGATTCATGCTGATCAATAATTTTTCCTTCGATGTCAGCTACCGTGCAAAAACCTTCCCATTCTCCTTGATGGCGAAAAAGTACGGGCATTTCTTCTTGAATTTTGGACATGATTAATTACTACTTGTTAGTCGTTAGTTGTTAGCTGCTTCCTGGTAACTGGTAACTAGTAACTTGTAATTGTTTACTGATTAAACCACCACGAATTGTAATTATCGTCAGTCTTAATCAAGAATGCTTTTTTACGCATAAATCTTGTTAATCCTGATGCACCCATGCGAGAAGCTCCTAAACCAGAAAATTTAAAAGTATTTATCTCGGCTTCTTGCATCATGTTTGTTAAACCTGCATCGTTAATACAAATCGCACCTGCATCAACCTGACGGGCTATTTCTAATGCTTCATCTCGTGATTGTGAAAATACTGCGGCGCTTAATCCATAATAAGTATCATTTGCTAATTCAATAACTTCCTCTATTGTAGAAAAAGACATTATTGGCATAATTGGGCCAAATGTTTCTTCATTCATTAACTTCATATCATGATTAACTTCAGTCACGACTGTAGGGTGACACCACCAACCACCATTAATTTCTTCTACTTCACCACCACAGTGAATTGTCGCACCCTTTTCTACAGCATCTTTTAAATGTTCGTTAATAATTGCAGCTTGTTTTTCAGAAATAATCGGACCAATTTCTCCACTTTCTAATGTCGGATAAGCAAGCTTTAATTTATGTGCCTTACCTACAAGTTTGTGGTAAAACTCTTCATAAATTGCTTCATCCACATAAATTCTCTCAATGGAATGACATGATTGTCCGCTATTATTTGTAGAACCCCATAACAAAGCAGAAGTAGCTAAATCTATATCTGCTGATTCTAAAACAATTGCTGGATCTTTTCCTCCTAATTCTAAATAAGCTGGAATAAATCGCTCCGCTGCCGCGATCGCAACTTGTTGTCCGGTTTCGATGCTACCTGTAAAGCACACTAAATCGACATTATCAATCAAAATCGCCCCTGTTTGACCATTGCCCTCAATAAAAGTTAATATATCCCGCAATTTAGGAATACTATTAATTGCATTCATCAAAGGAGCCATAAATCTGGGTGTAAGTTCGCTGGGCTTAACAATTACCGCGCAACCAGCTAAAAGTGCAGGAATTACATCAATAGTTGATAGTAATAAAGGAAAATTCCAAGGACTAATAACCGCAACTAAAGAATAAGGTACTGCCGTTTGCTGTAGATTAATAAACGGTTGGGATGTTCCTTTTTCTGTATCTTTTAATAACTTTGTACCTAATCGACACCATTTTTCAATACTGCTAAGAAAACGTTCGACTTCAAATTTGGAACCCGATAATCTACCCGTATCAATTACTAAAGCTTCTGTTAATTTATTTTGCGTTGAATATATAGCATCTTTCAATTCTAATAAGGCATCAATTCGTCCAGCTAAACCCAAATCAAACCAACTTTGCTGCGATCTCCGCAGCCGATTGCATTGCTGTACCAAAAGCTTCTCTGGTGGAGGTACAATCACGTAATCATATTTTCCGGTGCGGGGGTTGCGGATTTCGATTGGCTTAGACATAAGATATGATGATAGGGAAAAATGTTTAAATGCGGGAATGGGTCAACAACCCCCGGCTTTAAGTCGGGAGCTTCCAGACAAGTTCAGGAGGCTCTAGTTGACCAGACTCAGTACATGAAGGGTACTACGTTTAGAGTAAGAGTTAAAGTTCATACCAGGAAATGCGTAGCCAGTTTCCTGCTCTATAACCGAGTGCTTAAACAGGTTTATGGGAAAAGCGGCGTGCTGCTCGGATAGTTACTCCTTCGGGGTTCGGCAGTTCCTACAACGGGGGGAACCCCCGCAACGGACTGCCTCACCGGCTCTAAACATTGTCGAGGCTAACTTTACCATTTGTGCGGGTTAACACCCACTGGAAATGCGGTACGGTACGTGAAGTCTGC
>JBCBPQ010000036.1:0-42650 GCA_039820645.1 Cyanobacteria bacterium J06633_8 | reverse complement strand
AGCATCATCCTCGCTAGGAGTTGCTTCTGTTTCAGGAGTTGTACCAGGCATGGGAGTGATGTTTGTGGGAGCATCATCCTCGCTAGGAGTTGCTTCTGTTTCAGGAGTTGTACCAGGCATGGGAGTGATGTTTGTGGGAGCATCATCCTCGCTAGGAGTTGCTTCTGTTTCAGGAGTTGTACCAGGCATTGGAGTGATGTTTGTAGGAGCATCATCCTCACTAGGAATTGCTTCTCCTCCTGGAACTGAACCAGGTAGTGGAGCTACACCTTCAGGAGTTGTGCCAGGAAGAGGTTCTTCAGGCGCTGGGGTTATGCCTTCTGGAGAAGAATCGGGAAGAGGTGTCTCTGGTGTAGTTTCTTCAAAACTATTTTCTGGTGAAGTGCTATCTTCGGTAGGAGTGATTTCTTCTGTTGTTTCTTCAGAAGAGGGTGTTGCTGCATCTGCGCCGGAGCAACGAGAATTTAATGGGAAACGCTTACATAAAATTTCCATTGCATCTGGGGAAAGTTTTTCTTCCGCTGCTGCAACAATAGTGTCGTCTGCTTGTGAAACTTTTGTCGGTTCTTCTCTTTGTGGGAAGTCTCTCTCAGGAAATTTAGTCGATTGAGCAACCGCAACAGTGCTACTTAATGCTAGAGTCAGAGCTGTGCCAATAAGGGTTATAAATTTGCCCTTCATAATTATTCACTCCTCGAAAATAATACCACCGCCCATTAAATCAAACAAATGGCTTTATAAAATCTGTCTAAATGGGGATGTCTATTTTTAGATTTATATATTTAGTAAGTTTAAATTGTAAAAAATTAATCATTTATTCCCAGCCAGTTAGTTGATAAGTAAGTCGGCGTAAAAAAATAGTTCTATGTTAAGAAAAGTAAATTAGCCTCAAACTCTTGTACCTATTGCCTGTTGCCTATTGCCTATTGCCTTCCTCCAACGATAACTTTCTGTACCAACCTACTTATATATACTTGTATTAATTTGATTCATTTGATGCCGGAATATAAATTAGAAAACTCTAAAGCAACAACAAAGCAATATTTCGAGACTGTAAATTAATTCAGAATCAATTTATTGACCTGTTTGTGTTGTAATAAAAAAAACCGTAAATCTAAGATAAATCAGTGTATTTTTTGTATCTTATATAATAAGGAACAATTCCGTATTGCTAAACTTCATATATTCTTATATATAGAATGGTGAAAAGACAGCATTTTAGGGCATTACTTTGCCCGATTATTAAATAATAACCGTGGTGTGAATAGCCCATGAGTTCCCCTCAACCCCCTAAAAAGCCACAAACTTTACTTGGTCAACTGACTCAAGCAGTACAGACAATTCAAGCTCGGGTCGATTTTTCCAAGCTGGCTCTTAAGCCTAATGCCAGAGTGCCAGAACTTTGGGTACAAGACGCTGGGACTCAAGCGGCTCAGACGTACCCTTTGCTTGGCGATCGCTATATGATAGGTCGTAGTTCCAAATCCTGCGATATTGTTGTCCGAAATCCGGTAGTAAGCCAAATTCATCTATCGCTATCGCGAGATTCGTCTCAGCGGAAACCGGTTTTTGTTATTAAAGATGAAAAATCGACCAATGGCATTTACCGAGGAAAGCGTAGAGTTGATTCCTTGGAGTTGCGTCACGGTGATATTCTAACTTTAGGACCACCAGAACTGGCTGCTTCAGTACGTTTACAATACCTAGATCCACCACCGTTTTACGTAAAAGCCACAAGGATGGCAGGTTTAGGAGTTGCTGGTGTTAGTGCGTTTCTTGCTTTAGTTATTGGAGTAGAATGGCTGAAATTTTCTGTCAAGCCTTTACCGGCAGCGACCCAAGGACCAGTAGTAGTTTACGCTGGTGATGGCGAAACACCTTTACAAGAGCCTCGAACCACCTCTCACGTGGATTTGAAAAGGTTGTCCGATTTTGGACCTTATTTGGCATCAGCGGTAATAGCTTCAGAAGATAGTCGTTTTAACTGGCATTTCGGTGTTGACCCCTACGGTATTTTGCGTGCTGTACTTATCAATACTCGTAGTGGTGGTGTTCAACAAGGAGCTAGTACGGTTACTCAGCAAGTTGCTCGCAGTTTATTTCGGGATTATGTAGGTAGACAGGATTCTTTAGGGCGTAAAGTACGTGAAGCAATTGTATCTTTAAAGCTAGAAACTGTTTATAGTAAAGACGAAATTTTACTCAGTTACCTAAACCGAGTTTATTTAGGAGTAAATACTTCAGGCTTTGAGGATGCTGCAAGGTATTATTTTGATAAATCGGCGAAAGAGTTAACAGCAGCAGAAGCTGCTACTTTAGTAGGAATTTTACCAGCTCCCAACGGTTTTAACTTTTGTGGCGATGCCCGAAGCAGACGAAATATTATAGGATATCGCAACCGTGTCTTAGAGCGAATGAATAAGATGGGCGAACTTAAGCAAGATGAGTATAATCGCGCCAGACGTTCGCCAGTTGAAGTCAGTTCTAAAGTTTGTGAGCGTCAAGCCAAAAGAATTGCTCCCTACTTTTATAGTTATGTATTTAATGAGCTTGAGTTTATTTTGGGAAAAGACTTAGCGGCTGAAGGCAATTTTATTATTGAGACTCAGTTAGACCCAAAAATTCAAAATCAAGCCGAAACTGCATTAAAAAACCATATAAAGACTGCTGGAAAAACTTTTGGTTTTTCTCAAGGAGCAATAGTTACTCTTGATTCAAGTACGGGTGGTATCTTGGCAATGGTTGGTGGTAGCGATTTTGCTACTAGCCAGTTTAATCGTGCCTATCAAGCAAAAAGACAGCCCGGTTCAACTTTCAAAGTTTTCCCATACGCTGCCGCTATCGACAAAGGAATTTCGACGGGAAGAAGCTATAAATGTACTTCCGTAAGATGGCAGGGTATTAGATATAAACCTTGTAGAGGTGGTACTGCTCCAATCACTGTTGAGACTGGATATGCTCTTTCGGAAAACCCAGTCGCTTTGCGAGTTGCTCGCAATGTCGGGTTGGATACAGTAGTAAAAATGGCAAAACGTATGGGAGTGCGTTCGGAACTAAATCCTGTTCCTGGTTTGGTATTAGGTCAAAGCGAAACTACCGTATTAGAAATGACCGGAGCCTTCGCCTCTATTAGTAATAGAGGTGTTTGGAATCGTCCCCATGCCATCAAACGGATTCTTGATAGCAGCGACTGTAAAAACCGCGACGACTTGAAAACCTGTCGCGTAATTTATTCTTTCAATCAAGATCAAGAAGCCAACAAGCGAGTCTTAAAAACCCAGGTTGCCAATACAATGACCAATCTGATGCGTCAAGTAGTCACAAGAGGTACGGGACGCGGTGCTGCAATTGGATTCGGAGAAGGTGGAAAAACCGGTACCACAGATAAAAACGTTGACTTGTGGTTTATTGGTTTTATTCCCCGAAGACGACTTGCTACAGGTATTTGGTTAGGGAACGATAATAATTCTCCCACATCCGGTAGCAGTGCTCAAGCAGCTCAACTATGGGGAAATTATATGGGTAAAGTTGTCAGGTGAATATAATAGGCGATTGGTAATGGTATTAAGGTAATGGTATTAAAGCAGGAGAAATAAAATAATCATTTCTCAGCCATTACCTCTTACCTTCTAGATATATCTTTTGGTTAACGATACCCTTGCCAAGGTGCAACTTCCACTTTTCCACCTGGTTTAAATTCCACCTGAAATTGAGCTAATTTTTCTTTCTGTTGAGCATTGCCAGTATTATCGCCTTGAAATAATTTAGGAATAGACGTTTGTCGGAAGTTGTCAAAGGCGGCTTTATTTAGCGGTTCGTAATCAGCTATACTTCCATTTTGTTTAACTGCCACTCGATATTTCAAATCTTCTTTGTAGGTTGTATTGCCGCCAGAGTTTTGACTAAGTGCTGCTGATAGTTTTTGATTTAGATTAGAAAGCGTATTTTGATCGTTAATTTGCGTCCCTATATTATCAGACCTATTTCCATATCCATTCCAGGGAGCAACTTCAAGTACTCCGGTTTTTTTAAAAACTACCTTAAATTGAGCAATTGGTTCGTTAGCGATCGCACCACTCGAAGCTGGGCTGTACAGTACTTTAGGCAGAGGAGTTTTTTCTATAGCCTCATTAGCTGTTTGACTTTCGGCTTTATAACCGATAATCGCACCGTCGGCAGCCGCACCAATTCGATAAACTACGTCGGATGGCAGTCCTTGACGACTATTCCAAGCTTGGTTTATTTGTTTGTATACTTGAGTGTTTAAATTAGTTAATCGCTTTCTATTGGTGATTTCGGGAGCGGAACTAACAAGTTTTTCCAAATCCTGAATTGCTTGAGGTGCGTCGGAAGATGTGGCTGTAGCCTGGACTGGGCTTTCTTTGGTTGTGTTAGTTTCGGGCTTCGGTTGAACTTTTGGATTGTCAGAAGACTTAACAGTTTGAGTCGTAGAGTCTACTTTGTTTTGGGCTGCGGGTTCTTCTGGGAATTTTGGTGCTGGGATTAAATTAAATGCGATGGCAGCAGCAGCTAAACTGGTAAGTCCAACAGTAGCCGGTACTGCTTGTTCGAGTAAAGCGCTATTAACGGCACCATGTCTTCTCGCAACTGGTTGTAACTCTAATGTCAATTCTGGTAAAGTTTGTGTATCTGCAAAAAATTGATCCACTGCTTCTACCAAGTCGAACAACTGTACTGAATTTAAATCAACTTCAATTGTTTGATTAGCGCTACGGGCATTATTCAAATTCTCTTTAGGGATGTCCGAGCGTACCCTTAGTTTGTGAATATTATTGGTAACTTTTTCAATTTGCACTAATTCTGATTCAGAATTATGAGCTTGTGGGTTAGAAATATTGCTCAAAAATTCTTGAGCGTAGGCGCTTACTGCTCTAACTAAGCTTTCAAAAAAATCCCTACCGCCTGCTAAGGTTTGAGTGTAGCCGGATAAAGTGCATTCTGCATTTACCAAAATAGAAAGTTCCGGACGCATTTCCTGAAACTGTGCTGTTTTTGAAGCATCGCTTAATCCTTCTAAAAGTAGCGTGCAGTTAGGTAAACTATATTTACGTTGAATATTCATTCTACTTCACCATCAAAAAGACTAATCCAAAAGCGCTGCATTCCGGCTGTTCCCGTACAGAAAAGTAGCTGTGCTAACAAATTTACAGCTAGTTCGTTTAATTTATCGTCAGAATTAAGTGCCATTAATCCAGAGCGTCTTTTATTCATGCGGCTTCTGAAATGCGCTCTAAATCTTTCTAAATAATTAGAAAGACGCAAATTCTGTTCCAAGGGAATCTGCTTTTCAACCATTTGTTGATTTATCATTAACAATTGACGGATGACAACCGTTAATCGTCTTGCTAAATAGCAGGAAATAACCACTAAAGCTTTTGCTTCCATAATGGTTAAAGGACGGCGGATATTAGCCCTGCGTAGAGGATTAGTGCTACGCATTCGCCATAAGTTAACTCGATCTTTGATAATTCCTTTCAGATCCAACTCTTGGGCAAAGGCTAAAATTGCTTCAGAACCTCCAAGATCCAAAGCTTCAATTGCTAGTAAAATAAGGTCAATTTGCTGCCTAGTTCTGCGGGGGCATCCCAGCCCCTCTATTGCGGGGTCCGGTAGCGTGTCTAGAATCATGGGCAAATCTTGTTCTGCCGGACTATTGAACGGCGTTAAAGGAGCGGAAACATTCATTTATCAGTTCCTTGTAGGGGAAATTCAAACAAAAATAGGTAAAATTAATTAAACTATGGTAGCCAAATATAAATATGTTGGCAGTGTGGCAGTAATGCAACTGCCTGATATATACATTAATTACTGTTTCATATCCAAGCTTTCCGTATACCTAAAATCGAAGTTTTAAAGCATTTTTAACCCCAAATGAAGATGGTAGCGCAATTACAACCGCAATTGCGATCGTAGATTTCAATAACTGTGGGTAAACAATATATTCAAGGCAAAAATCGGGCAATTGAAGAAGGCTTATCCACTGTTACGGTTTCTCCACTATAGCCTAAACCTTTGCGGGGTCTTATTTACAGCTAGATTCAACAATTTGTAGCAATAACCATATATATGAATCTACTTAAAAGCTATCTTCGAGTAGAGTATTAACTCTATAGCAATCTTGTTGTCAATTCAATTATTTTGCCGCTACTTAATCGGTAAAGTCATTTGTAAGAATACTGATTTACTGGCTTTTTACCTCCATCATCAAAATTGCTCAAACGTTATATATTAGACCTCATATTCTAAAAAGAAGTTAAAAATAATTTTAGTAAAGGGTTTATTGTCACTTTTCCCTTGATTCTTAGAGGATGTTTGAAAAGTATAGTTTTTATCTCCAAACTAGGATGATCCCCCCTTTCCCCCTTTTTAAGGGGGGTAACGGCTCCCCCAATTTAGCGGGGGATTTAGGGGGATCTCAAAAGTGTCGAGTATCGTTTATAGCGCATCATTACATCCTCTCAGAAAGACAATATATTAAATCAGCCACAAACAGCTTTGGTGCAAAATATATAGTAAATTGATGACCGTGCGACAGTAATTTTTCCCGCCACTAACATGGGGGTAAAGATTTAATAACAGTAACAATTGTAGACTTTTCTATATTATGGATTTGAAATCTTTGATTCGCGATATTCCTGATTTCCCTAAACCCGGAATTTTATTTAGAGATATCACTACTTTGCTCCGCGATGCCCAAGGGTTAAGATACACGATTGATTTATTTACGCAAAAATCTATCGATGCTGGCATGACGGCAGATTTTGTAGTAGGCATGGAGTCGCGAGGATTCATCTTTGGGGCACCTTTAGCCTATAAGCTAGGAGCAGGTTTTATTCCCGTCCGTAAAAAAGGTAAATTACCAGCAGAAATCCATGCAATTGAATATGCATTAGAGTATGGTACGGACACTCTAGAAGTTCATCAGGACGCTTTAGTGCCAGGGAGCCGAGTTTTAATTGCCGACGATTTGATTGCGACAGGTGGAACTGCTGCTGCTACAGCCGAACTTATTCAAAAAGTTGACTGTGAATTAGTCGGATTTGCCTTTATTATCGAGCTACAAGAATTACAAGGTCGTCAAAAGTTACCAGATGTACCTATTATTACTCTTGTGGAATATTAAAACAGTTAGTTGTTAGTTGTTAGTTGTTAGTTGTTAGTTGTTAGTTGTTAGGAGTAATATTCTCTCCCCCTGCTCCCTCTGCTTGTCTGAGCAGATCAATTTCTTAACCAAACCGTATTACCAACTCCTTTATTTATGTTCACAATTACTCAGGTGCTATGACTGCAACAACGTCCAAAAGCTTTTGGGAATCGAGTCGAGATTATTTTCTTAAGCTAGTAAATAGCGAAACATTTCTTTATATTGTCAAACGACTGTTACAAGCACTGCTGACAATTTTTTTTGCGTCGGTAGTTTCTTTTATTATTATTCAATTGGCTCCAGGAGATTATTTAGATAATCTACGACAAAACCCCAAAATTTCTCCAGAACGAATTCTGGAATTGCAAGAACAATTTGGATTGGATAAACCTTGGCACATTCAATATTTTTTGTGGCTGTGGCGAATTATTTCCCAAGGAGATTTTGGAACGAGTTTTGTCTATCAGCGTTCGGTAGCTTCATTGATATGGGAAAGAGTTCCCGCAACTTTACTTTTAGCTTTTGCTTCTTTGATTTGTACTTGGGCGATCGCGATTCCTTTGGGTATTTTCGCTGCTGTGAAGCAAAACCGGGCTACTGACAGAATATTACAAGTTATTAGCTATGCCGGACAAGGTTTTCCCAGCTTTATCACGGCTTTGTTATTGCTGATTTTTGCTCAAATTACAGCTCCTTTGTTTCCTGTTGGAGGGATGACAAGCATTTATCACGCTCAACTTTCACCATTGGGAAAAATTATTGATATTCTTTGGCATATGATTTTGCCTACCATCGCTTTGAGCATTACTAGTTTTGCTGGTTTGCAGCGTATTACTCGCGGTGAATTATTGGATGTACTGCGTCAAGATTATATTCAAACAGCCCGCGCTAAGGGATTACCAGAAAATCGCGTTATTTACGTTCATGCTCTGCGTAATGCTATTAACCCATTAATTACTTTATTGGGTTTTGAATTAGCAGCTTTATTAAGCGGTGCTTTTATTGCCGAATTTTTCTTTAACTGGCCAGGTTTAGGTAGATTGACATTACAAGCAGTACGTGCTCAAGATTTGTATGTCCTAATGGCTAGTTTGATAATGGGGGCAGTGCTATTAATTGTTGGTAATTTAGTAGCAGACTTATTACTCAAAGTTGCCGATCCTCGGATTACTTTAGGGAAATCTTAACTAATTACTTAGGCAGGTGGGGAGATGAAGGGAGAAGGAGAGGAGATCGAAAATTATTAACTCATATTTCCAACTTATAATTGCTCACTGCTCACTGTTAACTGTTAACTGTTCTCATGTTGTCTCAAACATATTATTTAATCCGCTCTAAAGCTGATGGTCGTTATTTGGCAGCACGTCCCAATGAAGATGATGCTTCTACTTTTGTGCTGCTATTCCGCGAAAATTTTGATGCTTTGAGCTATCTTAATACCCATGCTGGCGATTTAGCAGATCGTCTTGGTGTAGAAACTATTTCGGGTACTCAGATAAAAACCGTACTTCAAAGATGGAGTTTTAACGGTGTGGCTATTGTTACCGACCCTTTATTACCTACAATTGAATTTTTAGTGCAAAGTTGAATAGAGACGTAGTATTGCTACGTCTCTACATTTACGATTAATAATATCTAAAGAAAGCAATTAAACCATTACTTCTTCCAACATTAATTTAGAACGTTTGAGCCTTTCAGGTAATGGTACAGGATAATCTCCAGTGAAACATGCCGAACAAAAACTATTAATATCTTGTTTGGTTTCTTCTAACATTCCTTTCCAACTTAAATAGCTCAAACTATCTACTTCCAAGTGCTTGGCAATTTCTTTGACTGATTTAGTTGCTGCAATTAGTTGGTCTTGGGTATCAGTATCGATACCATAAAAACAAGGATGAGTAACTGGAGGGGAGGAGATTCGCATATGTACTTCTTTTGCACCAGCTTCATATAGAGATTTTACTAATTTACGGCTGGTAGTACCCCGAACGATTGAATCATCAATGATTATTACTCTTTTCCCCGATAATACGTCTTTGAGGGGATTTAGTTTCATGCGAATACCCGATTCGCGCATTGCTTGGGTAGGCTGTATGAAAGTTCTTCCCACGTAACGATTTTTGATCAATCCTTCTACATAAGGTATACCGGAAACTTCGGAAAAACCAATTGCAGCAGGTATTCCTGAATCTGGAACCCCAAAAACAATGTCAGCATCAACAAGAGATTCTTGGGCTAATCTTCGTCCTAATCTCATGCGATAACTATACAAGGTTTCCTCGTTCATGAGGCTATCAGGACGAGCAAAGTAAAACATTTCAAAAATACATAATTTCCTTTCCTGTTTCTGGCTCCACTGAAAGGATTTTAAACCCTCTTCGGTAATCCAAACCAACTCGCCTGGTTCTACGTCTCGTAGGTATTTAGCGCCAATAATATCCAAACCACAGGTTTCCGAAGCTAAAACATAACGTGTTGGACTACCTTCCAAAGTTCCAATTACCAAGGGACGAATACCGTTAGGATCGCGCACGCCCATTATGCCTTCACTTGTGCCGATAACTAAACTAAAGGCTCCTCTACAACGATTAAAAGCACGAATTGCACCTTCCAAAAACTGGGCACCCTCGTTTATTTCTTCACCAATCGCTAAGGCAATCATTTCTGAATCGGTTGTGGTACTCAAGTTACAACTTTTCTTGAGCAATTCGTCGCGCAATTGAGTTGTATTGACTAAATTACCATTATGTGCAAGTGCTATCTCGCCTAATCGAGTTTCAACTACAGCTGGTTGAGCATTACCCACATGACTTGAGCCTGTAGTGGAATAGCGGGTATGACCAACGCCAACGCTACCTGATAGTTGATCGAGAATAGATTCGTTGAAAACTTGGGACACTAAACCCATGTCTTTGTATAGGTGTACCTGTTTGCCTTCAAAAGTGGCAATCCCAGCAGATTCTTGACCTCTATGCTGGAGGGCGTACAGTCCAAAGTAAGTAAGTCTGGCAACGTCTTGTCCGGGTGCATAAACGCCGAAAACGCCGCAAGCTTCTTCTTGCTTGTCGGGACGTTCGTTTAAATTAATTGAATTGCTATTAATTTGGGCGTATTTATCCGAAGTGAGGGCTTTGGTATTTGGGGGAATCATGCTAGCTATGCTCCTGATGATGATGTCAAGGGTTCTCTTAATTTTTTTTTGAAGAAAAAACTTTTAAGAGTCCCCGTCAAGCCACTGGGATTGTGAAACTGGATAGCTGAAGAAAAATTTGATAAAACTTAATTAATTCTTAACCATCCATTTACCAGAGTACAGTATTTATGCTCACTGACGCTAATCGCGCAATGTCTACTATTCAGTTGTTGACTGAGTGTTTAACTGTTTATCAACGGCTAAACGCTTGGTAATTGAGTGATAATAATGATTGCTTACATTCTCTATCGTAACGTTTATTAAAGTTTTATTATCAAGAGTGAATACCCTTAAATCTGCTTGAGAATTTTTTACTGTACCAATTTTTTGCCAATTGCTGCTCAAGTTTTCCTGTAAGTAGGATTCCCAATTTTCTTGTTGTGCTAACGCCACTGAAACGACAATTCTGGCTCCGCTTTCACCAAAAAGTACTTCATCCCATCTTTGAGGATTGTTCGCTGGTGACTCAAAATAAATATCAGCACCTAGATGACTATTAATACAGCATTCGGCAAGAGCAACAGTAATTCCACCTTCGGCACAATCATGAGCAGAGCGTACCCAACCTTGACGAATTCCTTCGCGGCAAGCTTTTTGTACGCGACGTTCTAAGTCAAAATCAATTCTTGGGGGTTTTCCAGCGACAGTATCGTGGATAGTAGCTAAATACTCAGATGCTCCTAATGTGATTTGGGATTGAATTGGTAAACCGAGGAGGTAAATTATATCTCCTTCTGATTGCCAAGCTTGGGAGCAGATTTTGCTTAAATCGGGAATCAATCCGATCATTCCGACAACGGGAGTAGGATAAATTGGCTGGGGATTGCCTTCGGAATCAAAAGTTTCGTTATAAAGAGAGACATTTCCTCCAGTTACCGGAGTCGATAATTCTTGACATCCTTGTGCCAATCCCCGACAAGCTTCCGATAGCTGCCAATAACCAATGGCTTTTTCTGGACTACCAAAATTAAGGTTATCCGTGACTGCCAAAGGTTCGGCACCTACACAGCTTAGATTGCGTGCGGCTTCGGCTACCACAGCTTTCGCACCTTCATAGGGATCGAGATAAACATACCGAGAATTGCAGTCAACTGTTGCTGCTACTCCTTTTTGGGCATTGGGCATTGGGGATTGGGCATTGGAAGAAAAAGCAGGGGAGGCAGAGGAGGCAGGGGAAGCAGAGGAAGATTTAATACTGCTCCCTCCGCTTCCTCCGCTTCCTCCGCTTCCTCCGCTCTCGGAAACCGGACGCAACCGAACAATCGCCGCATCCGCACCACCTGGCAACATTATGGTGTTATTCTGCACTTGATGGTCGTATTGACGATAAACCCAACTTTTTGAAGCGATGGTGGGAGTGTCAAGTAGAGTCAGAAGAATATCGTTCCAAGTTTGAAATTGACCTTTGATTTCAATGCCTTCATAAGTGCAAGGGGGTATTTCTTCTGATGTCCATTCCCAAGCTTTACGAGCATATTCTGGAGGTTCAGCTAATAATTCTCGGTTGTAAATTGGGGTATTTTCTGCCAAAGCTGTAGCTGGTATTTCTGCTGCAACTTCCCCTTGGTAAAGAATTCGTACAATCGGCTCTTCTATGACTTTTCCTGCGACTACTGCATTCAATCCCCAGCGTACAAAAATATCAATTAATTCTTGTTCTCTACCTTTATGAGCAACAAACAGCATTCTCTCTTGAGATTCGCTGAGTAAATATTCGTAGGGAATCATTCCGGTTTCGCGGTTGGGAATTTTATCTAAATCGAATTCCACACCGACACCACCATTGGCAGCCATTTCGGAAGTAGAACAGGTAATACCCGCAGCACCCATATCTTGCGCTGCTACTACCGCACCAGTTTTAAAGGCTTCCAAGCAAGCTTCAATTAAAGATTTTTCTAAAAAAGGGTCGCCAACCTGCACCGCTGGGCGGTTATCAATAGATTCATCGGATAATTCCGCGCTGGCGAAACTTGCTCCTCCCATACCGTCACGTCCGGTAGTAGAGCCAACATAGAGTACGGGATTACCAATACCAGATGCACCAGATTTGACAATTTCCGGCGTTTCCATTAATCCCAAAGCCATCACATTGACTAAAGGATTGCCAGAATAAGCTTTGTCAAAGTAGACTTCACCACCAACTGTAGGAACACCTACGCAGTTGCCATAATGGGCAATTCCCGATACGACACCACTAAATAATCTTTGGGTTTTGGCATCTTCCAAATTACCGAAACGCAGTGAATTCAATACAGCAATGGGACGCGCACCCATCGTAAAAATATCTCGAAGAATTCCACCGACTCCCGTCGCCGCACCTTGAAAAGGTTCCACTGCTGAAGGGTGATTGTGAGATTCGATTTTAAATGCGAGTTGTAAACCATCACCTAAATCTACAACACCTGCATTTTCACCTGGTCCTACAAGAATACGTTTTCCAGTAGTGGGGAACTGCTTTAATAAAGGTCGAGAATTCTTATAACAGCAATGTTCCGACCACATTACGCCAAACATTCCTAATTCGGCTTTATTAGGATGACGACCTAATCTTTTGACAATTTCTTGATATTCTTCCGGTTTTATGCCTTCTTTGGCTATTTCTTTTGGAGAAAATGGAGGTTGGGATGTAGCGGTCATGAGAGGAATTACACGCCTGGACGAATTTTATATTTTAATATTTATTTGTACGTTTATTACTTTTGGAATAAATTAAATTTTTAAATAGAAATTATAGAAATTAAGAGAAATACTGTTTTTTTAATAGATATTTTGTAGTAATTGTCACTTATATTACTACCTTGATAAGGAAATGAATTTATACAAAAATATTGCGGTTAAGTGTATTGACTGAAAATAATGCATCTTATACCGTCAATTAAATTACCTCGAATAAAACTCCGCGCCCCTCTGCGCTAACCTTTGCGCTCCGAGGCTGTAAAAAAAATATAATCCCGATACCAACAGATTTTATATCACCTCTTCTTGCCCTCCTTTAAGTAAAAAATTTTAACGCCAAATCCCAATCCCTCAACTATTTACTTTTCGCTGTTAACTGTTGACTGTTGATTGTTGACTGACTTAATTGAAGCCTTTGCATACAATCTAACTTTAGAATTATCATCAAAAGTAAGCTTTTCTAAATGAGTCAGAGCGCGTAAATCTCCCAATTCTCCTAAAGATGTTGCCACTAGCTGTCTTATTTGGGATTGATGTATTATTTCTTGCTCGCTGTTGAGAAAGTCAATCAAAATCTCAGTAGCATAAGATTTAAATTCTATTGATTCTTGTCTTCCCAATACAGAAATAATTTCTTTAGACAGTTCAATATCGTTTGAATAAAGATTTTCTTTTAAGTAATCTAAAGCTAAAAAACTATTACTCCAATTTAAAGCACGTACTGCTTCTTGTTTGAGAAATAAAGGAGTATTTTTAAAATTCAAAAAATCAAATAACGCTTTTATTGCGGCTTCGTTTTTCATGCATCCCATTGCTAGTATTGCTTGCTGACACACTTGTGAATTCATATCGTAAAGCAAAGGCTGGAGATGATTGACTAAATCAAATTCTTCTTCCAGATAACCACGCATTTTTAAAGCAATAATTGCTTCTTTACGAACGGAAAAATCTGTATCTTTTAGAGCTTGAATAAATACAGGAATCAAACGCTTTTGGTGAAAACTACCGAGAGCTTCAATTGCTGTAACTCTTACTTCAGGAACAAAATCATTCACAATTAAAAGTAAAGGTTCGATAACTTCCGAGCGGCGAATTTGAGCCAGGGATTTTACTGCTAATAACCGGGATTTTTCTTCCTTGAGTAATTCAATCAATGCCGCGATAGCTGGTTTACCGATTTTCCCTAGTGCCCGAGCTGATGCGATGGCTAATTCTTCTTCTTCTGTCTCTTCAAGCAATTTAACTAAGGATAGAACTATTTGGGGTTCGTTAAATTCTCCCAAGATGCGAAGAGCAAACCAACGAATTTCGTTGGCAGCATATTCGTCTTCAAGTATTTCCAGTAAAGGAGCTATTGCTGGCTTGCCTATTTTAGGGAATATCTTTGCTATATCCCACCTGGTTTGAAAATCTCCGGTTTCCATTACCTGTATGACTATAGCAACAGCTTGTTGTAAATTACTATCTTCTACAACCTGTGAATCTAAATTTTTCTTCTCTAATAGCTGCTGTAACTGTTGGTTAACAAGTATCCAATTTGCTTGTGATACAGCATCGGCAATTATATCAAGGGTTTTTAGCATTCGCGTATTTCAAAAATTAAGCCTCAGTTCATTTAGCTTGTCATGAATTTCAGCAATTACCAGCAGTAATTAGAATGCTTAATGGTCTTAATTCAGATAATAATGCAAAAATAAAATAGATTTAGTGCGTATTATGCATAATTTTAGCGATTAACAACAAAAATGTTATATCTGATACAAAAAAATCAATCCATTTATCTATTTAATAAGAACTTAACCAAGTAAAGATTGAAACACTTAAATTAATTTTTTGGGGCTGAAAAATTTGCTTAAGTGTACGACTCTCACAGTCGGTGTAACCTTTGCTTATTAAAGTAAATCAATCGTGTCTACTACCCAATCCCAGAAACGGGCAACTCTTAACAAGTTTGAAAAAATCAAAGCGCAAAAAGATGGACTAGATATCAAAGATGAATTAGAGAATTTTGCCCAAATCGGTTGGGAAGCGATGGAAAAATCCGATTTAGAACATCGCCTTAAATGGGTAGGAGTTTTTTATCGTCCTGTAACACCAGGTAAATTCATGTTGCGGATGCGAACTCCTAACGGGATTTTATCTAGCAGCCAGTTGCGCGTACTTGCCGAGATTGTCCAGCGTTACGGTGCTGATGGTAGTGCCGATATTACAACTCGTCAAAATATTCAGTTGCGGGGAGTTCGTCTCGAAGACATACCGGATATATTCCGTCGTTTGGATGCCGTAGGAATGACTTCCATGCAGTCAGGAATGGATAATGTCCGTAATATTACAGGTTCGCCGGTTGCAGGAATTGATGGTTCTGAACTTATTGATACCCGCGAATTGGTACAGAAAGTCCAACACATGATTACCAACAATGGTAAAGGTAATTATGCATTTACCAATCTTCCTAGAAAATTTAATATTGCTATTGAAGGTGGACGGGATAACTCAGTTCATGCTGAAATAAACGATATTGCTTTCGTTCCAGCTTATAAAAATGAAAAATTAGGATTCAACGTTTTAGTGGGCGGCTTTTTCTCCGCTAAACGTTGTGAAGCTGCGATACCTTTGAATGCTTGGGTACCTCCGAACGATGATGTTGTGGATTTATCTCGAGCAATTTTATCTGTGTTTCGCGATAACGGTTCCCGTGGAAATCGTCAAAAATCTCGTTTAATGTGGTTGATTGATGAATTGGGAATTGATAAATTCCGTTCAATGGTTGAACAAGAATTTGGAAGTACTTTAGAAAGTGCAGCCGAAAAAGATGAAATTGATTGGGAAAAAAGAGATTCCATTGGTATTAACAAGCAAAAGCAACCGAACTTAAATTATGTTGGCTTGCACGTTCCTGTAGGACGGCTTTACGCCCAAGATATGTTCGATTTTGCGCGTTTGGCAGAAGTTTACGGTAGTTCTGAAGTTCGTTTAACTGTCGAGCAAAATGTAATTATTCCGAATATTCTTGATGATAATTTGGAAGATTTTCTGACTGAGCCTTTGCTAGAAAAATTTTCTACCAATCCCCAACCTT
The DNA here is from genome assembly GCA_039820645.1 of Cyanobacteria bacterium J06633_8. Classification (GTDB taxonomy): domain Bacteria; phylum Cyanobacteriota; class Cyanobacteriia; order Cyanobacteriales; family Nostocaceae; genus Rivularia. Next base: position 26,537 of record JBCBPQ010000036.1, on the reverse strand, counting down.
TACAAAGAGCATTAGTATCCTGTACTGGCTCCCAATTTTGTAACTTTGCATTAGTAGAAACTAAAAATCGAGCTTCAGCTTTAGCCAAACAATTGGATGCAGAATTAGAAATACCAAACCCTGTAAGAATTCATTGGACAGGATGCCCTAACTCCTGCGGACAACCTCAAGTCGCTGATATCGGATTAATGGGTACTAAAGTCCGTAAAGACGGCAAGACGGTTGAAGCTGTGGACTTATATATGGGTGGCAAGGTAGGCAAAGATGCTCGATTAGGAACTCGCGTACAGAAAGGTATTCCTTGCGACGAACTGAATAATGTCTTAAAACGTATATTGATCGACTCTTTTGACGCAAAACCAAAGCAAAATTAGTATTTTACAACTAATGAATTCGTCAGTATAATTGGTAATTATTTGTAGCTCAAGTGTTGTAATTATGACATTATTGTTGAGGCTAACAAACATAATTAATTCCAATCCGACGCAAGAAAATAGGCTAAATCGAAATTACCTTTCGATATCAAAATAACCATTTCTCGATTTTTATTGCCATTCCATATCTATTTGGCAATCAGCTTAAAAGCATTGGTTTTGTCAATGCTAAATCTAAAAGTAAATCTTACTGCGAACTATTAAGAGGATTACAATGCTTGGAGAGTTATTATCTTTTCGCGGCAGGTACAAAATCCTGCATATGACTTGGTTTGCTTTCTTTCTTTCATTCTTTGTTTGGTTTAACCTTGCTCCCTTAGCGACACAGGTTAAAGCAGACTTTGGTTTGGAAGTAAGTCAAATCAGAACCTTAGCGATTTGTAACGTTGCTTTGACGGTTCCGGCGCGAATCATTATCGGGATGTTGTTAGACCGATTTGGTCCTAGAATTACTTATTCTTTATTGCTTATTTATGCAGCGATTCCCTGTATAGCCTTTGCTAGCGCTCAAAATTTTACGCAGTTAGTAGTTAGTCGTTTGGCATTAAGTATTGTGGGTGCGGGTTTTGTAATTGGTATCCGCATGGTTGCAGAATGGTTCCCTCCTAAAGAAATTGGTTTAGCAGAAGGAATCTATGGAGGTTGGGGTAATTTTGGTTCGGCTGCTGCGGCTTTTACTTTACCCACAATTGGTGCATTCTTAGCTTTTGGAGCAGGTGGTACTCTTAACTGGAGATTATGTATTGCTGGAAGTGGTATTGTTGCCGCTCTGTATGGAATTCTGTATTTCTTCAACGTAGAGGATCATCCTCCTGGAAAAGTTTATCAAAAGCCTAAAAATGCTAGAGGCTTGGAAGTAACCAGCGTGCGTGATTTCTCCTTCTTGATGTTAATGAATTTGCCTCTAACTGGTATTTTGATGGTTCTAGCTTGGCGCTTGAACAAGGTTGGTTTATATGGTGAAGATACTCTCTTATTAGTATTGGCAGCATTAGCAGGTTTATACTTATTCCAGGCTTATAACTGTTGGCTTGTAAATAAAGACTTGCTTTCTGGTAAGAAAAAATATCCTGCAAAAGACCGTTACAACTTTTCTCAAGTAGCGATTCTCGAATTAACTTATATTGTCAACTTTGGTTCGGAGTTGGCTGTGGTTTCCATGCTTCCGGCATTTTTTGAGGGAACATTCAGTTTAAACCCAGCTTTGGCAGGAATGATTGCATCTAGTTATGCTTTCATGAACCTAGTGTCTCGTCCAGGTGGTGGCTTAATTTCAGACAAACTAGGTAGCCGCAGAATAACTATGGCAGTCTTAACTGCTGGTATGGGTATAGGCTATATGATTTTCGGAACAGTAGGCAGCAGTTGGTGGCTACCATTAGCTATCTTATTGGTTATGACTTGTTCTTTCTTCGTACAAGCTGGAGAGGGTTCGACATTTGCTATTGTTCCCTTAGTCAAGCGTCGCGTTACCGGTCAAATTGCAGGTAATGTTGGAGCTTATGGAAATGTTGGTGCAGTTGCTTACTTAACTATTTTCAGTTTGTTACCAGAGTGGTTAAGCGGTGGTGGAGAAGTGACTCCGGCGGTTATTGCTCAATCGAATACAGTCTTTTTCCAAATGATGGGTATTGCGGCTTTAATAGTTGCTTTCTTGTGCTGGTTCTTTTTGAAAGAACCCGAAGGTTCCTTTGCCGATCATCATGAAGGAGAAGATGAGTACTCTGAATTGGTAATCGAACCCAACAGAGCTAATTTATAATATTTGAACTTTGGTTGGCTAAAAGAACCGATAAACGATGCTATTTTTATCGGTTCCTTTTATTTTTTCTCACTTGAAAAAATAAATAAGTGCTTTAAAATTTGTGAACGCATAGTTCTGTAGACAGGGATTTAAGAAGAAAAAAAATTGTTTTATTGTAAATTTTTTATTAATTGTATTAAATTTAAAAATATTTTTATCTAATGTAACTATTACAGCTAAATGTATAATTTTACTAATATATATATTACAAAAAAATATTAGGTGAAATATTTTTTTAACATTTAGTAACCCCGAATTAAAATATGTCTGACTCAGTTAAAACTCTTTGCCCTTATTGTGGTGTTGGGTGCGGTTTAGAAGTTTCTCCTCCCGCAGCATCAGGACGTGCAACTCATCGAGATAGTCAAGGTAATCCAATTTGGAAAGTAGTTGGTGATAAAACTCATCCTTCATCAAAAGGTATGGTTTGCATTAAGGGAGCTACCGTTGTAGAGTCTCTCGATAAAAATCGCCTCAAATACCCAATGATGCGAGATACTTTGTCAGAATCTTTTCAACAAGTAAGTTGGGATGAAGCTTTTAATAAAATCGTTGAACGTATTCAAAATATTCGCCAAAGTCGCGGTGATTCCAATGCTATCTGTATGTATGGTTCCGGTCAGTTTCAAACCGAGGACTATTATATTGCCCAAAAGTTAATGAAAGGCTGTTTGGGAACTAATAATTTTGATGCTAATTCGCGCTTGTGTATGTCTTCAGCAGTTGCAGGCTATACCCAAAGCTTGGGTGCTGATGGGCCACCTTGCTGTTATGAAGATTTAGAATTAACTGATTGTGCCTTTTTAATTGGCACCAATACCGCTGAATGTCACCCGATTGTTTTTAACCGTTTGCGAAAGCATCATAAACGAAATCGCAACGTCAAAATGATAGTTGTAGATCCCCGTCGTACTAAGACAGCGGAAGTTGCAGATTTACATTTAGCAATTAACCCTGGTACAGATATCGACTTACTCCACGGTATTGCTCATTTATTAATGCGCTGGGGTGCCTTTGATAGCTTATTTATCGATGAATGTACTCAAGGATTTTCTAATTATGCCGGAGTAATTCACCATTATCCGCCAGAAATAGTTTCGCAAAAATGCGGTATTGAAATCAGCGAACTCGAACAAGCTGCCCGTTACTGGGCTGACTCGAAAAAAGTTCTGTCTTTGTTCTCAATGGGAATAAATCAATCTTCTGAAGGCACTGCAAAAGTGCGTACATTGATCAACCTGCATTTGATGACGGGAAATATTTGCAAACCAGGTACTGGCCCATTTTCCCTTACCGGACAACCTAATGCAATGGGTGGTAGAGAAGCCGGAGGTTTAGCTCATATTCTTCCCGGATATCGTTCCGTAAAAAATGCTCAACATCGAGCCGAGGTAGAAAAAATTTGGGATTTGAATCCAGGGCAGATTTCTCGTTTTCCCGGTCGCGATGCATGGAGTATGATAACTGGATTGGAAACTGGTGATGTAGATTTATTATGGATTGCAGCAACTAATCCAGCAGTAAGTATGCCAGATTTGCAGCGAACTAAAGCTGCTTTACTTAAATCTCCCTTCACGATTTATCAAGACGCTTATTATCCTACTGAAACTTCTGCTTACGCTCACCTTCTATTACCCGCAGCCCAATGGGGTGAAAAAACAGGAACAATGACTAACTCAGAACGAGTTGTTACTTTGTGTACAAAATTTCGACAACCCCCTGGTGTTGCCAAAGCTGATTGGGAAATATTCGCCGAAGTCGGTCGTCGTCTTGGTTTTCAAGATAAGTTTGCCTTTGATGATTCAGCCGCAGTTCATGCCGAATTTGTGGAATTAACTCGCGATCGCCCTTGCGATATGGGAGAAATTAGTCACGAAAATTTAGCAAGTATCGGACCAATGCAATGGTACGACACTCAAAAAGGAGAAATAGAAATAGAAGAAAATGATTCTGGCTTCTTCTCATCGTTATTAAAAAATTTCACTAAACAAGAACCACTTCAAGGAAAGCGTCTCTATACAGATTTACGCTTTCATACCGCAGATGGAAGGGCAAAATTTGCGGCTTATCATTCTCGCGGACTAGCAGAACCACCGTGCCAAGAGTATCCTTTTGTGCTTACCGTTGGAAGATTATACGGTCACTGGCATACCCAAACCCGCACTGGGAGAATTGAGAAAATCGTCAAAATGCACCCTCATCCTTTTATCGAAATTCATCCCCGCGACGCAGCCAAATTAAATATTACAGAAGGAGATTGGATCGAAATCAAATCCCGTCGGGGAACAGCTAAATTTCCTGCAAAAGTAACTAAAGCAATAGCACCCAAAACAGTATTCGTACCCATGCATTGGGGCGCTTTATGGGCAACTGAAGCTGAAGCAAACAGCCTTACCCATCCTTTATCTTGTCCAATTTCCTTCCAACCAGAACTTAAAGCTTGTGCGGTGCAGTTAATACCAGTTACTTCGTCCCTACAGATTTCCAAAGAGTTGCCTCGCCAGGAACAGTTACCGCACTCTGACTTGATGCCGGTGTCAACCTCAAACCATAAGTAATCGGAATCGCACCCAAAACAAACGAACCAAATACCACTAGAAAAATCGTGCGAAGATGATGCTGCCGATGCTCGATTATTACGTCATTATTTTCGATATCGCTGCCTAAATGTTTGATATTCATTTCAAAAATCTTTTCTAAGATAGATAATTTAGTGATTTCATTTTAGAAAAGATTTGAAAAATGTATTCAATGTAACCGTTTATTTTTACAAAAAGTAATTTAGGTTACAGAATTTTTTCAAAATTAGTCTAATAAACACTCTTTACCATATCGAAAGTAAGATGCTTCTAAAATGGTAAATTCAAAGCTAAACATAACTGCTCAACAAATTTTGAATTCGGCTACGTCACAACCTAATGAGCAACTTTTTCCAATTCGAGGCTGATTTTATTGATAGCTTGCGCTGCATCCCCATGCAGGTACGCTTCAAACTTGACAACTGCGGAGTCAAACTGAAACTATCTCACTGGCATCAATTTACCGAAGGAGAACGTCAAACCTTAGTTGAAATGCCATGTATAAGCAAAGAAGAATGTCAAAAGTATCGAGAATATTTGCAAAACTTAATTGTTGAAAAAACCGGAAATCTGGCAAAAGAGCTTTCCATAGAAGAAAATCCCGCTTGGATGAACGAAAAACAAATTCCCGAAACAACACAAATCAAAGCAGCAGAATCCAACGTTAATATTACAGTTGCACAGTGGAAAAAACTGACACCATTGCAGCGTTTTGCTTTAATCAAACTTAGTCGCCCCAGCCATGAAAACAAAAACTTTTATCCAGCAGTTCAAGAATTTGGCTTGGTATGATTAGGTTAAAGGTTAAAGGTGTAATAACTCTTAACTCCTAACACTGATTAAATGGATTACGCTGATTCCACGGAAATTTTTTATTAACTCCGGTGGTACGCGCCTCCGGTGGTACTAACTTTTAACTACTAACTGCTAACTGTTAACTGCTAACTCCGAACTATTCCTCCCCTTTGTCTCCTCATCCCCCTATCATCCCATCTACCAATCTCCCCATCGCCGCCTTAATCCTTGCTGGCGGTAAAAGTTCTCGTATGGGTACAGATAAAGCACTTGTATCCTATGAAGGTGAGCCTATGTTAAAACGGGTTTATCAAGTTGCTGCTGCTTGTACCGAACAAGTTTATATTTTGACTCCTTGGGTTGAACGCTATGAAAATCTTTTGCCGTCAGATTGTAATTATCTAATTGAAACCCAACCGGGGAAAGGACCAGTAAATGGTTTATCTGAAGGATTGGAGCAAATTACCGCTAACTGGATATTATTACTTGCTTGCGATTTACCTTTATTAGATGTAGAAATTATTCAAAGCTGGATAAATAAACTTCCGCAAATTTCAAGTTCAACTTTGGCTTTAGTTCCTCAACGTTCGCAAATTTGGGAACCGATGTGTGGGTTTTACCGGAAAGAGATGAAAACGGAATTAGATATTTTCTTGAAAAAGGGAAAGCGTTCTTTTCAAGAATTGCTGTCGGGTATTGAGGTAGAAGCCTTAAATATTGATGAAAAAACGAGTTTTATGTTGTTGAATTGTAATTATCCTGAGGATTTATCATATTTTTTAGAATAAAGATATATAGAGGTGCAATATATTATAGATATTTTCCACTTTTCAATTGACTTTAGTAACCACTTTCAATTTAAACTTTTTCTAGAGAAAGTTTACTTAAAATCTACTTTTAATTTTCAACCAATGAACAATCCACCTTTTATACTTCCCCCTAACTGGCAAGATTGGATAACTGTATTTAGCTATGTAGGTTTTACCGTCTTTATTCTCGCTTGCATACTTGTGGCACAGAATAAATAAAATATCATCACAAAAATAGCTCATTTACAATAATGAAACGAGCGATATATCTCTTTATCTCTAGCCTCCCCGCCCTCTGCGTCTCTGTGGTTTAATTTATATACAAATATTGCGAAAAAAGAGATAGCACTAACTACTTCTTAAAAAACTGGCATATCAAATTACCAACACCATCTTCTCCAAATCTAACAATCTTGCCATTTTTTTGAATCTTAAATTCTCCACGACAGTTATAGATTTCTGTAGGTTGTTTTTTGCCATCAATACTAATAGTTGTCCTGTAATTCCAATATCTTTTAGCACTACGCTTGATATTAAGAATACAAACTTCATGTCCATTAAAATCCCTACAGGTTGGAGCAGCATTCGCGGGGAAAGCAAATGAAAATATAATATTTAGAGAAATCAGTACTAAAGCAATTAATTTCATGAACGCGGAATTTTATATTTTATGTAAGTGGCTCGAAATTCAGATAAACCTTTCTTAACCACACTACGACAAAAGCAAATCTATTACAAATGATACAGAAATATAAAAATTATCCCGCACTCTCTAAAGTCGAACTGTAATAGTTTTCAACGAAATCAGCCCCATCGTTATAAATGGCGATCGCGTTTTTTAGTCGAGAATCATCAAAACCACCGCTACGTAAAGCAATTACTTCAATACCTGCTTTATATTGCTAAAACCCGGTTATAAAAAAAACCGGGTTCTCAAATTCTTATGAATTGTGAAAAAATGCTATATTACAAACCACCTTCAGCTAACATCTGAATCAAACGCGGCGCACCTGGATCAAATCCGCCAATGTCCCAAGATAAGGGGTCTTTGGGGTCTACCAAGGTAATCCGGTAAGGTGCCAGAGTGACGTAAACAGCTTTAGCATTGGAGTTGACTTTTTGGCGATAACGTGAAAGCGCTTGCGATGGATGACTTCTACCAGCCCAGCTTTCTGAGTCAGTCCAAAAACAAATTACGTCGGCTTTGAAATTATTTTTAATCATCCATTCATAAGCAACTGAAGCATCCGTTCCACCAAAGTTTTGATTTCTAGCTTTAGCGATCGCCGAGCTAAAACTATCTTTTGCAGTAATTCCCAAGTTGCGGAAGTCGGTAGCAAAACCGCGAATCATGTAGTTTTTCTCAGCTTTGGCAGTAACCAGCGCCATTGTAGTGGCAATTTCACAGCAGGTAAGTCCTACCGAACTCACCGTGCTGCAAGACATAGAACCCGATACGTCAATAGCGTGCATGAACACTTTACCTGTAGGTTCCACCACATCAAAAGACAGTTCTACCGCTTTTTCCAAAATGTCTACAATACGGCTAACTGGATTCCAAGTCTTTTTGCTACGTCCTAATTTTCCTCCTGATTGATAGGTTTTGAGTGCTTTCAAAACATCAATGGGATGAATACGTCCTTTACGCAAATGTTGTTTACTATTTAAAACAGCTTCAACTCTATCGAGGTTTCCAGGTTCATCAGTTCGTAATACATCCAATTCAGTTAACGAACCTAGGTTACGCAACATTGCACCAATTGGCATTTCATTGAATAACAATTGCCAAGCTTGCTTATCCATTTTAGCTACTGGTGCAGTCATTTCATGGGTTAAGCGTCCTTTAGTAATTGCTTCAGTAGCTCTATCTGGATTACGCTTCAACCATTCATACCACCAAATTTGTGCCAAAGCTTCACTGGGAATATTTGTTGGTAATTCTTCCCAACCTTTGACTACCCAATGAAATAATAATTCATGGTCGGGAGTTGGCGGTTTAACGTGAAACAATCGTAAAGCATCGCGGTTTGTAAAATCATGACGTTGCTGATACTTCAACAATTGATAAGCCAAACCTCTAGCATCTGGGCGCGACAACCAGGTTTTACCGGCTTCCCGCACAACTTTACCAAAACCTCGCAGAAACTTGGTATAGCTCAACCATTCATAAAAATGACTACCAGTACGGACTACTTTAGAAAATATTTCTGTAAAAGCGGCTTTAGCTTCAGGTGTTTCACCCATCGAAAGCAACACTAAAGCGAAAATAGGGGCGCTGTTGTTGATAGCACGTCCATCGCTAGCATAAAGAATTTCTTCAGCAACGCGACCGGGATTTTTAGCAATAGCTTCTTGAACGGTATTAACAAAATCCTCTGTTAATTCCCGATTTCCGGCATAATAAGTACTTTTTGCGGTACCAATAAGCAAACAGCGTCGCAGCATTTGCCATATACCAGCATCAAACATATAACCGCCACTGCGCCCCTGAATCATTTCAGTTTCTCTACCAGGGATGGGTTGATTTTGTGGCGTTTTTTTATTTTGATTATTTTGAGTAAAAAATTTATAGTTCATTATTTTAACTCCCAGCCCTTGCGGGCAAAAATGGAAGGTGGCGAAGCAGGACTTGAACCTGCGACCTCCCGCTTTACAGGCGATAACCTTTATTCATCGTCCTCTTCAGGCAAGTTTTGAACAAAGATGTTTAGGCGCTCTATCCAACTGAGCTACTCGCCACATGAGTATTATGGATTTTGGATTTGTGATTTTGCAGCAATGTCAGAATCCCGGTTTCTCTTTATGAAAAAACGATTATCTAGTCATGGAACAAACAAGAAACCGGGTTTCTTAGAAGTCATATTAAACTTTTCTAGAACAACTTTTAGATTTGTGGTAGCGAGGCAGGACTTGAACCTGCGACGCACAGATTAAGACGATAACCCTAATTCTTCGTCCCCGAAAGGTAAGTTTGTGAAAAAGGATATACTTCTGTCGCTCTAACCAACTGAGCTACTCGCTACATGAGTATTTTGGATTTGTTACTGAAGGGGGCAGGATTCAAACCTGCGAATGGCGAAATCACGATAACCAACGCCACTTGCTACAACGGGGGGAACCCCCGCAACGCAGTGGCTCCTTGATATTCGTCCCTTAACTGGGCAATTTGTTAATCAAGGAACAAAGTCGCTGCCTTATCACTTGGCGACCCCTTCTTAAAAAGTTATGAGTTATATCCTTACCCGAAGGTATCGGAATTATTTAAATTTCCTCTTCTTATTCTTATCTCTGTGTCTCTCCGGTTTTTTTCTAATCATTTCAAATCGGAATTAATATTACAAGTTGTGAGTTAAAAATTAATTGGTGCAGGGGGTAGGATTTGAACCTACGAACAGACACCTCCGAAAATTAATTTTCAGATAGCTCTATTGGCAAAAATTACGGTAACCCTTAATATTCGTCCCCCAATCGGGCAAGTTGTTAATCAAGGAATAAAAGTTGCTGCCTTAAACCACTCGGCCACCCCTACTTGAAAAACAATTCAAAAATCAAAAACTTTATTGGAACAGGGAGCGGGATTTGCACCCGCGTCTCCGGCGTGGAAGGCGATAACCCTAATTCTTCGTCCCCTATGGGGTAAGTTTTGAATAAGGATATTTACGGCGTTCTAGGCTACTAAACTATCCCTGCTTAAATATTTGAAATTCAGAATTTCAGATTTTGATTTTTGTGTAACGAGACAGGATTTGCACCTGCACAACCATTGGTTACTAAAACCCGATAATCCTAGATTAATCGTCCCAAGATAGGCAAGTTGTTAAATCAAGGTTTATATATTTAGCGCGTCTACTATTTCCGCCACCCGTTACATAATCTGGTTTCACTCAAAGGTGTTTTGTTTAAACGAGATTGTTTCTCGCTCTGTATTACTAATGTAGTATATGTATTATGAGGTGTCAAGGGGTTGAAAAAATATTTTTTTAAGCAGTGCTGCTTTCAATCGAGCTTGCTAGTGGTCTGTCCCAGAAGTTTTGAGGGGAAATTTATTTATAAACAATAGCCTCTCCCCCTAAATATTTGGCGCTGAAGCGCAACTACGAACCTTTATTCAACCCGTCAGAATTAATGTGACAGACTACTAGTGGTCTGTCCCACAAGTTTTGATGGCTTAGATTTCAGTCCTATTTATAGGACTTTATTTATTAACTCGGGCTTTGTAACCCCGAGTGGGTGCCATCTGTTGGATCTCAAATATCAAAAAACCATAACATTTGATTCAATTTTGGTATTACTGGTCACAATATTTGCTGATTTTGCCTGAATGTAATATTCGTGACTTATTTTGCCTTTATATGCCTAAAATCAAAGAAATATAGGCTTGTTTGACAATTATTTGGCTAATATTCAATAATTTACGACTAAAAATAAATACATTTTTTCCAAAAAATTTTCTAGCAAATCTACAAACAATACAAATATTTGTCCCAAATTTTGCCAAGATAATAATATTTCCTAAAATAAATCACTTAGCAATAAAATTAGGCATGAGTGAAAAAACACTAGAAACCTCGGGCAAAGGTTTTTTGCTTCTACTTTTGCCACTTTCGTTTTTAATTATCTTCCTAGTTTCAGCTTGGCGAGTCTTGCTGGGATTTTTTGCCGTACTTATCGGGTTTAATTTGTGGCGAACCTATAGATGGCAACAATGGTGTAGTAAGGTAAACCCGGTTTTCCAAAAGTTAATTGCAGAAAACCAAGGTCGAATTACTCCTATGGATTTAGCTTTGCAAGGTAATTTCAATGGAGGGAAGGCAAAGCGATATTTGGATGCTAAAGCTTCTGAATTTGGCGCGAGTATTGCTGATTCGGATGATGGCAATAAAGTCTACTATTTTATGACTGCTAATACTTTAGGCAGCATCCTTGATAGTAGCGAACCGGAAATCAACTTTAGTAACCAACCGGCTGCGACTTTAAACAAAGAACTAGTTGAAGCTGTTCCGGTAAAAGCTGAGGAAGAGTCAATTGTTGAGGTAGCAACTGTCGAAGAATTGCCAGAAGAAACTTTAGAACAGGCAGAGCATGTCAACAAGCCTCTAGAAAAACAACTGTTCTTGGGTTCTTTGATTCAATCCGAGCTTGCTAAACGTTTAGGAGTTTATTCCAGCACAGTGTTTAAGCGTAGAGACGATCCAGCTTTTTCTGAGTGGAGCCGAAATAAAGATCCAGATGGAATTGCTTGGACTTTTTCGGCAGATACTAAGGAGTTTTTTCCAGTCGAAGACGAAAGCAAAGTATCAAGTTAACAAAAGTTCATTTTAAAATCTTTGGGTGCATTCCTATAACGGTTCTTAGTTGAGTCAGAGCAAATGCACCCTTTGCTTTGTTTGAACAGTGAACAGTGAACAGTGAACAGTGAACAGTGAACAGTGAACAGTGAACAGTGAACAGTGAACAGTGAACAGTTAATAACTAACCACTAACAACTAACCACTAACAACTAACCACTAACAACTAACCACTAACCACTAACAACTAACAACTAACAACTAACCACTAACCACTAACCACTAACAACTAACAACTAACAACTAACCACTAACAACTAATAACTAACTATCTTTAACAGCTAATCCCACGGCTTCAGAAATGGAATTCAACCCGTTTTCTTCCAATTTCAACAGCAAACCTTGGATAATGCTACGTATTATCCCAGGTCCTTGATAAACCCAGCCGGTGTAAATTTGGACTAAGCTGGCACCGGCTGTAATTTTATCCCATGCGTCTTCTGGGGTAAAAATTCCACCTACGCCGATAATGGGCATTTCTCCTTGGCTTTGCTGCCAAATATACTTGATTACCTCTGTGGAAGTTTGTCTTACTGGTTTTCCACTAATTCCACCGGCTTCTTCTGATAGGGATTTACCAGTTTGAGTAAGTATTTTAGTATTTAATCCTTCACGCTTAATAGTTGTATTAGTAGCAATAATTCCCGCTAATTTATAACTTTGAGCTAAAGACACAATTTCTGTAATGGCTTCCCATTCTAAATCTGGCGAAATTTTTACAAATATTGGTTTTTGTAAATTATTTTCTTGTTGTAAAGCATCCAAAATGGAGCTTAACATGGCTGCATCTTGCAGTTTTCGTAATCCTGGGGTGTTCGGTGAAGAAACATTTACTACAAAGTAATCACCGTAATTTTTCAGTAAGTTAAAGCTGTGACGATAATCATTAGGGGCTTCTTCCAAGGGCGTAACTTTGGATTTGCCTAAATTTATACCGATAGGAATCAAAGGATCTGGTTTTGAAGTGAGTTTCCCTAAACGTGCTGCCATTGCATCTGCGCCGCAGTTATTAAAACCCATGCGGTTAAGAGCGGCTTCATCTTGAGGTAGACGAAACAAGCGAGGCCGAGGATTTCCGGGTTGTGCAAGTGATGTAACAGTTCCAATTTCTGCGAAACCAAAACCCAAACTAGACCACACGGGGGTTGCAACACCATCTTTATCAAATCCAGCAGCTAAACCAACAGGATTGGGAAATTGCAATCCAAACAAAGATTGTGACAAGCGGGAATCCTGCAGACAAAACGAATGCTGCAAGCGACTTTTGATCGAACTACTCGGTTGGCTATGGGCATTCTTTCCCAACCACTCTAAAGTACTAATTGTCTTTGAATGCAGGTTCTCGGGATCTGCTTTGATTACATTGAATAAGAGCGGACGTAGTGCAACTTGATAAATATCCAATTTAGTTTGAAAAATAATATAGAATTACGGTTTTAGTTAGGATTTAGGAGTTATTGAGGTTAAAGATCAAAGGTTAAAGGCTGAAGGTTTGTATATGAAAATTCTTCTCCTTGTCTCCTTATCTTTCCATCTCCCCATCTGAAAATAATTGAGAGGTAAACTTAAGCCAACTTTTTGGGCATCTTATATGGTAACAGGCTATGTTTACCAATAATCAGATGAGGCAGCATCAAAAATTTACAGCCGCAGAGCAGCAAATCTTTTCTTTGGGGCGCATCCTTCAAACTTTGAGGGAAGAGGATAATGCTGAGGTTCTGATTGAAAAGACTATTTCATATATTAAGGACCAGTTTGATTATTCTTTAATCTGGATTGCTCTTTACGACCGTCTCAATCATATATTGTTCGGTAAAGGTGGTGCGACACCGGATAGTAATTATGACAATAGTTATTTTCAACAACGGGTAGTTTTAAGTCCGGGAGATTTGTTAGAACAAGTCGTTATCCAGCAACGTCCAATGGGTGTAGCGGATCTGCGAATGGAAAAACGAGCAGAAGGATGGCAAGAAATAGCTACAAAGTTTGATATCCAGGGAACAATTATGTTACCCATCCGCCACAAAGGACGTTGTTTAGGTTTGTTATTGCTTGGCTCTAAACGTTGGGGTTACTTAATCGGCAGCGAAGCCAGGGCTCAGCTAATGATTGTAGTAGGAGAACTTGCAGCAGCGCTTTTCCAAATGGAAATAGATTTGCAAAACAAGCAAACTAAGAAACCGGATGAGGTATTATTAAGACTTTTAGAAAAATTAATAACTCTGACGACTTTAGAACAAAGGTTAGAGTCTATAGTATCTGCTACTCACAAGTTTATCGCTCCTACCCGAACAAACGTTTACTGGTTTAGTCCCCAAGAGCGTTATTTTTGGCGTAGAATCAGTACTCAGTTTTTTCACTTAGGTAAAGTTTCAAATCAACAGAAAGCAAAAACCGCTGTAACGGTAGAAGATTTAAGCGATTTTTATTACGCTTTATCAGCAAATCAACTTGTCTGGATTGGAGAAGGACGAAGCTCCCTGAAAAGTTACAGTACAAAAAATTTGCTGAAACGTCTTCATGCACGCAGCCTTTTAGTTGCTCCAATACTTTGGAAAAAGGATTTGTTGGGTTTTTTGGCAGTGGAAGGAAACGAACCTCGCATTTGGACGGAAGTGGATAAAAGTTTTGTCAAAGGTGCTGCTGGGTTAATTTCCCTAGTTTCCCTTACCGAAAATATGGAAACTAATATTCAACAAATTCAAGAAGATGCTTACCTTCAAAACCAGATTGTAGAAGGTATTTATAACGATGAAGATATTGAGTCGGCTTTACATAATTGTGCAGTAAAAGTTTTAAATAGATTAGCTGCAAATCGTTTTTTATTATTGTTTTTCGATAAAGAACTATACGAGTACAACTTTTTTTTCCAAAACCAACTATCAAATCGGCGACATTTAAAATGTAGTTTAGAGGAATTAAAAGAAGTAGATGCCCAACTTTTAGAGCGTTCTACACAAGCTGTAAGTGTGGAAAATCTGGAGGAAGATTTACGATTCTTTAATTGGCGTTCTTCTTTACTTGAAGCAGGATTGCGTTCTATTTTAGTTAGCAACTGCACTCCTCAAAACAATAGTGATGTAATTCTAATTATTGGCAGCGAAAACAATCGATCTTGGACAACTATAGAAAAAGAGCTAGTGAAAGCCGTTGCTCAACAAGTAGGAGTAATTTTTCGTCAGTGGCAACTTTATCAGCAAACTCAAAATCAGCAAACAATTTTGCATACCTTTGGGCAAAGCCTGGGCATTCTGGAAGCAGTGGAAGATAGTAAACTTGTTGAAGGAGAAAATCTTGCTGAAAGCTTAGTACTAGAACAAATAGCCACAATTCTTAATTGTCCTTTAACTCTGCTCTTATCTTGGAATCCCGGTGAAGAATTTGCCCAAATTATACCTGGGACTGTTGCTAACAATCATTTTACAGTGATTACAGAAACAACTATACCGCTCCAAAATGACATACTAATTAGCTCAGCACTAACAGCCGAGGGTTTAGTCAGCATTAATGCTTCAGACTTGCCCGAATCAACTAGAGAATGGCTTTGCGGTACTGGAATTGGCGAAATTTTACTTATTGCTTTACGCACGGGGCATTCCTATGAAGCTACTGGCGTAATACTAATGGCTGATTATCTTCACAGACAGTGGTCTCCAGACCTTTTGGATGCAGTCGAAACCCTTGTTAATCAACTAGCCTGGTTTAGTCGGCAAAAACAATTTACACAATTTGCTTGTACGAAAAATTATGAATTGCAGCAACTAAATTGGTATAAACATCGAAGATTTGAAAATATCAGGCAAAATACTGTCACCTTGCTTAGTCAAATTCACGATCTAGGTATTCCAGATAACAAAATAACTCTGGCACGCTACCAGCAATTGCTACGACAATTAGACAATACTGTTGCTTCATCAACAGGATTATTAAAACTCGAACAGTGGCAGCTAGTTTTTCATAAAGAGACTATAAGTATAGCAAGTTTATTAAAAGGTTCTTTGAAAGGAATTAATAAACTGCTAAAGCACCATAAGCTTTGGGTAGGAGTGCATGGTTTAGGACAAAAACTCGAAGGTGAAGATTCTTATATTGATGATTCGTTCATCTCTAATTCACAAATCACAATCTGCGGCGACATCCGAAAAATTGAGTTAATTGTCAGCGAATTATTAATTTCAGCTTGTCATCGTTCTCAAGATGGCCAAAGAATAGATATTTGGTGCCGTCGTTTAGAACCGCAAATTCTAGAAGTTTCAATTACGGACAACGGTACTATTCATCCCCAGCTATTAGAAGAATTACAGCAAGATGCTTTCCCCGACTTACTGACTCAATCTAAGCAAGAACACTCATCTATAAAGCACTTATTAATATGTAAGAAATTGATACAGCAGCTTCAAGGGCAATTGGATTTCTATCAATTACCAGATGGTAGAGTAGTTAGTCGTTTGCTTTTACCTATTGGATAATAGGAGATTGGGCATGGGACATAAAATCGTTCGAGGTTAAAAGTTAGAAGTTAGTAATTATATTTCTTTTCTCCTCTACTGCCCCATCCCCTAACTGATAATAATTTTTTTGTAGATCGGGTTAAACTCATGGCACGCAACCGTTCTAAGTCAGATTTACCATCGAAAATATGTCCGGTGTGTCAGCGTCCTTTTACCTGGCGCAAAAAATGGGCAGATTGTTGGGATGATGTAAAATATTGTTCTGAACGTTGCCGTCGTCGGCGTTCGGAAGCTAGTAAAAATAATGAGGATTAAGTGCTAGAAAATGAGATTATGAATATTACTTCTGGGCAGTTCTAGATGTTTCCAAAAGTAATTGCCATCAAAACTTTCTCTATAAAAAATTACACAGTAAATCATAAAAATGAATCTCAAGGTGCAACCTAAATTAATTATTCATGGAGGGGCTGGTAGCTCTCTTCAAGGTAAAGGAGGAGTGGAGAAGGTACGCCGCTCTCTTCACAAGGTAGTAGAAGAAGTTTATTCAGTGCTGATGTCCGGAGGTAGTGCAAGTGAAGCGGTTGTCAAGGGTTGTCAAATGTTAGAAGACGATCCTTGTTTTAATGCCGGTACTGGTTCGGTGCTGCAATCCGATGGTCAAGTCCGTATGAGTGCTGCTTTAATGAATGGCACAACACAAAGTTTTAGTGGTGTCATTAATATTACACGAATCCAAAACCCGATTGATTTAGCTAAAGCTTTACAAACTTCTTCAGATAGAGTTCTGTCGGATTATGGTGCTGCGGAGTTAGCGAGGGAATTACAGATACCTAGTTACAATCCTCTAACCGACCAACGTTTGGAAGAGTGGTTGCAGGAGCGTCAAGATGATTTTAAAAAGACTATGGCTGGAGTCGTAGCCGAAAAAGAACTGGTATCAAACGATAATGCCGGACGAGGCACTATTGGCGTAGTCGCTTTAGATAGTCAAGGAAATTTATCTGCTGGAACTTCTACCGGAGGTAAGGGTTTTGAGCGTATCGGAAGAGTCAGTGATTCTGCTATGCCAGCAGGTAACTATGCTACTAAAGATGCAGCAATAAGCTGTACGGGTATTGGTGAAGATATTATCGATGAATGCTTAGCACCACGAATTGTGGTGCGCGTCGGTGACGGAATGACTCTTCAAGATGCCATGCAGCGTTCATTTAAGGAATCGCATCAAAATCAACGAGATTTAGGAGCGATCGCCCTTGATGCAAAAGGAACGATTGCTTGGGGTAAAACCAGTGAAGTCTTACTTGCTGCATACCATGACGGCGAAAAAATTGGCGATACTTTAGAAGTGTCCCAAGAAATGCAGGTGGGAGCGGTTTAATCAAGGGCAAAGGTCAAAGGTCAAAAATTATCTTCCCTTTGGCTTCAAATGACCTATGCCCTATGCCCTATACCCCATGCCCAATTTTTACTTATCCTTTATCTTCATCTTCCACCCTTCCTTGACAGTTTGACGCTGACGTGCAACAACTAAGCTGTTGTCGGGAACATCATCTGTTACTGTTGAACCGGCTGCTACGTACACATTATTTCCCAAGGTTATTGGTGCAACTAAAACGCTATTGGAACCAGTTCCAGTGTTGTTGCCAATCGTCGTTTTGTGCTTGTTTGCACCGTCATAGTTAGCTGTAATTGTACCCGCACCGATATTTACTTTGGTACCGGTGGTTGTGTCTCCTAAATAAGATAAGTGAGCGGTTTTGGTTCCGTTGCCTAATCTACTATTCTTTAATTCAACGAAATTACCTACACGGCATTTTTCTCCAACTTCTACATGACCGCGTAAATGGGCGTAAGGTCCAATTTGGCTTGCATTTTGGACTGTGCTATCAGAAATGACCGAATATTTGGCGGTAACGTTTTCGCCAATCAAACTATTTTCAATTAAGCTTCCCGGACCAATACGACTTCCCGCTTTAATAACCGTATTGCCCCGTAAGTGAGTCTGGGGTTCAATAATTACGTCTGGTTCTAATTCTACTGTTTCATCAATAGTGATACTGGCAGAATCTATCAAAGTTACCCCAGCTTTCATCCATTTTTCTTTGATTCTTGCTTGCAAGATATCATAAGCACCTGACAATTGTAAGCGGTCGTTGATTCCTCCAATTTCTTGGTAATCTTCTACATCTACCGCCATAACTGGGGTAACTTGAGTAACGGCATCAGTGAGGTAATATTCTTTCTGAGCGTTGTTTGCCTGTAGGTGAGGTAATATCTTTTCTAAATCTTTCCAGCGAAAACAGTAAACCCCAGCATTGATACGCTGGTTTTCCCTTTGAGCAGCTGTACAGTCTTTATCTTCAATGATTTGCTGTAATACACTGTTATCATCGCAAAAAACTCGCCCATATCCTTTAGGATTGGGTAGCTTTGCTGTAAGAACAGTAGCCGCATTTTGATTTTCTTGATGGATTTGTAAGAAATTTTTTAAAGTTTCGCCGCGTAAAAGCGGTACATCGCCATTAAGAACAAGCAAATCTCCATTATACCCTTCTAAATGAGGCAGTAATTGCTGGATGGCATGACCCGTTCCTAACTGCTCGGTTTGTTCGACAAACTCTATATTAGGAATGGGTTGCAAGGCTGTTTTTACCTCTTCGGCTCGATAACCGACAATCGCTATCCGACGTTCTGGTTGCAGGGGTTCAACACTTTGAATAACTCTTTCAACAAGAGATTTTCCGCCTAAAGAATGCAAAACCTTTGGTAGGTTTGATTTCATTCTTGTACCGCGACCAGCCGCTAAAATTGCTACTACTACCATAATCAGCCAACAGCTATAGATAAATACGATTACATATTTTATTTTCGGCTTAAAATATACCCGATTACATAGCCTTCCCGAAATGTTAATCGCTTACAATTAGCTGTTATTTATGGTGCCGATGAATTCAGTAAACTGCTGCATTAGTTTTTTGTCGCGCCAACCTTTGTTTGTTTCTTCAGTCATGATTGATAATGCTTCAGTAGGCGTAAAAGCCTTTTTATAGGGTCTTTCACTTGTTAAAGCATCATAAATATCAATTATTTGAAACACCTGAGCCAAGAAGGGAATTTCATTTTCTTTGAGTCCGTCAGGATAGCCACTACCGTCCCAACGTTCGTGATGGCTGCGGATGATGGGGATAACTCCGCGCATACTGCGTAACGGCAGACAGATTTTTTCCCCAATTAAAACATGCTGTTTCATTTCTTCCCACTCAGCAGGTGTTAATTTTCCTTTCTTTAGCAATACTGAATCGGAAATTCCCACCTTACCAATGTCATGAAGATAGCCTCCCCACATCAAATCCCTAACTTGATTGCGTGAAAGACCAAGATATTCGCCAAAAGCTTTTCCTAAGTTTACCAGCCGTTCGCAATGATCGCCGGTATTGGGGTCGCGGCTTTCAATCGCTCTTGCAATGGAAAACAGTGCTTTTTCTGCATGATCTAAATCTTCATTTAGACGCTTCTGACGAACTAAAGACTTAACCCGTGCAGCCAATTCTACCCTGTCAAAGGGTTTGCTTAGAAAATCATCCGCCCCTACTTCAATTCCCCGAATTCGCGATCGCCTATCGTTGAGAGCCGTAATGAAAATCACAGGGATTAGTCTTGTTTGATCGTCCTGCTTGAGTAGTTGACAAACTTCAAAACCATCCATTTCGGGCATCATTACATCAAGCAGAATTACATCCGGTTGTTTTTCGCTTATTAGATGCACCGCAACAGAACCACTTTCTGCTTCAATCACTTCGTAGCCTTCCATTCCTAAAA
This sequence comes from Cyanobacteria bacterium J06633_8, assembly GCA_039820645.1. Taxonomy (GTDB): domain Bacteria; phylum Cyanobacteriota; class Cyanobacteriia; order Cyanobacteriales; family Nostocaceae; genus Rivularia. The sequence goes on along the minus strand of JBCBPQ010000036.1, from coordinate 6,498 downwards.
GTGCTACTGCTGTCATCCTACTAGCAGCATGGTCGTCAACTACTAAAACTTTGGGGACATCATTTTCAAAGCAATCTAAACTATATTCTTTGTTCTGTAAGGTCGCTGAAAAAAATAAATCGCTATTGGTATTTTTCAGACCATAATTACTAGAATCCTCGCTGTCAGATTGTTTTGCTTTTAAATCATGAGTAGATAATTCCGAACCATGAGGCTCATATTCTCTTGGTAAGGCACGATCTTTACCGACTTTGTTATATAAGTTTGTGGGGTTTGACCCAGCAAATTTTAGCTCAGTAGAACCTGTATAATTGGATTTCCATTGAATCACAAAGGGACTCCATTTGTTTAGCAACAATGCAATGTTTCAAAAACTATTTTAGTACTTGAATGTATTTTAAAAAGCATTTTCACAGGCTTTTCATTATTGATACCTAGGTACTTTTATATAAAATACAATACTAATTTGTTTAATGTTTTTTAAAAGAATTAGGAGAACATTTATAGATTTTTTCCCCAGTTCTATAATTATAGTATGTTCAACTAAACCCAATCTTCAATCAGGTTTTACACGGATATTTCTATTGATAACGGCGTTAGCATATTCTTTTAATTACGGTATATATATCAGGAAATATAAGATTTTAAACTTAAAAAAGTTTATTTTATAAAGTATTGATAGTATTTTTGCCGAAGCAACAATAGATTTATTAACCTATACTCTGTCCTCAACATACTATAATCCTAAAGTTAAATTACCTTATAAGTAATAAATATTATTAACGGTAGATAAAATTAAAATCGTTTATATACAGCATATTTAGTTTTGCTGAACCACATTCGGACGGGCAGAAGTAGTCCGCAGTCTTAGGGAGATCCAAGAAATAAAATATCCCACCGTTTTACAAATATTCTGGTAAAACCGAAGATTTTCGGGGTGTCGCCTGAAAGGCGACACCGACGGTGGGATATTTTATTATCTGTAAGTGCCTTATGCTGGGAGAAAGCCTCCGGCTGTGATGATAACAGCAATTTTCGGAACAAATCTAACTTATTTTATTAAAAGCCAGCGTTTACGCCAATGCGATGTAGGTTCCAAATCGGAATCCTGTTGTTCGAGTTTGCGCCGTTTGATGATTGCCTCTGGGGAATCGATTAATTTTGGATCTCGGTAGGGAATAGCTGCACGAGTTTGTAAATGTTCTTTTTCTGATTGTGAGAGAGAAGCAAATTGATGTGGATAATAATTTAAGTCTTTTGTTTCCTTATCTATGGGGCATAGGGAATTGGATTTTGCAACAGTTCCGGGTGCTTTTCTACCTACGGTCGAAGTTGAAGCGATGTTTAATCGGGCATGTAAAAGTGCAGTACGTACAGCAGCCGCGCAGGAATAAGTAGCTAATAAACCATCTGGCTGTAAACACTGAGAAACTAGCTTTAAGAATTCAATTGTCCATAGCTGAGGGCACTGAGGCGGCGAAAAAGGGTCAAGAAAAATTGCGTCAGCCTTGAAACCGGATTGATACACTTGGTTGATTTTATCCCTAGCATCACCAATTAGCAGTTCGGCTTTGAAAGATGGTGTATGTACCTGAAACTCAAAGGCTAACTTAGTCAAAATGTCTATTAAATTACTATTATAATTTTCAAATAATTGATGCTTAATCGCTGCTTGGGGTACTGTTGGATTTACTTCTAAAGCAATTACTTGTATAACACACTCAGGATTTACTTCCCAAATTTTTTCAATTGCTGTTGCTGTGTTGTACCCTAGTCCATAACAAATATCTAATAATCGTACAACTCCTCGTCCAGCTTTTTCTAATATAAAAGTAGGAACAACATACTTGAAATAACTTTCCTGCTTGGCTCCAAAATGACTGTGAAATGATTCGTTAAATTCTTCAGAAAAGAAAGTATATGAGCCATCTGCTGTAAGTTGGGGTATAAAATCTTGATTAGTCATTAGATTTTAGGTTTGATATTCTAGATTTTGTTAATACTTAAAGGGAAGATGTTCTTTCCCTTTAAGTTTCTAATACAGATTTTAAAATTTAAAAATTATAATTGTGATTTTTTTTTAATTTAAGTATTTTGATAGTGTTTTGACCAAATTACAGTTGTTAGTCGATAATGAATTATGATGAAACACACTTCTTCAATTATTTCTAACCAATGGCTCTTTGAAAATCTCAATCATCCCGATATTGCTATATTTGATTGTCGTTTCTCCCTAGCTAATCCCCAAGAGGGAAAAACGCAGTACGAAACCAGCCATATTCCAGGAGCATATTATTTAGATTTAAATCGAGACCTTTCATCAACAGTACAAAAGCATGGAGGAAGACATCCTTTACCTGATATTGAGGAATTTGCAGATAAATTATCCGCGATGAAGGTGAATTTTGGAGAAACTCTTGTAATAGCTTATGATGATTCCCGTCTTGCTTTTGCATCTCGGTTATGGTGGTTATTACGCTATTTAGGACACGAACAAGTTGCAGTACTAGATGGGGGTTTTAACGGATGGCTGGCATCTGAGTATCCCGTTACAGATATTATTCCCACTTCTTGCAAGGGAAAATTTGTACCCCAACCGCAAACTCAGATGATAGTAGATAGAGAAACTGTAAAAAATAGTAAAGATTTATCTCATACGGCTCTAATAGATTCAAGAGACAATGAGCGTTACCAAGGTATTAGAGAACCAATAGATAAAATAGCCGGTCATATACCTGGCGCAATGAATTATCCTTGGAAAGAAGTAACAGATTCTAATGGTTATTTACTTACCCAAGAACAGCAAAGCCAACGCTGGGAACAATTAGAAAATAATCGAGAAATCATAGTTTATTGTGGCTCTGGTGTTACAGCTTGCGTTAATTTACTTTCTTTAGAATTATCAGGTATTGATACGGGTAAACTTTATCCTGGTAGTTGGAGCGATTGGATCAGTTATTACGAGTAAGGTGTTAGGAATGAGGGAAATAGCAGGATAAGGGATAAGAGGAGATTTTGAAAGTAGTAAGTAGCGAGCAGCGAACAAGCATTTGAAGAGCCTTATGGCAATAATACGGGAGAAAGTAATTTACTTGCTACTTGCTACTCCTAATTTGTAACTGGTAACTGTTAGCTGTTATCAAAACTGTCCTATATCCCAATTGTAATTAACCCCGAAAAACCAACCATCAAAATCAATATTACGGTCCCTAGATCCACCTAAAGTAAAGCCGCTTTGTAGGTTGATGCTGCTGAGTTCTGATATACGATATTTCAAGTTAGCGGATATTCGATGATACTGGTCTTCTCTGTTTCTTTTAGTTTCTAATTTTCTTTCTAAAAAGTTGGATAAGTTAAATTGATAGTCAATACCTACTCGCAATGACTGCTGTAAATTATAGTTTAAAGATAACCAGACATAGTTAATAACTCGGTTGCGTTTTTCAGGTGGGTTTGTAAGACTCAGGCGAAGTTCATAGAAGCTATCCAAGTTTAACTTTGGCGCTAAAGCGTCTCTTCTTCCTAGAGATAAACGGAAAGAATTTTCATTTAAAAATTTATCACCGGAAGAAAAATTAAAGCGATCGCTATTTTTTGAATAAAATAACTGCTGATTATTCCATCCGATTTCTCCGTACATTTTAGTAGTCAGTTGCTGGTAAATACCTAAGTTAAATCTAATTTGGTTATAGTCAAATTCCGATTGTTGGCTGTATCTAATTATATTGCCGTCAATTGAACCATTCAGGTACGTTTTAGGTGCAATTTTGAAGGGTGCTGCTGCAAGCGTAAGTCCAGAAAATATTAAACCATCATCGATTGGTTTTTTTCTAGAAGAAAAGATATTACTTGTATGGAAGTAGCCGACACGACCTAACAAATATCCAACAGGTTTAAAATTTTGTACGGGCTTTTCTATTGGTTGCGGTTGTTTTTTTTCTGGAGGCAGGGGTGCTTCCATAGGAACTTTCACTGCTCTAATAGTACCTAATTCATTATTAAAAGACTCTATTGGTTTTTCATTATCTTCGAGTCGCTCCAATAATCTTTTTAATCTTTTGGAACGTTCATCTTCAAGGGTATTTAACTTTTGTTCGACTTCTTCTTGAGAAGTTGCAGGAAAATCTGTAGGCTGGCTTTCTAAAGGTGGGGGGTTTTGTTCTACATTTTCTGGAGTTGGTGGTGGTGGCGGTTCTTTTTCTACATTTTCTGGAACTGGTGGTGGTTGCGAGTCCGGATTTTGCACTACTTGTATTGACTTATTATGTAATTGTTTATTTGGATTTGGGATATCCGAAATAATGGTAGGTATAATTACTTCTTTTTGATGTAAAACAATTCCATCTTTTTCGGGTTCTGAAATATTAAAAAAATTTCTATCTTTTGAAAACTTTGGGATATTTGTATTCTTCTTGTCATCGACTCTGATGCGATTGAGATGTAAAGAAGATTGATTTAGTGGCTGGGAATTTAATTCCGATAGAATTTGCTGTTTATTAGTTTGGGTGCTTCGATTGGCAGCTTCTACCACTTCTACGTTAGTACAACACCATGTTGCACTACCCGACGCTAACATTGCATACGAACACAATTTTTTCCAATCTTTTGATTTCATCTTAAAACTTGTTTAGTTTGATTAGACTCAACTGAGAGATTTATAAATGTCGTGCTTACAATCTGAAATTCTGCCCAAATTCAATATTTATGATTGATTAAAATGATAACGAAATTAAAGATAATCAATCATAATCATAAAAATATTTTCAATAAGATTTTCTTTGTGGTAGGAAAATGAATTGAAAGTTCATACTATATAGTAGATTTGCTTATCTTATACATTTAATTTTGAATACTATTTAAGCAAATTTACGTAAAAAAAACTGCTATAACAGTTTACAGGCTCAAATTTTTACTCCACTATCCTTTTGGCTGGTGTGGTAATTGTAAAATTATGCAAGGCGCACAATTTTTATGTTTCGCAAGTTAGTTCCTTTAGCGATTGTTACATTATGGGGAGTTGTAGTGATGACACCGCCACAGAAGGCAAGCGCATCAACTCCTTTGACTAGGGCTGTAGTAAAGAAGTTGCATAACTGGGTACAACTCATGCCTCGGAATCGACCAAAGCGCCGAGCTAGAAGGAGGGATAGTATGAATCCTGGAGATGGACTAGCTACAGGTAGAGCTTCGTTGGCTGACTTGCGTTTCAACGATGGTTCTTTAGCGCGGATTGGTGAGCGAGCAGTATTTAGATTTTTGCCCAGAACTCGAACATTTAGACTATCGAACGGAACTGTGCTATTGCTTATACCACCTGGGCAAGGACGAACAAGAGTAAGAACCCGTAGTGCTGCTGCAACTATTCGTGGTTCGGCATTGTTTGTACGTTATGATAAGGAAACAGATACTACAGTTGTAGGTTCGCTGACTAATAGCGGTATAGAAGTTTTTAATAAAGATGAGTCTCGCTCTCAAGTACTTAAAGCAGGACAGTTTATAGTAGTAGTTAAAGGAAGAATTCAAGGATTATACAATTTTGATCTCAGAACTTTTTACGATACAAGCGATTTAGTACGAGGACTTGATTTAACTAACCCAAGCGATACAGCATCTTCAGATCCTGCCATAGCTAGCGTTCAAGCAGAAACATCTGAAGCTGTAGCAAAACAGGAGCCGATTGTTGGCGATAAAATAGTTGAAAATCCATCTTTTCTAGAATTGAGTCCTGTTGCTTCGGAACAACCAAGCGAACAAGTTGCTCAGGAAAATTTACCTGTAAATACTTTGGTAGAAACGGGACAAGTTATTACAGATACTCCTAAGAAAAACGAAGATAAATCATTCAATAATAATACATCAACCCCCCAAACTACTTTAACCTCACCCAGTAATGGGGGAAGTCCAACGCCTGCAACTCCCACAAAGCAGCCAAAAACAGGTAGTGCAAGTCCAACACCAGTAAATTCTTCACCACAACCTACACCAACAATACCAACAACACCAACAACACCAACAACAGGTAGTGCAAGTCCAACACCAGTAAATTCTTCACCACAACCTACACCAACAACACCAACAACAGGTAGCCCAAGTCCAACACCAGTAAATTCTTCACCACAACCTACACCAACAATACCAACAACACCAACAACACCAACAACAGGTAGTGCAAGTCCAACACCAGTAAATTCTTCACCACAACCTACACCAACAATACCAACAATACCAACAACACCAACAACAGGTAGTGCAAGTCCAACACCAGTAAATTCTTCACCACAACCTATACCAACAATACCAACAACACCAACAACACCAACAACAGGTAGTGCAAGTCCAATGCCGCAAACCCCGGAACCTTCAAACGGTGGTGCAAGTCCAATGCCACAAACCCCGGAGCCTTCAAACGGTGGTGCAAGTCCAATGCCACAAACCCCGGAGCCTTCAAACGGTGGTGCAAGTCCAATGCCACAAACCCCGGAGCCTTCAAACGGTGGT